>DAIRFH010000150.1:0-1752 GCA_036795145.1 Methylocystis sp. | reverse complement strand
AACAGATGGCTCTCTCGTTGGTCTTTTCTCAAATTAAAAATTTAAAAAATATCCGCTTTTGCCTTTTTGTCACAAATCTTTTGAAAAACACCGCCATCACTTGCATAAATTAGGTATTTTGAGCATTTACGATCAATTCGCATCATTCCAAGCCTACGACGGCAGACTTTAATCTACCCTTTTGGGATGAGGCCTTCACTGAAGTATCATTAAGATGAAGATCAAGCCCGCTCTCCTAGTTTTATTTGCCTATGTGATGACCTTTACGGGAGCGCATGCCAATGAGCCAAGATGGCGGCCGATAGAGATTGATACGGACATTAGCTATTTGATTGATGATCAGAGCGTCTTGAGAGACGGCTACAGCATTAACGCTACATTAGCGATCAAGCCAAAAAAATCGATGAAATTTAAGGATTTTACCTTTGGGTCAGCGTCTTATTCTGTTCAGGCGCAGTGTATCCAGAAAAGATTAACGCCCAAACATGGCGTCTTGCATGCTGACGCCCATGCGGAAGGCAATGCTGTTGGGAAAGAGGCGATCAGCCTTTATCACAATATCGTTCCTGCAAATATCGATCAAAAAGTCATTGCGCATTTGTGTATGAACTGAGAAGCAGGATGCTTCGCTCGCCGATCATAAAACAATAAGATAAATTTCGATCCTAAATATGGTTGGTAACATTGAACGTCACCACGCATTGTTACAGGCGTCTTAGCGTAGCGCTGAAGCTAGATAAGTTTGCGCCAGTTCATCCGTGGTCACAAACCTATCGTAGTCTTCAGACCATAATTTTATAGACACCCTGTGTGACAATAAAAAGAATGATTTATAAAACTTATTATTAAGTGGCTGTTTGTGTCATCCTTTGCTAAGGGACGTCCGCCTCTTAAAACGAGGCAGATAGGGTTTCTAAAGCTCACGCGGAGAAGGCGATGAGTGAGACCTAGGGACCTTGTCGCAAATCTGTAATTATTTATATGACAGGGCCGGCGTAATCAAATAAGAAATTATGCTGCCGGTCATAAGGCGCATCTCCTGACCGCTTCTGACTTGGAGTCGATGATCCATGAACTTTTTCCAGCGTTTTACTTTTCTTTTTTCGGCGCCTGTTTTCGATACCGATGATCTTGAGGGTATGCGCGTTAATGAAATTATTTCTGCTATTGAGAGAATGGGCTTTCAGGTCGTTAAAGCCAGACGCTTGGAAGATGCAGAAATCGCCGTTCAAACCGATGCCGCGATCGGCTGCATGGTTGTTGATTGGGGCAAAAAAGGAATTGAAGGAAAAGCCGCGTCATTAATTAATCTGATGAGAAAACGCGGTTTGGACATGCCGATCGTTATTCTGGTTAGAAGAAAACGGTTTGAGGATATTCCAGTTGAGGTTTTGGATTATATCGATGGCTATGTGTTTCTCGCTGAGGAAACGCCGGAATTTATTGCTAAAAATCTTGTTTCTCGCTTAAAGCAATATGCTGAAACGCTAAAGACGCCATTCTTTGGGGCTTTAGTGGATTATGCTGAGGAGGGCAATCAACTTTGGACTTGTCCGGGTCATAATGGCGGCATCTTCTATAGCAGAAGCCCTATTGGCAGAATATTTATGGAGCATCTGGGAGAAGCAATTTTTAGAGATGATTTGGATAATTCTGTTTTAGAACTTGGCGATTTGCTCACTCATGAAGGGCCAGCGTTAAAAGCTCAAAAAGAAGCCGCTGAAATATTTGGCGCTGAGAAAACATATTTTG
>DAIRFH010000073.1:0-9452 GCA_036795145.1 Methylocystis sp. | reverse complement strand
GTCGTGGGCCACCCCATTGAGCCGCCATCTTGGCGCTTGACCTTCGGGGGGCCTCTCAACTTCGACGCCAACGTCAATAAGCGGCCTGACCTGCTTGAGCCATTCACAATGCTCGCCAAAAAAGATGGAGAGAAGACAGCGCAAGTCGCCAATTGGACTGGCCCATATCTTGGCCTCAATCTTGGCGGCGGCTCCAATACAGCGAGCAATGGCAATAATTTGTGGTTCCAGGATGCTGTCTATGGCGGCGTAACAAAGAACGCTAATCCAAACACCACTGGCGGCGGTCTCATTGCTGGCGGTCAAGCCGGCTACACTTACCAGTTGACGCCAATGTTTGTGGTTGGCCTGGAGACAGATTTCCAGGGAACAACTATGACTGGCGGCGTCAATGGTGCGACCTATAGCGCACTGCTTAATTTAAATGATCAGACCGGTGCCTCTTATGTTCCAGGTTATGTCAATACAGGCAGCAAGATGGTGTGGTTTGGCACTGTGCGCGGACGTGGCGGCATAACGATACAACCTGATCTTTGGCTCTATGGAACGGGCGGCTTCGCCTATGCCGATGTTCAACAAGCTGCTGGATATCAAACTATTGATTATCAGACAGGCTGGACTGCTGGCGCAGGCGTTGAATGGATGTTTAAATCCAACTGGTCAGCAAAGGCTGAATATCTCTTTTCTGATGTAAGCGGCGGCCCGGCCACGATTGGCAATAATTATGGCCAACAACTCAATAACTCAACCAATAGCAGCCGATGGAGCACTATTCGCGCTGGTGCAAACTATCATCTTAACTTTGATAAGGCGGAGCCTGTCATCGCAAAGTATTGATCAATAAATTAAAACATAGGGGTTATTCACTCAGTGGCGGTAACTTCTCTCTAATCTAATTCACATCGTCTTTTCATATCTATACATGTAAGAAGCAGGGGGGTCGACAAAGCCATCCTGAAACGACAAAAGACATCTAACGGCACCAATCCCGCGAAAGATTAATGGCTTCCCCTCCTCTCCTTACGCTTCAGGGCGCAATGCTCACGCTTGGCGGCAAACCGTTGCTAGAGGGCGTGGACTTATCTGTTTCAGCTCATGCACGCTTATGTCTTGTCGGTCGCAATGGTTGCGGAAAATCTACGCTGTTAAAAATCGCTGCCGGCGACATTGAAGCAGATGAGGGCCTAAGATTTCTACAACCAGGCGTTTCGTTGCGCTATTTACCACAAGAACCGTCACTCGTAGGATTTGATACGACGCTGACTTACGCCTCGTCAGGACTTGGTCCACTCGATGACGAGCATATCGCTCATACTCTGTTACATGAACTTGGGTTGACTGGGACAGAAAACCCCGTCCATCTTTCGGGTGGTGAGGCGCGACGCGCAGCGCTAGCACGTGTCTTAGCGCCAGAACCAGACATTCTCTTGCTAGATGAGCCAACAAACCACCTCGACCTCCCCACAATCCTGTGGCTGGAGCAAAAACTTGCTGGCATGAGATCTGCAATCGTCATCATAAGCCACGATCGCCGTTTCCTGCAGAATCTGACGAGCGAGACCATCTGGATCGATCGTGGCCGTGCAAGACATCTTGGGCGTGGCTTCGCAGAGTTTGAGACATGGCGCGACAAAGAACTTGAAGAAGAAGAAAAACAGCAACACAAGCTTGACCGAAAAATTGTCGCTGAAGAGCATTGGCTTCGACATGGCGTCTCCGGCCGTCGCAAACGGAACATTAAACGCCTGAGCGGACTACATGCGCTTCGAACTGAACGGCGGCAAAGAGTTATGCCAACCGGCGACATAAAACTTGAAGCAAGCGAAGCTCACATCTCTGGAAAATTGGTTATCGAAGCAATAAAGCTGACTAAGATCTTTGGTGAGCGCATTATCGTTGATCAATTCAGCACACGTATTTTACGAGGAGATAGACTAGGCGTTGTCGGAGCAAATGGCGCCGGCAAGACAACTCTTGTCAAACTCTTAACCGGCGAGCTTCTGGCTGATAGCGGCAAGCTGCGCCTTGGCGCTGCGATCGAGATGGCCATGCTTGAGCAAAGTCGCCTGAGCTTAAAAGCAGATTTGACGCTTCAAGACGCCTTAACTGGCGGCGGCTCTGATACAGTCGAAATCAATGGCGTGCGGCGTCATGTCATTGGCTATATGAAGGATTTTCTTTTTAAACCCGAGCAGGCGCGCACGCCGATCGGTAAGCTGTCAGGAGGGGAGCGCGGTCGACTGATGCTCGCGCGCGCGCTCGCAAAACCCTCGAATCTATTAATCCTTGATGAGCCAACCAATGACCTTGATCTTGAAACGCTCGATCTCCTTGAAGAAATGCTTGCTGACTACCCTGGCACTTTAATTATTGTCAGCCACGATCGTGATTTTTTGGATCGTATCGCCACGAGCATTCTTATCAATGAAAACGCTGGTCAATGGCGAGAATACGCTGGCGGCTATAGCGATATGATCTCTCAACGCGGCAGTGGCGTATCACGCCACACCCAATCTGAAATAGCGCAGGAGAGCCAAAAAAAGAAAAATAATTCTGATAATAAATCACATGATAGAAAATCTTTAATCAAACCCAAGCTTAGCTACAAAGAACAGCATGCGTTAACAGAACTACCAAAAAAAATAGAAGCACTAAGAGAAAGCCGCTCAAAGCTTCAACGCCTCTTAGACGACCCAGAGCTTTACACAAAAGATCAATCAAGGTTCTCAAAGACTACAGAAGCTTTTACAGCGATAAATGCTCAATTATCACTTGCGGAGGAGGAGTGGCTGGAACTGGAAATTAAACGCGAAAGCTTTGAAAAGTGATATTAAAATGGCGCCTCGCGACGGAGAATGATTTTTCCGCCATCAACGCAATCGCTCTACAAATCCACCCTCAACTCCCTGAACGGCCCGACGTTATGGCAGAAAAACAGCGCCTTTTTCCAGAAGGTTGTTTGGTTCTTGCCTCAGCGCTCATAATTTCAGGCTACGCCCTTTCTCATCCCTGGAAATGTAACAAAATCCCTGCTTTAAATGAACTTTTGTGGCAATTACCCAAAAACCCAGACTGTTTATACCTCCACGACATTGCATTATTGCCAAATGCGCGCGGACATAGGGCGAGTCGCCAGTTAGTTGAAACACTGATTGAAATCGCCTACAAAGAGAAGCTGTCTTTTCTCGCGCTGACTTCGGTTTACGATACCCGCGGTTTGTGGGAGAGCTATGGTTTTAAACCATATAAAAATATACACATCGATCATCAAATTAATACTTACGGACCAACCGCCACATATATGATCAAATCCCTCCAGGGATTGGACCAACCACACGCAGAAGCGAGCCTGTCATGAAATCCTATCGTTTGATCTTAGCTATTTTTGGCGCAATCTATTCTCTTGCCCTAACGCCAGAACTTGCTTTTGCTGAGCAGCAATATCTAGAACAGGCGATATCAGAAACAAGTGAAGCGATAGAAGCAGGAAAAGCCTCAGAGGGCGCATCACTCATTGAACACGCAGATCGCGCATTTGATCGTGCGCGAAGCGCTGTATGGCAAAACCCCGTCGATCATATCCGCCAAGGTATGAAGTTCCTACGCAAAGCTGTCAAAGTCGCCAAGGGCACCAACTCAGACAAGCGTATCAACAGAGCTGTAGAGTATATGGAAACCGCAAAAACTCATTTCGAAGCCGCTCGCTAGAGTTTCGAAAGAACGCCACAATTTTATTTAGACTGTGAACCCTTTTTTTATTAAGCCGTTAAGCAAACAGTCAGCTGGATCAAAGAATTATTCTCCTTTGGCTAAAGCAGCTTGCTTGACGGCAACTCAACGCTCGGTTGCTCAATGCGACATGCTGCCCGATACTCTTTCCTTTGGAAAGTGGAACGCTTGCGCGCTCAGTGGCACAATACAGAGGCGGGGAATTGGCGTTCAAAATAGCGTGGGCATTCCCAGTGATAGAACTGCATCTTGACATATCCGACCAGAGCTTCATTTGAAGCACTCAGAAGCGCTAAGTTGCGACCTACAAGGGCGCGCTAGCGTAACGCAACACGAAAACTCAGGCTCCGAAACACCTTCTGAGTTTCTCGCAAAGTTAACTGGCGCCTGGAGATAAAAATGCCGAAAGTGTTTATGCGAGTTGGTAAGTGGTTTGGCTACCTGCTCCTGGCAGCATTGGCGCTTGTCGCCCTCAAGGAAAACGACTCAAGCCGTAAAGCCAAAGAACAATCCATCCAATATTCACAATGCATTAAGCAAAATAAAGGAACAGCTGAAGAATGTGAGAAAATGGCGCATCGCAAGTGATTATTCGACGTGGGTAATATTATTTAAAACGCGCTCTCGCAAACGTATTCATAATCAACTTTTTCCTGAACTCAAGATTACGACGCATATGATTATGAGAATGATCGTATTTCTCTGTATAAAAAACTTGTTAGGAAATAACTCTAAAAAGCCCCTCACTAATATATTAAAAAATAATACGCCATAATGAACATCACTAGCGTATTATTTTCCTATTGCTTAAAGGTTAGCTGTCTGGGGTTTTTTAATAAGATTTCGATTAGAATTATAACCATGCGACATAATAAGTTTATCTTGAAAAAATTGGACGAAGGAAAACATCCAATAACTACTTATCTCCATCGGGATTTAGGGTTAAAATCATTTTTATTCCCACAAAAAGAGAGAGCTATTACCGTATGAACCCAAAGGAATACGTAAAATAATGAGCAAAATATATGCGTACGATCGATATTATTGCTTATAGCTCAGGACAAAAGAGCGGAAAAACCCCGCTCTTTATCATTCGACTTCACCCGAAATTTATGAATATTAGTCCATGCGGGCAACGACAACCAAACGCTTAACCTCGCCATTCTTAAAGGCGCGCAGAAAAGCATCATAATTTCTAAATGACACACATCCATTTGAGTCGCCATTTGGCCCCAGCATATAGGTATGGGCAAGCAATCCCGCTCTGCCAAAAATATTACCGTTGCCGATGGGGTTGAGACGGATAGCTTCCACACCATGGAACAGCGCTTCTCTCATAGTGAGATTATAGGTATGAGGCGGCGTCGCGCCATGCATGCGTTCATGCACGAAACGCGGATCATCTAGTCTGCTACCCAATCCGGAATGGGCCTCAAGTCGGCTGCCGTCCGGCATATAAACAGTTCTCGCAGAAATGTCGTAGACTGCAGTATATCTGTCATAACGCGCTGCAGGGTTAGATGCCCCAGAACTAAAAATTGAGCGGCTCAAAGATCCTGTTTCAGGCGCAGCATATGCCAGAGCTTGACCGGCTGGCTTCTGCTGCTCTTGGGTCTGAGAGCCGCCAAAGAATTTTTCAAAGAATGAGCGATTATCCTGCACCGGCGCTGTTGCCACAATCCTTCGACCCTTTTGAGCTGTCGATTGGAAGGGCTGACCAGATACTGTTTCGGCTGACAACTTTAATTGCGTTGGCCGGCGCGGTGGAACAGGCGCAAGAATCTGTGCGCGATCATTTAAAAGCTCAGACTGCTCGGTATTTTCTGCTGTTGTAACGCCCCCAGCAACGCGCGCAGCAGATTGCGACTCAACAGGAGGCACTGAGCGAGGCTCCGCCAACTCAGAGACCTGTGTCGTAATTTTAGCCGCTTCGGCTTGTTCAGCTTGCGCGACAGGCGTGCGGGTCGCAACACGCGCGTGACCACGTACATCCACGAGCACAGCTCCCAACGGCTTTGATGTTGCTGAAGGCGCAGAAGCAACGGTCGCAGATGCCTGCAACTCAGCAAGAGCTGATGATTTGGAGCTTGGGCTATGTTCATGCAAACCCCAAAAGCCAGCAGACAGGCCAAGAGCAACCGCGCCAACTCCCAACAGGCTACGCAACATAAATGAGCTTGTAGTATGATCTAGGTTGAATGAATCGAATCCGTTCAAAGAGCCGGTTCTATTTCTCATTCCTCCACCCTTCTAAAGCAGTTTCCAAGCGTCTCACGCCAAGCCAACAAGCCAATTAGGCAGCTGTCGACAATGAAGACACAGGACCGTGGCACGCGTTATGAGGAAGATATGACCAAGCCTTAATGGCTTTGTTTGAACGGCTTTAAGGCGATAATGAGCCTCTTATGTGGCTATTTATGCTAAAAGACCGCAGTCTTTTCTTGCATAAATTACTGTTTTATCGATACTTTCTAACTTTTAAATAGCGCTTTCTCGCCCGATCACCTGAGATAAAAATTTAAAGAAATACTTAAATAATAGTTAGTTGGCCTCAAACTCAAAACAAAAAGGCCGCTGGCGCACCAGCGGCTTCAGTCTGGGAAGGGAATGCTCGGAAGGGTCCGTCAACCCAACAACAGCAGTACAATATCGGCGCCACAGATTCATTCAAATAAGTGATTGATTTAAAGTAATAATTTCCCTATCGAAAATAACGATGACGTTCATAAATCATACCGCTGATCGACTCTAACACGGCTAGAGACTGCGTTTTGGCGACAGTTGTAGGCAGTTTGCATTTTTTGCATCACATAGGCGTACAGCGTTGTCGCGATAAAACACTCCTCACTTTAAACAGAGAAAACCTCAATATTCTCAGTCAAGACTCGGAAATGATCAGCCGGTCACTCGCACAATAAAATCTCCCCATGTTTGACGTCATGAAAGAAGACTCGCCTAACCCTCTAAATGATTAATTTCTCAATGTGGGAAGTTTTACAGACTAAACACATCTCATTGTGCTGCTGTGAAATAGGTTTGGCAGGCGTCTCAAACAGCTCGTAAAATAGCCCGACTGGGCGAGGTGTTTAATTTATTTATCCTAATAAAATAAAAACAATCCTACTGCTGACAGAGCGCCGCTTGAATAATGGCAGCTCGAGTCTGAAGAGCTCATATGTAATTAATATTCTCAGGCTAAAAATTCATTTAAAAGAAAAATAGAATTGTTTTAGCCGAAACTCCACGAGCCAAACACAAAGAGTGATCAGGATTTTAAAACTATGTCTCTTAATATTAATATCAAAGATGTCATCTCGGGGCTCATCACTCCCATTATGATCATTGCGACGTCTTTGAGTTATGCTGTTTTAATTTTTTCTGGACCGCTTGCAGACTATTTGACGATAGGCGCAGGTTTCAGCCTGATTGGCGCTGGCGTTACAGCAATTATATTTGCTATCGGTAGCGGCCTGCCTTTTGCGATCTCAGGACCTGATTCAAAAGCTGTCGCCGTTATGGCGTCAATTGTCACTGTCATTGCAGCAAATAGCATAAGCAGTGGTCAACACGACACCATAGGACCAACTGTGCTTGCCGCGCTTATTACTGGCACACTCATCGTTGGTGTAACGTCCTATATTTTCGGCGCTCTGAAATTAGGGCGCTGGATACGTTTTATGCCTTATCCAGTGATTGGCGGCTTTATGGCTGCTTCTGGTTGGTTTCTTGTAAGCGGCGCCATTCGAGTGCTTGCGCAAGAATCCCTATCGCTAAAGCTCCTTGCTGATATTGCAAGTGGATCTCACATAGCAAAATTGCTCGTTGGCGGAGCAATCGCGCTTGCTCTCAACATTTCCCAAACAACAAAACACCCCCTCGCTTTCCCAGGAACTTTAATTGGTGGCGGCGTGTGTGTGCTTCTTGGCGTCATAGGATCAGACATGTCGATCGATCTGGCGCGAAAAACTGGCTGGCTCATTCAAATTTCAACCGATGCGGTATCCGTTCCAGCACCTTGGCTTCTCACCAACATCTCAAAAATAAACTCTGATGAATTAGTCAGTTCCGGCGCGCAATATTGTGCGCTTGTTACCGTTGTCATCGCGACTCTGCTCCTCAGTATCATGGCAATTGAAGTCGAAGCAAAAAAAGAAGTAGAGTTAGATCAAGAACTAAAACTTAATGGTCTTGCTAATATTTTATCTGGCCTTTGTGGCGGGACCGTCGGCACGCTTTCCGTAAGTCGCACGCTATTTAGTTATCGTTTGGGCGCAAGAGGACGGTTAAGCGGTATTCTCGTGGGCATACTCTGCCTGTCTCCACTCGCTCTTGGACCTTCCGCGCTTGGATATGTACCAATGCCCGTTCTTGGCGCGGTGCTTCTTCAGCTTGGCGCGAGCATGCTGTATGAGTGGATCGTCAAAAGCTGGCAAAATATGCAGCGCATTGACTATTTACAACTGATCGTGATTTTCTTCACAATTGTATGCTTTGATTTCGTTGCTGGCGTCGGTGTCGGCATCATTACGGCTTGCATGACTTTTGCTGTCAATACTGCACGAATCAGACTTATTAAACACGCGATGGACCGCAGCAATTTCTCTAGTCGAGTTGATCGACCTATTTATGAAACAGACACACTACACAGATATGGAGAGAGCATTCAAATAATATGGCTACATGGCTTCATTTTTTTTGGAAGCGCCCATCATTTATTAATGAACATCAAGACAACAATTTCCGCAAAGAAACGCCCATGTCGAAGTCTTATTTTAGACTTTAAACAAGTGCTTGGCATAGATTCCTCTGCCGCAATGACTTTGGTTAAATTGCGTCATTATGCTGAGCAAGAAGGCTTCCAACTTGTCCTTTCAAATCTCTCCAATAAAGTCGAAAACTCCCTACAAAAGGGCGGGTTAATGAACGGTCAGAACGACTCTGATTGTCTCGTTTTTCAAAATCTAGATGCTGCACTCGAATGGTGTGAAAATAACTTACTCACATCCTCTTCAGATGAAGAGAAAATTAAACGCTCCACTGAGGAATGGTTGAAAATAGAATTGGGTAAAGACAACTATTTTTTTAGCCTCGAAAAATATTTAGAGGTTCTTCTTCTTCAACCAGGAGATTACCTATTTTCTCAAGGTCAATCAGCAGATTGTCTGTATTTATTATCTTCCGGTCGCGTTACTATTTTATTCAAATCTGCCGAAGGTGTGGAACTGCGCTTGCGCACTATGCTTGGTCATACGCTAATTGGCGAGATGGGCCTCTATCGCAGTGCCCCCAGAGGCGCTTCAGTTATTGCAGACGAACCAACTACCGTCTATCGAATCTCAAGTCAGTCAATGCAGCGCATGGAGACTGAAGAACCAGAATTGGCGCATGCATTTCATAAATTCGTTATTCGCACATTGGCGGCCAGGCTGGATTTTGCAAATCGTGAAGTTGCTGGCTTACAAAGATAAGGGCTTCTTTTTAGCATTCTGAAGCCTTTTATGCTCTTTCACATGTGTGACGAATTTGTCACTCTTATGAGAAATCACGTTTCTAGCAAAGATATTGAATTGCACTTTGAGAAGAATTGCGCGTAACTGTCACGTGGTCTTACTGAGAGCGACAAAACCTTAGCAGATTACAACGCAAACCTCACAAGGACGGACATCCTCATGAAAAAAATTCTTCTCTCAGCGGTATCGCTTGCCGTTCTGTCAAGCGCAGCT
>DAIRFH010000072.1:0-9485 GCA_036795145.1 Methylocystis sp. | reverse complement strand
CCCGTCTGGCTGATGCGCTTAAGGCTGCAGAGGACCTTGAAAGCTACGGCGTTTCAACCACAGTGGCTGACGCGCGATTTGCCAAACCAGTTGACCGCGATCTGTTGCGGCGTCTTGCCGCAAATCATGAAGCGCTTATTGTTATTGAAGAAGGATCAATCGGCGGTTTTGGCGCTCAAGCCTTTCAGGCGCTTTCCGATGATGGTCTCCTTGATGGCGTTCGAGGCGCATTCAAATTCCGTAGCCTGACATTACCTGACATTTATATAGATCATGATAAATACGAGATCATGATCGCGCGCGCGAAGCTTGACGCCAAGGCGATCGCCTCCAAAGCCCTTGAGTTGCTTGGGGACGAGAAGGGCGCAGCGAGAGTGATGATCGCTTAACGCAAGCTATTTCTCTCCCTCTTCAAAAACTGAACGCTGGCATTATCGATGATGACTCTTTGTCGGAGATTTTGCTCCAGCCTAAGCTTTCCTATTGATTGGAACATGCTAGGAAGGCGCTCATTGAATTGAAAACTGGGCGTCTGAGCATACGCGTCACATGACGCGCAGCTTTTTGATGTCGTTGTGGTGACCGCTTTCATGGATCAATCAGAGAATAAACCAAAAATTGTAGCGCGCGCGCCGCGCGGCCTTGTTGATTATGAGGCTGGCGAACTCGCCGCCACAGCGCGTATGCTGGATGTCATTCGTTCAGTTTATGAGCTTTACGGCTTTGAGGCGCTTGAGACACCCGCCATCGAATATACGGAAGCGCTTGGTAAATTTCTGCCCGATCAAGATCGCCCCAATGAAGGCGTTTTTTCATTTCAAGACGATGACGAGCAATGGCTGTCGTTACGTTATGATTTGACGGCTCCCTTAGCACGATTTGTCGCTCAAAATTTTGATCGTCTGCCAAAGCCATATCGCTCTTATCGCTGCGGCGCTGTTTACCGCAACGAAAAACCTGGACCCGGACGTTTCCGTCAATTCATGCAATTTGACGCAGATACAGTTGGCTCAGCTTCTCCCGCGGCTGATGCGGAAATCTGTATGATGGCGGCAGATGCGCTGGAAAAACTCGGCGTTGCGCGGGGAGATTATATTATACGCATTAACAGTCGTAAGGCGTTGGATGGCGTTTTGCACGCCATTGGACTTTCAGGCGACGAAAACATTGTACGACGGTTGATCGTTTTGCGTGCCATAGACAAGCTTGATCGACTGGGAGCTGATGGCGTTCGTCAGTTGCTTGGCGATGGCCGCAAAGATGAAAGCGGTGATTTTACAAAAGGCGCCGGACTGTCGCAGCACTCTATTGACATAATTCTCTCCTTTAGTTTGGGAGGACAATATAGCGATGGCCCATCGACGTCAGATCTTTTTACTCTGCTTAGCAAGAGCGATATCGGCGCACAGGGCGCGCAGGAATTAATCGAGATTGAGTCTTTGGTAAAAGATGCAGGTTTTGGTTCAGATCGCATCCGCATTGATCCATCTGTCGTTCGCGGACTTGAGTATTATACAGGTCCTGTCTTCGAAGCAGAATTAACTTTCGAAACCAAAGATGAAAAAGGCAATCTTGTTCGCTTTGGATCAGTTGGCGGTGGCGGACGCTATGATGGGCTTGTTGGTCGTTTCCGTGCAGAAAATGCGCCCGCGACCGGTTTTTCTATTGGCGTGTCACGGCTCTTTGCCGCTTTAAAACGCGTTGGCAGCCCGATCGTAATGGCGCGCCCACATGTTGGGCCTGTTGTTGTGCTTGTCTTGGATCGTGAGCGTATTGCGGATTATCAGAAAATGGTTGGGCAATTGCGTCAAGCGGGCGTGGCAAGCGAACTCTATCTTGGCGCAGCAGGCATGAAGGCGCAGATGAAATACGCCGATCGCCGCAATAGTCCGCTTGTGATTATCCAAGGCTCAGAAGAAAAAGCGCGCGGCGAAATACAAATCAAGGATCTTATTGCTGGGGCAAAGGCGGCGGCGGCAATCACGACTAATGAAGAATGGAAGGCGCAACGACCAGCGCAATTTTCAGCTGCAGAAACAGATATGGTTGCGCAGGTTAAAACCCTTCTTGCTTCTTCAGACGCCTAGTTTTTGCCCCCAGACTGTGCGGCGACTAAACGTGTTTTGCATCGCGCAGATGCTGATTACAAAGAGCGTTGAAAACGCATCAAGCCGCCTTTGGCGCCTTTGAAGATCAAATCGTCGCCTTTGCTTTCCCAATAAGGCCCAGAAATCAGTATGCTCCAGAAATCACGTTCAATGGCGGCGAGCGCAGGGTCGCATTTTTGTTCGTTGACGGCAGGCATGGATTTAGGGCCAAGGCGGTCTTGACCAATGACGAAGACGGCTGACCAGCTTTTGCACCCAGAAAACCCGCGAGCGTGACCGGTTGAGTCAATGTTGATCCAAATATCGACGGGCGAGGGCTTGCCGTTTATTTCTGTGAGAACAAAATTACGATAATGTGGAAAGGGCTGGTAAGAGGGCGGCGCGGCTGGTTCTGCAGGAGCACTTTGCTGTTGGTCTGCGGCTGCCCCGTCCGTCTCGGTTTTCTTTTTCGCCTGTGCTGGCGCCATCAGCGCACATATGCCGAACACGACGACAAGACCACGAAAAACTTTGTTCATTCATCATCTCCTTAAGGCGCTTATTATTTGCGCCAAGCGTCACATCACGGCCGCGCCGATTTCATAGCATGCTGGGTAAAACCCGGTCTGGCGGTCGATGGCCATCCATAAAGGTCTTGATGTTAATGATAACTTTTTCGCCCATATCTATCCGCCCTTCATTTGTCGCAGAACCCATATGCGGCAAAAGGGTAACTTTTCCACTTTGAGCTAATTTGAGAAGTTGCGGCGAGACAGCAGGCTCATGTTCAAAAACATCAAGTCCGGCGCCAGCCAGTTCATGCGCCTCCAACATGCGCACAAGCGCATTTTCATCAACAATTTCACCACGGGCCGTATTCACAAGAATGGCGTGGGGGCGAAGATATTTCAGTCGTCTTGCGGAAAGCAGATGATAGGTCGCGGGTGTGTGGGGGCAGTGAATCGAAATGATATCAACACGTGCGAGCATCTGATCGAGAGACTCCCAATAAGTCGCCTCAAGCTGCTCTTCAATGTCAATCGGCGCCCGACGCCGGTTATGATAATGAATTGATAGGCCAAAGGCTTTGGCGCGCCGTGCGAGGGCTTGGCCAATGCGTCCCATTCCGACGATCCCCAATCTCTTGCCCGTGATGCGGTGACCCAGCATCCACGTCGGCGACCATCCAGACCAGGAACCCTCCGGAATGGCCCGCGCGCCCTCAACCAGTCGGCGGGCAACCGAAAGAATGAGCGCCATTGTCATATCCGCGGTGTCTTCGGTAAGGACCCCAGGCGTATTAGTGACAGTGATTGAGCGGCCAAGCGCGGAGGTAACGTCGATATTATCGACGCCATTACCAAAATTGGCGATGAGTTTCATATTCTCGCCGGCTTGCGCGATCAGATGCGCATCAATTCGATCAGTGATCGTTGGCACAAGCACGTCGGCGCTACGCATGGCTTCAGCGAGCTCTTCTTGTGTTAACGGCCGGTCTGATTCGTTGAGACGCGTGTCGAACAGCTCGCACATGCGCGTCTCAATAACTTCTGGGAGTCGACGCGTTACAAAGACGAGCGGTTTCTTTTTCGGCATTGTAAGCTTCGTTCCCTCGGGTCGCTTTATTTGCCTTGAGTGGCGGTTATCTTGGTCTATAAATATGAGACAACTACATGATTGCGTAGGCTGTCGCCCGCAAAAATCAGACCGGAAACCCTGAAGGTCGCGCCGACTGAAAAAATTCTTTACCTCTCAACCTGGTCTTAACGGCGATAAGCGACAAATCCATAACGCCTTAATCACCCCGGCCGCCGCTTTCCTAGCAGATGACGGGCCAAAGACAAGACGAGCGTCTCCTAGACCATGACTCAGTCCAGAACCGCCATTTTGCGCCTAGTTTCCACAGCGACAATCTTTTTCTTTTATCTTTTTGCTGCGCCCCTGATCTTGGCGCAGGAGCCTCAGAAGGGGCCTGTCAGCAATTTGCCCGTGCCGCGTTATGTCAGCTTGAAATCAGATCGCGTTAATGTGCGGGAGGGTCCAAGTAAGGAGCATCCAACCGTTTGGGTCTATACACATGCCGGCCTGCCGGTAGAAATTACCGCGGAATTTGAAACCTGGCGAAAAATTCGGGATTGGGAGGGCGCGGAAGGCTGGGTATTGCATTCCCTCCTCTCTGGCAGACGAACAGCCTTGACGGCGCCATGGAAAAAGGAGCCTCAATTACTGACCGCAGACGATCATAAAACGGCCGTCGCTAAATTGAGCCCCGGCGTTGTAAGCTCAGTGCGCAGTTGCGACGGCAAGTGGTGCCGCGTCTCGGGCAAGGATTTTGACGGCTTTATCCAGCAAGAAAATCTTTGGGGCGTCTACCCTGGAGAAAAGTTTGAGTAAGGCGTTTTAGGCCTGTGCTTTTCTCAATCTAATTATGATATCGACCCTGTCGACTATTAGCCCCTCTGGCGCAACCGGCATATTGGCCACATGCAGTCCAGGGTCGGCAATATCTTGAAGTTCGCCTGTTTCTTCATTGAGAAAATGACTATGGGCGTCCATATTCGTATCAAAATAGACTTTTGCGCCATCAACCGCGATCTCACGTAAAAGGCCGGCGGCAGTGAATTGGTGGAGCGTGTTATAAACTGTGGCGAGCGAGACAGATAGTCGCGCGGCGATCGCTTCTTCAAACAGGCCTTCAGCGGTGATGTGACGGTCGGGCCCATCGAAAAGCAGGGAGCCAAGCGCTAATCTTTGCCGCGTCGGCCGAAGTCCGGACGCGCTCAAGACAGCATGCGTCGATCTGCGCCGCCGGGTGTTTTGTTTCCCGCCGCCGGCGACGCAAGCAGCATATTTCTGCGAAACGTCCATTGATCGCTACCCGTTTTTGCTGATCCTTGTGAATCATAGCAAAAAAATCGACGAACTCAATCAGTCCAGGCTTCGGAACGCGTCTCAACAAAGTGCGGCGACAGCTTTCAGCGCGCCGTCGCCTATGTTACGGAACCTTCTCCCTTGCGGGGGCGATATGGATTGAAGCGATCTGGCCTCGCACTCACAAGGGCGCC
Organism: Methylocystis sp.; assembly: GCA_036795145.1. GTDB lineage: Bacteria > Pseudomonadota > Alphaproteobacteria > Rhizobiales > Beijerinckiaceae > Methylocystis. Next base: position 4,333 of record DAIRFH010000072.1, on the reverse strand, counting down.
GCCGTCAAGAGGCGAGGCGAATATAAAATTAATAGAGCTGGAAGCTCTTTGGGGGAGGCGATGTCATCATGAGCGAACGGCGTTCGTCATTTGGCTACGAAGATTTGCTGGCCTGTGGGCGTGAAGAGCTTTTTGGTCCCGGCAATGCGCAACTGCCTTTGCCGCCGATGTTGATGTTTGACCGCATTACTGAGATTTTTGAAACGGGTGGGGCGTTTGAGAAGGGCTATATGCGTGCCGAACTCGACGTTAGTCCAAACCTGTGGTTTTTTGATTGTCATTTTAAGGGCGATCCGGTCATGCCGGGATGTCTGGGTCTCGACGCCTTATGGCAGATGTGTGGGTTTTTTCTTGGCTGGCTGGATCAACCAGGAAGAGGTCGCGCGCTTGGCGTTGGCGAGGTCAAATTTACCGATCAGGTGCTGCCAAGCGTCAAGAAAGTGACCTACGGCGTCGATTTTAAACGTGTCATTTTGCGCAAGCTCGTTCTTGGCATTGCAGATGGATTTGTCGAAGCAGATGGCAAGAGAATCTATGAAGCCAAGGATTTGCGCGTTGGCCTATTTGTGCCAGGCGCAAAATAATCATGTGCTCGTCAAGCGGCGCGCAATCGAAGAGTGGGGGAAATAAATGAGACGAGTTGTCGTCACCGGCATGGGGATTGTTTCCTCTATCGGCAATACCACTCAGGAAGTGGTTGCATCCTTACGTGAAGCAAAATCAGGAGTCGTTCGCGCAGAAAAATATGTCGAACTTGGATTTCGCTCGCAGGTTCATGGCATGCCAAGCCTGGATGCTAGCCAGATTGTAGATCGACGCGCGATGCGTTTTCACGCAGCAGGTACGGCATGGAACCATGTCGCTATGGATCAAGCAATCCTTGATGCCGGGCTGACCGATTCTGACGTCTCACATGAGCGCACGGGAATCATAATGGGGTCAGGGGGGCCTTCCGCGCATATGATTGTGGAGTCAGCCGACTTGACGCGCTGCAAGGGCCCAAAGCGTGTTGGACCCTTTGCTGTTCCCAAAGCAATGTCATCAACCGCCTCCGCGACACTTGCCGTATGGTTCAAGATCAAAGGTGTGAATTATTCAATCTCTTCCGCTTGCGCGACGTCGAACCATTGCATCGGCAATGCCTATGAGCAGATTCAATATGGCAAGCAGGACATTATTTTTGCTGGCGGTTGTGAAGAGCTAGAGTGGGAGCTTTCTGTTCTCTTTGACGCCATGGGAGCAATGTCTTCCTCTTATAATGACCGTCCATCAACAGCATCTCGCGCTTATGATAAAAATCGTGATGGTTTTGTGATTGCAGGCGGTGCGGGCGTTCTTGTGCTTGAAGAGTATGAACACGCCAAGGCGCGCGGCGCAAAAATTTATGCAGAGGTCGCCGGTTATGGCGCAACCTCAGATGGACATGACATGGTCGCGCCTTCGGGAGAGGGTGCTGTGCGCTGCATGCGTCAAGCGCTTGCGACCGTTAAATGTCCAATTGATTATATTAATCCGCACGCAACATCGACGCCTGTTGGCGATATGAAGGAAATCGAAGCGTTAAGAGAAGTCTTTGGCGCAGAAGAAAAGTGCCCGCCAATTTCAGCGACCAAATCATTAACCGGCCATTCGCTTGGCGCTACAGGCGTGCAGGAGGCTATCTACTCGTTGCTGATGATGCAAAATGGTTTTATTTGCGAGAGCGCTCATATAGAAGAACTTGATCCGCAATTTTCGGATATGCCGATTCTGCGACAGCGGCGCGATAATGTGAATATTGGCGCCGTATTGTCAAATTCATTTGGTTTTGGCGGCACTAACGCAACGCTCATTTTCAAACATCCAGACGCTTAACTTTGTCTCAGCGTTAGACCTGTGAGACGTTAAAGATTAATCGTCACCATCTTCGCAAGTTTTGCGCGTTGTTTCGGTTAACGTGCAGCACGTTTTGGCGCTTAACGGCAACGTGATATTAAAGAGAAAGCAGATCAATGACGGGCGCAAAAGGGTTGATGCAGGGCAAGCGTGGCTTGATCATGGGCGTCGCCAACGACCATTCGATTGCCTATGGCATTTCGCGTGTTCTCGCGCAGCATGGCGCAGAGATGGCGTTCACCTATCAGGGCGAAGCTTTAGGCAAGCGTGTCAAGCCGCTTGCGCAAGAGCTTGGCTCCAAGCTTGTTTTACCATGTGATGTTGAAAACATCGTCGATGTTGACGCTGTTTTTGCGCACCTCGAAAAAGAGTGGGGTGAAATGGACTTTCTTGTGCACTCCCTTGCCTATTCTGACAAGAGCGAGTTGAAGGGGCTTTATGCAGATACAACGCGAGAAAATTTTGTTCGCACCATGTTGATTTCATGCTTTTCTTTTACCGAAGCTGCTAAACGCGCGGCGACCCTCATGAAACATGGCGGGTCTATGCTTACAGTTAGCTTTGCCGGCGGAACGCATGTCATGCCAAATTATAATGTCATGGGCGTCGCAAAAGCCGCGCTGGATTCAAGTGTGCGCTATCTTGCAGCTGATTATGGCTCCCGCGGCATTCGTGTGAACGCGCTTTCTCCTGGACCAGTGCGCACCATGGCGGGGGCTGGAATTACGGGCGCACGCGCCATGGGCGCGTTCCAAAAACAGCATTGTCCCTTAAGGCGTATGATTACCTTGGATGAAATTGGCGGCTCAGCTCTTTATTTTCTTTCCAAGCTCTCTGGCGGCGTCACAGGCGATATTCATGTTGTAGATGCTGGCTACAACATCATGTTGCAGCCACGGCCAGAGGATCTCAGCAACAGTGACTAAGATATGCGAGCGACAGGATGAAGGGAAGAACATAGCTCTTGCCTTATCGATCAGATCAGCCAATGCTTGCTCGAGTTGTTAATGTGTAGATCTAGAGAGTAAAGCGCCCATGCCGCAGGACGATCGCACAAGCGATAAAATTGGCCAGCGCGTTTTTTCTTTTTTGACGTTTGGCGGCACACGCACGCAGAGAGCCGGTCAAAATATTGCGCCGCTGAAATGGCAAGAACAAGCTGCCGACTTACTCGGACCAATTATTGACGCTTTTCCTGAACCCGTTTTTGTGACAGACGCCAGAACTTATGTCATTGCCGCCAATCTTGCGGCAAGAGGCTTTGCACCGATGATGCGCATTGGGGAGCCGTTATCACGGAGCCTGCGTGCGCCCGATCTTTTGGACGCAATGGGAAGAGTTCTTTCCGGCGGCGTTGCAGAAAAAACATCCTGGTCAGAGAAGGCTCCAGTGGAGCGATGGTTTGAAGCGCACATTGCGCCGCTCAAATTGGCGGACCAGGAGACTGCCGCCATGATCAGCTTGCGCGATCTTACCGAAGCCTATCGTGTTGAACGCATGCGCGTTGATTTCGTCGCTAATGCCAGTCATGAGCTGCGAACGCCTTTGTCATCGCTGCTGGGTTTTGTCGAGACTCTGCAGGGGCCAGCAAAAAATGACGACGTCGCGCGAGAAAAATTTCTAAGGATCATGCGCGAGCAAGCCTCGCGCATGGCGCGACTGATAGATGACCTTTTATCCTTATCGCGCATTGAACAGCACATGCATGTTCATCCAGCGACGCCGGTCGACTTGACGATGCTTGTTGCGCATATCGTCGATACCTTAGCGCCGATTGCGGAAGAAAATATGATTCCTCTGACGCTTGATCTCGAGCCCAATGTCATTGTTCCCGGGGATCGGGACGAGCTCGCGCGCGTTATTGAAAATCTAATCGAAAACGCTTTGAAATATGGGCGCAGTGAAATTGACGCGCAACCGATAGAGATCTCACTCAAACAAAAGGGCCGGTTGGTCGCTTTTAGCGTGCGCGATCACGGACCAGGCATAGATCAGTCCCATATTCCGCGATTGACAGAGCGTTTTTATCGGGTCGACACAGGAAAGAGTCGCGCCAAGGGCGGCACAGGTCTGGGCTTGGCCATCGTTAAGCACATTGCGTTGCGCCATAGAGGCCGCCTGTTGATTGAGTCCCGCGTCGGCGATGGCTCGATTTTCAAGGTTATCCTTCCTGCAATTGACTCAGATTGGCAATATTCAGAATAAATATTTGAATAATATAAGTATTAACTGACATAATAACTTCATTTAATTGTCACAAAACTCACTTGCGCAACCGATAGAAGGTTGTTGGGTCGGCGTTTACGCGTCGGCCGCCTTTTTCTCGAGCTAAATGAGATCTGCTGATGATTTCCAAGATATTAAACCGCGGCCTTGTCGCGGCCTGCGGTTTGGCCGTGTCGATTGGCGCCTCTTATGCGCTAGACATATCTGGTGCGGGAGCGACGTTTCCATATCC
>DAIRFH010000149.1:0-1776 GCA_036795145.1 Methylocystis sp. | reverse complement strand
CGCACGCAAATCGCGCCGCCAACCATCAATTTTCTTGAAACTGACGCGCGCTGCCCAATCAACGCAACAGCGAATGTTGCGCAAAAACATAAAATAGACGCCGCCATGTCAAACTCCTTCGCCTTTGGCGGCATTAACGCAGTTTTGATTATTTCGCATGCCGACTGACCCGCCCATCGTGTTTGGTCCATTGCGCGTGCATGTCGATCCTGTACGCGCGAAAGCCTATGCGCGCGAGACAGGCGGCGATGGGCAAACCGTCCCCCTTGCCTATCCAGCTGTCTGGCTCACCGATCCTACGCTTGCAACGCTGCTCAATGATTTATGTGCTGCGCAAGCCGCCATTCCCGTTCATGAGTCGCAAAGTTTTCACTATGACCAGCCGCTTCATCATGGCGAAAATTATGACATCCATATTGAAATAAGGCGCGAGGAGACGCCGCCGCGTCTCATCATTGAAGCGACAGTCCTCAACATGCACAAGACGCAAGTCGCAAAAATTGACGCTATGTTGCGACTTGTGCCCCGCGCGGGCTTGGGAGCCGCCGTATGAACGCGACGATAAATATCGGCGACAAACTCCCAGAAATGATCATTGGTCCTTTTGAGGCGGATGATCTGATGCGTTACGCTGAAATCTCGGGCGATCAAAATCCGCTGCATCTTGATGAGGCGCTTGCCAAAACCATCGGATTCAGCGCGCCGCCTGTGCATGGCATGAAAGTGCTTGCTGCTTTTGACGCCATGTTGCGACGTTGGCGTCAGGATTATGAGATTATTGGCTTGTCAGGAAAATTTGTGCAGCCGCTATTACGCGGCGAACGCGCGACACTGTCAGGCCGCGTTTTGCGCGCGTCAGAAAAGGAAGTGTTTCTGCGCCTTTTTGCGCATGGGCCCTCTCGGCTGCCGGCAATTATTGGCGAGGCGACGTTAAGGCCAAAATCTTTGGATGCAACATGACCCGTCGCATTCTGATTACAGGCGCCTCCAGCGGCATTGGACGCGCGCTTGCGCTTGCTTACGCCCATGACAGGGCCAGCCTTGTGCTTCTTGGTCGCGATGAAGACAGGCTGCAGCAAACGGCGCATCAGTGTTTGAACGCCGGCGCGGCTGATGTTGAAACGCATGTTGCGGACGTGCGTGATAAAGAAAAAATGGCAAGGCTGATTGTCCAAGCTGATGCGCGAGACGCCGTTGATCTCGTTGTTGCAAACGCGGGTGTCGCCAGCGGTCTCTCACCCGGCCAGATTATGGAAACGCCAGAAGCGGTTCGTGCGATGATGGCGATCAATGTTACGGGCGTTTTTAATACAGTCGAACCGATCATGTCTCTTATGAGCGCGCGTCGTCATGGACAGCTTGCGATTGTTGGTTCTATGGCGGGCGTTCGTGCGCTGCCCTATTCGCCAGCCTATTGCGCAACAAAATCAGCTGTTCATATGTGGGCGAATTGCTTAAGGGGCGCACTGGCGCCATACAATGTGCATGTCAGCCTGATCATCCCTGGTTTTGTGAAAACGCCAATGTCTGCGCGCACAAAATCTTGGCAGCCAAGCGCGATCACTGACACGCAGGCGGCGCGGCTCATTAAAGACGGCCTGGCAAAACGCAAAGATGTCATTGCCTTTCCCTTTTACATGTATCTCGCGATGCGTTTTTTCTCTTTATTTCCCGCCTTCATTGTCGATGGCGTGATGCGACGATTTCATGTTGAGGTGCCAGAAACGCCAGAGCGCAGCGAGGCGTTGTGACATTTGACTTTTTTGTCGCCCATGC
>DAIRFH010000071.1:0-9715 GCA_036795145.1 Methylocystis sp. | reverse complement strand
GCTGGTCCATGCATGAGCGCTCTGAGTATTTCCACCTGGCGCATCAATCCGCCTGATAGGGTGCGCGCCTTGTCATCTTTACGGGCGAGAAGATTGACGCGCGCCAAGGCCTCTTCACTCAGAGTTTTGGCTTTTGACGCGCCGATGCCATGCAGGGCGGCGTGGTAGGTTAAATTTTGCAACAGGCTTAATTCAAGATCTAATGTCCTGGCCTGAAAAACAACGCCAAGTCGTCGCAGCGCAAACATAGGCTGCCGCATGATGTCGAAACCAAATATTTTTATTGCGCCGCTCTGGACGGCATAAAGCCGCGTGACGAGCGACATAAGAGTTGTTTTACCTGCGCCGTTCAGCCCAAGAAGAACCGTAAACTTTCCTGGCGTGACGCAGAGATTGACGTTTTCAAGCGCTGTGCGCGCGCCATAGGCATGGCTTAAATTCGCAATCTCCAGGGCAGGCGGCTGCTCTTGCGCAGCGGTCATTGCGGCGCCACGACCACGCCCCAGGGAAAGGCGCCAACAGGAATAGATTTGATCACCTTCAAATGAGCCACATCAATGACAGAGACGTCATTTGAGACGCCATTGGCCGTCAGCAGGTATTTTTCATCCGGCGTGAACGCAAGATGCCAAACGCGCTGCCCAACTAAAAGATATTTTTCAACTTCTTTCGTTTCAGCATTGATGACTGCAACACGATTGGCGGGACCAAGGGCAACAAAGGCTTTTTTACCGTCGCCGCTGATAGAAATGCCGATTGGCTGGATGGCTTCCTTTGACATGCCGGGCACGTCAAAACTAATTTTTGTTTTTACCTCAAGCCGTGCCGGATCAATGACGGTGAGCGTGCCGCCAACCTCTGAGGAGACCCAAAGTTCAGATCCGTCTTTTTTAAAAGCGGCAAAGCGCGGACGACTATCAACGAGTATATTGGCGAGGATGGATTTTGTCTGAGCGTCGATAATATGCGCCATATTGGTTGTTTCAGAGGTGTTGACGAGAAGTTTGCCGTTTGGACTTATCGCCATCCCTTCTGGTTCGACGCCCACTGGAATATCGCCGATCTGTTCTTTGCGTTTGACGTCGATCAGCGTAACCAAATTATCATTTTCATTGGAAACATAAATAATATCGCCATTGGGGCTTAGCGTGAGCAACTCCGGATCCGGACCGGAGGGGAGCTTGCCTGTTATCTGTCGCGTTCTTGTATCGACGACTTGAATGGCGTCATCATCGCCTGCGCAGACGAAAAGTTCAGTGCCTTCTTTGTTAAGCTCTATCCCTCTTGGGCGCCTGCCAACCTTGATCGTTGCAACAACCTCAAGCTTGTCCGTATCGATGACGGAGATGGTGTTGCCTTTTTCATTGCTGACATAGGCGGTATAGGCCCATGCTGGGGCTGTGAAGAAGGCGAGTGGCAGCATGAGCCCCAAGGCGATTTTATTCATTTGAGCCTGCATTTTGTTTCAGCCTGGTCGAGGCCAAGCGTATCGAGTTCGCTATATTGATGCAAAAAGCCGTCTTGGGGCGAGACGGAAACCGTCAAGCGTCCGTCTGATAATAAAATTGGCTGTCGCAGCTGTTGGTTCCACAGACGCAGGGTTAAGCGCAGGCCTTTGAAGGCGGCGATAGAGAAGTCACTGCTGCGCATAAAGTTTAAAATATCTTTGGCTTTATCTGATTTTGCGCGAACGGCGGCCTCAGAAATCATGCGCATCGCCACCCAGGCGGCGTTATCTCTCGCATTCATTGGACGGTGAAAGCTTTGCAGAAATCTATTTTGTAATTGTTGCGCGCCCCATTGTTCGTGACTTGCGTTCCAATTGGTCGGCGTCAATCCTGCCGAGCCGACAACGGGTCTTGGATCCCATGTCTGATAGGGCAGATAATGGCTAAAGACTTCAGATTCGTCTGCAGACACCAGCACATCGTAATTGGGTGCGTTTTGCGTGAAGGCTGGCATTTGCCTTTGTGTTTGAACGGAGCCTGAATCGCTGCGTCTTCCGCCGCCTGTATCTTCATAGAGACGTTCGTCAATAATTTTAGCGCCAAATTTTTTGGCGGCGCGACGGTAGGCTTGGGCTAATAATTCATCTTCAGGATGCGAGCCTTTAATTAAGAACCAGCGTCGCCATTGCTTCCACACAAGATATTGCGCCAGTCCATCAGCAAGCATCGCCCGGTCAGGCGCGACATGCACAATATTGGCGCGACAGTCTTCCTCTCGAAGACGCACATCGGGCGCAAAGATGTTGAGGATCAGCGCATCAGCGGCGCTAGCCCTTGCGCTTGCTGTTAACAAGTCCTCCGGCGCGAGATCTGCGAGAATAAGATGAACGCCTTGTTCAAGCAGTGCGGCGACTTCTTTTTCAACATTTGGCGCGTCGCCCAGCTTTGCGTCAATGATCTCATATTTTTGATTGGTGAATTTACCTGTCGTATTATTGTCTGCGGCCCCAAGCATCGCGCCTGCAAGACCGTCATCTGGCGCAGGCAGATCAATAATAGAAAGCGTTTCACGACTATGCGTTTGTCTCAAAACGCCAACTTTTATTGTGACGCTTTCAGCGTGAGCGCTTGCTGGCGCAAGCGTCAGCAAGAGTAAAACAATATTTTTTTTTATTCTTCTGAGCGACAACATGTCATTTTTTCAGCTGGCGTTATTTTTATTTTTTCTCTTGGACGTCTGGAAATGGTTCAGGCGGCGAATATCCTGCAGGCGTCTTTCCGGTGAGAGTTTTTAAAAAGGCGATAATATCTTGGACGTCACCCTGTGAGAGATCTTTGTTGAGCTGCGTTTTTCCCATGACATGAATAGCCCTAGACAGATCTGAAACCGCGCCGTCATGAAAATAGGGCGCTGTCATGACGACGTTGCGCAGGCTCGGCGTCTTAAACACATAAAGATCCTCATCGTTTTTTGTAACGTCTGCGCGTCCCTTGTCAGGCGCACTCACGCCGGTTTCTTTCCAATAATCTTCATAGACGCCAAATTTCTGAAAGCCGGCGCCGCCAATGCCTGCGCCATTGTGACAATTTGCGCAGCCAAGATTGATAAATTTAATCAGACCATTTTCTTCATCAGGCGACAGGTTGCTGAGGCTTCCTGTTAAATAGGCGTCGAATTTTGCAGGCGTTACAAGCGTGCGTTCAAAGGCGGCAACGGCCAGGCCCCAGTTTTTTGATTGAATAGGATCTTGATCCGTTGGAAAGGCGGCCTGGAAAGCCGCCTGATAGCCAGGGATCGCTTTAAGCTTATTCATCGCGCTTGGTTGATCGGCATTTCCGAAACTCGTTGGACCAAGCAAGGATTTTTCTGCTTGTTCCTCAAGCGTCGCGCGATCGCCGCGCCAGTGCTGTTTAAAATTAAGGCCTGCATTGTAAATTGTTGGCGCGTTGCGCGGATTTTCTTTGCCAAACACGCCAATCGCTTTTGCCAGTCCATCGCTGCCTTGCTTTTCCTCAAGGTGACAATGTCCGCAGCTAATATTGCCATCCATTGAAACGCGGTTTTCAAAGAACAGGCGGCGTCCAAGATCAATACGCGCTGGGGTGTCTTGCGATTGCGTCAATGAGGCGGGGTTGATTGGTTTAAAAAGCTGCCGAGCGTCCCTCAGTAATGTTGCAGGCGTCGTCTGCGCGTGAGCTGTTAGCGTGAGCGCGGCCAGGAGACATGAGGTTCTGGCGAGGAGAGAAAACAAAGAGGCCTCCACAAACAGCAGCAGCAAAAAAAATCGAGCCGCCCGAAGGCACCTCGCAGAGCGCGACGTTACCTTTTGGCGGCCCGATTGATCACGCCTCAGCCGGCGGCGATGCGCACCGGTCGGAGTTGAGATTAGATCTCGGCGGACGCGTAGCTGGTGACTTCCATTCCGACGCAGACTTCTACGATCACAGGTGTGGACCAAGCCATTGTGTTTCCTCCATTTGAAACATTTACAGCTGCTTCCTGCTTATAGGTCGCAAGACTTGCAGGATTACGCTGAAGGCTCAATATCATGATCGCCTGAACGACGCAAATGATCGGCATGGCGCTGTTGTCTTTGTCGGGAAACGCCGGGCTCAGCCGAATAATTCACGCGCTGCGCGTTTTTTCTGAGCGGCCTGCGTTTTGATCTCTTTGGAAGATGAGCGTGCTGCGGCCAAGGCGCCTCGACAGGCGCGGCGCGCGCTGATAGGCAGGAATTCGTTGCAGGAGGCCGGCGCAAATCTGCGGGAAACGCCTCAAAACAGAAACATAGGATTTAGGCGGCCTCAGGCGCGCCAGGGCAGGAAAAAATGAGCAAGGCGTCGCTCGATGGCAAAGAGATCACAGTAGAAGCGGCCTATGCGCATGCCGCTGATATTTTGCGTGACTCAACTTTTCCGGTTGTTGCTGGTTTGGGCGCAGATATTGCTGGCGCGCGGGCGGCGATTCTCCTCGCCGAACGCTTGCGCGGCGCCTTTGATCACCTAGCGGCGCATGAAATTCTTGCCGATCTTGACGTCTTGCGCTCTTTTAGCATGTTCACAACCACGCCCAATGAGGCGCGCGTGCGGGCGGATTGCATCTTATTCGTTGGGCCGGGGCTTACTCAATTATGGCCCGAGATGTTGACGCGTCTGGCGCCTGCCGCATCGCCAAAGCATGGGGCGCAAGCAGGCGCGCCGCGTCATTTATTTTGGATTGGGGCGCAAGCGAATGAGGCGGCGGGTCTGGGCGCGACGCTAATTGACGCCACGCCTGACGGCGTTGCGGATGTCTTGGCGCAGCTTCGCGCCTGCATTGGCGAGCGTCCTGTTCGGCAAGACGCCGCTGAGCTCGATAAGATCGTCAAACTCGCCCAAACGCTGAAAGCCGCACATTTTTCCGTGGTGATTTGGTCGGCGTCAGCCGGCATTGATACGCTGGCGATCGAAATGCTTCAGGGCGTCGTTGCGGACCTTAATGTTACGACGCGCGCGACAGGCGTGCCGATTGGCGCCCGCTCCGGCGCGGCAGGGGTAACTCAGGCCGCTGGCTGGATGACAGGATTTCCGCCGCGCACAGGTTTTGGCCGCGGCTATCCAGAACATGACAGCTGGCGCTTTGACGCTAAGCGCCTTGTTGAAAGCGGCGAGGCTGACGCCGCATTATGGATTTCATCCTATGATGGCGAAGCGCCGCCATGGTCTCGCGCCGACGTGCCGCTTATTACACTCGCGCCGCGCGGCAAGGAGCCTGGGCATGGACTCTACATTGAAGTTGGCCGCCCTGGGGTGACGCATGACGCAGTTGAATATGCGCAGGACATCGGCGCCATGACATTGCGCAAGGCGACGGCGCCAAGCGCTGAGCCTGATGTTAGCGCTGTTATTCATGCGATCATGGCGCATCTGTCGGAGAAGACGTCGTGATAACGGTTTTACGTGGCGGTCATATTGTTGATCCGGCGACAGGCCGGGACGGCGTTGGCGATGTTTGGTTTGAGGATGATCGCATTATTGCGCCGCCCATAAGCGGCAAAGCGGATGTTGAGATGGATGTTTCTGGCCATGTCGTCATGGCTGGCGCAATTGACATCCACTCTCATATTGCCGGCGGCAATGTGAATACGGCGCGTCTCCTTTTACCAGAATTGCATCGGGCGATGCGCGCCCGGCTTGAGGGAACGCCACTTTCGACAGCGAAATGGTCGACCTATGAAACAGGTCGTTTATACGCGCAGATGGGCTTTACTACGGTCGTTGAGCCCGCAATGGCGCCGCATCATGCCTTGCAGACTCATCTTGAGCTCAATGATGTGCCCATCATTGACAAGGGCGCGCTGACTGTTCTTGGCAATGACGCCTTTTTGCTGGAGATGTTACGCAAGAATGAAGCGCAAGGCGCCATTAATGACTATGTCGCGCTGACAGTTGCCCAGACACATTCCCTCGGCCTCAAGTGCATTAACCCCGGCGGATGTGAAGGCTTTAAGGAAAATATGCGGGCCTTTGGGCTCGATGACGTCGTGCCCTTCTATGGCGTCACCTCACGTCAGATTTTTCAGACATTGCAGAAAGCGACGGCGTCAGTAGGGGTGCATCATCCCCTGCATCTGCACATGAATAATCTTGGCATTGCAGGCAATATTCAAACTGCTCTTGATACGATGGATGCAGCGCAGGGTCTGCCGTTGCATCTCGCGCATGTGCAATTTTACGCTTATGGCGCAGAAGGAAAGCATGGTTTTTCATCAGCAAGCGCGCGTTTTGCTGAAAAGATCAACGCCAACCCAAATATATCCGTTGATGTTGGGCAGGTGATGTTTTCGGACACAGTGACGATTTCATCGGATGTGTTGAAGCAATTCAACAGCATGTCTGGCGGCATTCCAAGAAAGGGCGCTATTTTCGACGGCGACGCCAATGGCGGTGGCGTTGTGCCTTATGTCTATAAGATTTCAAATTACTACAACGCCGTGCAATGGGCGGCGGGGTTAGAATTGTTTCTGCTGATCAACAATCCAGAACAGGTTTATTTCACGACAGACCATCCAAATGGCGGACCTTTCACCGCCTATCCGGAACTTTTTGCCTTACTCATGAGCGCAGATCGCCGTGCGCAAGTTATGGCGCGACTTCCTGCGGAAGCGCTTGAGCAAACAACGCTGCCCTCACTGACGCGCGAATATAGTCTTTATGAAATTGCGCAGATGAGCCGCTCTGGCGCCGCAAAACTTTTTGGTTTCAAAGATCGTGGTCAGCTTGGGGTCAATGCAATCGCCGACATTGCGGTTTATAAGCCAAGCAAGGACATTGCTGCTATGTTTCGACGCGCTGCTTTGGTTTTCAAAGATGGCGATCTTGTTGTGCGCGAGGGTGCGGTCACGCATTATCGAACGGGTAAAACGCTCCATATCAGCCCAGGATTTGATAAAAATATTCATCGTCGGCTGGATGGATACTATGATGAGCTTTATGGGTTGCCGCGAACGATCTTTGATGTTTCGGAAGCCGCTCTGCCAAAAGAAAATAGGTTTTCGGAGGTTGCATGCCGGAATTAATCTGCAACGGCGTTCGCATTGACGACAGTTTCGCAGAAGCCTTCCCGATGAGCGGGACGGGTATTCTGATAACGGGTCCTAATATGAAATGGGCGCGTCAGGCTGCGCAAACAATGACTGGTTTCGCCACATCTGTCATTGGATGCGGCTGTGAAGCGGGCATAGATTATGAAGTGTCGCCGCAGGACACGCCGGATGGCCGACCTGGCGTGCGTGCGCTTCTTTTTGCCATGTCCTCCAAAGACGCAGAAAAGCAACTTGTGAACAGGCTTGGTCAATGTGTGCTGACCTGTCCGGGATCTGCCGTTTACTCAACGGTTCCTGGCGAATTTGAAATTAAAGTTGGCGACGCTACTCGTCAGTTTGGCGATAAGTGGCAAATGTCCAAATTTGTTGATGGTCGTCGTTATTGGCGCGTGCCGGTCATGGATGGCGAGTTTTTTTGTGAGTCTAAAGTTGGCTTGACGAAGAAATCAGTCGGCGGCGGCAATCTTCTTGTGATGGGGGCTGATTGGGACTCGACCATGCGCGCGACAGAGGCTGGGGTTGCAGCCGTTCAGGCGGTGCCAGACGCCATCGCGCCTTTCCCGGGGGGCATTGTGCGGTCTGGATCAAAGGTCGGTTCGAAATATAAGGGCATGGGCGCGTCAACCAATGACGCTTATTGTCCAACATTGCGCGGCGTAACCAAAAGCGCGCTTGATGCGGATATTGGCTGCGTGCTGGAAATTGTGATTGACGGTCTCACGGACGCCGCTGTGTCTGCAGCCATGCGGGCAGGACTGAAAGCGATTATTGAGCTTGGTCCTGATAAGGGCGCCAAGCGCATCGGCGCTGGCAATTATGGCGGCAAGCTTGGTCCCTTCCACTATCATTTGCGGGAGTTACTGCCGTGAAGCCCTTTACCTTCAAGCTGCGCCATGAGCCCTCTCAGCGCGTTGATCTTTCCGTTTTAACGCCAGATCGTCTTGCTGGCCGCAGCATTGCTGAAATTGAAAAAATCAGCATTGGCGTGACGCGTCAGCCGATCTGCGTTGGCGATGTGTTTGCTGTTTCTGAAGGAGACTTAAAACTCCTTTGCTTTGAGGGTGGGTCGTCAAGATTTGACCTCATCGGGGCTAAGCTGTTGCCAGGTTTTACCATTGAGGTGAATGGCGATGTCGGCGCCCAGGTCGGACGGCTGGCGTTTGGCGGCAAAATAACAATTAACGGATCAGCAGGCGCTTTCGCCGCCTCAGGCAATGCTGGCGCGGAAATCGACATCAAAGGCGATGTGGGCGACTTCCTTGCCGGTCCCCTTGCTGGCGAATTGGCGGGCATGTCTGGCGGCCGTGTGATTGTGAGGGGCGCTGCTGGCGTGCGCGCAGGAGATCGGTTGCGTCGCGGCCTTATTGTCATTGAAGGCGATGCGGGCGATGCGCTTGGCGCCCGGATGATCGCCGGCACGATGATTGTGCTTGGCGCAACACAGGGACGCGTTGGCTATCTGAATAAGCGTGGCACCCTCGCGCTCGCGCGAGGCAGAGATTTTGGCGCCACCTATCTTGATTGCGGCGCGCATCATTTTACTTTTGCCGGCCTGCTGGCGCGCAGTCTGCAGCGAACGAGCGCAGAAGCGGCGCAGCTTCTTTTATCTAAGCTGCAAAAATTTGGCGGCGACACGTCGGTTTATGGCAAGGGCGAGATCTTGACCCCACTCTGAGTGATCTTAACTTTGCAGTATTTGGATGTATCCCATTCAAACCTGCTGGTTAAGAGGATCAAGATGAATTATCTCGAACTCATCCTCACAGTTTGCTCACTCTCTCAGCCAACTCAATGCGATGAGAGAAAATTGATTTTTGAAACGGCGACAGAGTCAACCCGCACCTGCATGATGCAAGCCATGCCATATATTGCGCAGTGGTCTGGAGAGCATCCAAACCTCACCATCACGCGTTGGCGTTGCGTTCATCCAGGCGATGAGGGAAATAAAATTTAATTTTCAAACGTCAGCGCGCATTAGCTCGCGCGCCGATCCATCTCACCATCTGATCTCGCGCGCATCATCCTGGGCAAAGCAAAATGCGGCGTGACGCCTTCGCGAATGATTGCGCGGCGTAAGGGATGCAACGCAGAGACAGCTAAAAAGCTTGCGCCGCGGAAGAGGTCAACCGGCAGATAGGGAATGATCAGCGAGCGATTGAGAATATCGACGCCATAGGTGCGAAAGCCAATATCGGCGTGTCGGTGACGGTCATATCGCGCAAGTGCGCGCGACAACTCTCTTTCATTTTTAAGATCCACGCTTGCCAGACAATCTTCAAGATCTGCAACGTCGCGCAGAGACAAGTTTAATCCTTGTGCGCCGATTGGCGGAAACACATGGCAGGTTTCGCCAACAAGCGCGAGTCGGCCAATGCCATGTCTCGACACCTGCATCCCGCCCATACGGAATTGGCCGATATCGCTTTCAATATGCATCACGCCAAATTTAGATTTTGCAAAATCTTCGATTTCAAATTCTAATTCTTCGCGGGGCGCGGATAGTCTGCGACGCGCATCCTCAACCGTCATCAACCAGACCATGCTCGAGCGATGCGCGGCGTCCTGACGCGCAGGCAGCGGCACGAGAGTGAATGGCCCTGAGCGCGTATGATACTCTGTTGAAATATGATCATGAGGAAACTCATGTCGCAACATGGCGGTCAAGGCGACTTGCGGATAGCT
>DAIRFH010000070.1:0-9785 GCA_036795145.1 Methylocystis sp. | reverse complement strand
TGATAGTTTCTGCGTCAGATGGCGTGGGTTTGGGGGTCGGGTTAAGCGCACCTGCGAGGGCAGTTTTTGCGCGTGTAATCAGCGCAAGTTTTGTATCCTGATCACTTGGTATGAGTGTATCGATGGAGTGGACATGATCAACTTCTGGAAGAGCGGCAATTTTTTTAGCTAAATCGCGCGCTGCTTCAATCGACGGCGTAAGAACCTCAATTTTATTTGGAGCTGTTTGTGGGTCCTTGGAAAGATCAAGAAATGTCGCCACGGATTCGATTTTCTGGTCGCGAAGATTCATTGGGTTTGAATCAAAAGTCAGATGAAGCAAGAAGGGTGTGCCAGCGGCGACAACAGCTGCTGTTGCACCCAAGACAAGTTTGCGATGTTGTAGGATCCAATGATCAACGGCTGCGAGCGAGGCCGTGTATATCGGCACGTGTTCTGGTTTGGGACGTAGTAATTTGATCAAGGCTGGCAAGAACGTCAAAGTTGCAACATATGCGATAATCATCCCAACGCCGGCGATAAGACCAAGCTCGGAAACACCAAGAAACGATGTCGGCAAGAAACAAAAAAACCCTGCGAGTAATGACACCGCTGCAAGCGTCAGTGAGCCGCCGATATTTCTTGTGGCGGACAGCAAAGCGCGTTCAAGATCATTATCGCCATGTCTTTCTTCGCGATAGCGTGTTGCGAATTGAATGCCAAAATCAACGCCAAGCCCAATGAACAACGCTGCAAAGGCCACAGAAATTAAATTAAACCGCCCTATTAATAAGACGCCTGCGCCGGCAGTTAGAACGAGACCAACGATCAGCGTAGCCAAAACGGCAAATATTAACTTTGGCGATCGAAGCGCGAGAAAGAGTATCAAAGTGACAAGACCGAGCGTGACGCTTGTATTCAGCGCCATGTTTTCAGACAGTGTAGAAAACTCGTCATCGGCAAGCGGAACCTGACCTGTGAGGCGAAGATTGATTCCGTTTTCTTTTGATAGATTGAGGGCGGCGGCGCTTTTTCGAACGAGTTCTATTGCTTCAGCGCCTGGCGCTAATGCTGAGAAATCAATCACAGGCTTTATGAGAACAAGTCTGCGCTTTTGATCCATAGGGTTGTCGGATTGAGGGTTAGGCGATGACTCGCCGCCAGCAAGCAGCTTTTGCCAATCAACTTTTGTTTTCTCGCCTTTAAGGATTGCGTCAAAGGCGCGGGAAAACTCATCAAGGCCGGAAAGATACATAGCTGTGGCGCGAGGGCTTGGAGCTGTACGTTTTTGATTATCCAACATAACTGTTGAAAGACCGCGTAACGTTGGATCTTGCGCAAGAGATTGCAGCACATCAGCCTTGCCAATCAACATGCCGATATGATGTTCAACATCTTCTTGGCTTAGATATAACAGGCCATGTTTACGGAAGAATGGATTGTCGTCTGGTTGCCATACTCGTGAGATGAGGGGTTTACCGCTAAGAGCGGCGGTGAGCTGCCTGGCTGACATATCCGCTTTTTCAGGCGTGTCGGCGTCTATGACAGCGACGATCAGATCAACGGTTTCTGGAAAAGTTTTGTAGAGTTTATTCTCATTTTGTCGCCACGGCAGACTGGATGAAAAGAGATTGACCGTGTCTGTGTCGATCGAGAATTTCTCCGCGGTAAGATATCCGGCTGCCCCTGTTAAGGCGAGGGTTAGGGCTACGACGATCCAAGGCCGACGAAGACAGAAGGCGACAATTTTTTCCAGCATCCCGTTCCCTAAGCCTTTTTTAGTAAAAAATTTGTATGCGGCTGAACCCATAGCTGCAGCTTGCGACCTGACCATGGCGGCGGCGTCCAGATCTGCCTCTGTGGTATTATGACGCAGTCGTCGTATAAATCCTTTTAAGACCGTTAGTTAGCGCTCGGTTTTGTGTAAATTAAGGCAGTGGTCAATCTGCGGCTTGGGATCTATCCAAGAGTAGCCAGGCCAGGGAAAAGTTCGAGAAGCCAGAAGGACATTTCCTGAACGCCGCCATTCATGAAAGCGACGCCCGTTAGAATCAAAAGAGCGCCAACAATCTTCTCAACTTTATCGAAATGCCTTCGAAAACGTGCGACAAATGCAAGGAATTGACCCAGCGCCAAGCCAGCGCCGATGAAGGGCAATCCAAGGCCAAGAGAATAGGCTCCCAGGAGGAGGGCTCCCCGACTGACGGTCTCTTGTGCGCTGGCGACAGCCAGGATCGCAGCAAGAATTGGTCCAATACAAGGCGTCCAGCCAAAAGCAAAGGCCAAGCCCATCACATAAGACCCAACAAGCCCCATTGGTTTGGTGATTTCAGCTCTTTTTTCACGATAGAGCAGGCTGATTTTTAAAAGACCGATGAAATGCAGGCCCATTAAAATAATGGCGATTCCCGCTATCCAAGACAGGACTGTCAAATTTGCCCGCAGCAGTGCGCCAAAGACGCTCGCCGTTGCGCCAAGGGCTATAAATACAGTCGAAAAACCAATGACAAACAATATTGCTGACAGTGTTATGTCGCGTCGTGCGGCCGCGCGCGTCTCTATCGACAAATCCTCAATGCTCACGCCCGCAAGATAGGTGAGATAGGGCGGCACCAAAGGCAGGACGCAGGGAGAGAGAAAAGACAAAAGTCCTGCAACCGCCGCCGCAGGGAAGGTGACGTCCGCCGCCATTTTTTCCTCAAGGTAATAATATGTTTCCGGTCTTGCCCGAATGGCCACTTGATGCCTCGGCTGCAGGCTTCTTATGCATTAGAAACGATCTGCGCGATACGGGCTGACATCAAGAAGAGGCGGCGCGCCGGTCAAGAGCTCCGCCAGTAGCCTGCCTGTGATCGGTCCCAATGTCAGGCCATGGTGGGCGTGGCCGAAATTGAACCACAAGCCCGGATGTCGCGGTGCGGGGCCAAGCACAGGAAGCATATCAGGCAGGCAGGGACGTGCCCCAAGCCAGGGGAGATGGTCGAGCCGTGCGCCCAAGGGAGCGAGTTGGCGCGCGAGCGGTTCGCAGCGTGAAATTTGCGTTGGTGTGGCGGCTGCATCGCGTCGCGCAAATTCCGCCCCAGTTGTTAGTCTCACGCCCCTCGTCATCGGTGCGAGCAAGAAGCCATTATCCGCGTCGAGCACTGGATGAGAGAGTGATGCTGTTGTCTTGGCTGCAAAATGTACGTGATAGCCGCGTTTGACCCCAAGTGGTATTTTATACCCAAGGGGTCGAAAGATTTCATCTGACCACGGACCAAGCGCAACTATGGCGTCCCTCGCCGTGACGGGCCCTGCAGCCGTCTGAACATGCCAACCCTCAGCGCTGCGTTCAAGCGAGAGGGCGTCGCCTTGGACCAGGCGTCCGCCTCGCGCAATAAATAATTCTGCATAGGCTTTTGACAAAGCCCCGGGATCGCTGATGGAGGCGGTATCAAGAAAATGCAGAGCGCCTGGGGCAGGACTAAGTACAGGCTCTCGTTGGTGAAGGGAGTTTGTATCAAGAATATCTATTGCAAGCCCATAGTTTCGGAGCTTTTGCGCTTCTTTGGCCCCTGCGTCAAACGTAGAGCGATAGCGAAATAGCTTAATCCAGCCACTGCGTCTAATCAGCATTTCTGCGCGGGCAGCTGTGAGTAGTGGCGTATGTTCAGTAAGACTATTCTCGATCAAAGGGCGGAAGGCGGCGAAACTGCGCGCGACTCCCTCAGGCCTGCTGGCGATAAAATAACGAAAAATCCAAGGAAATATTTCTGGCAACGCTGAAAAATGATAATGCGCCTCGGGCGCGAGGTTCAACGCGTATTTTAAAAGCTTTGAAGGGCTATTTGGAAAGAAATAAGGGAAGATGGACGAGCGCTCAATAAGGCCGGCGTTTCCAAAGCTTGTTTCGAGGCCAGCGCTAGCATGTCGATCAACAAGAATAACGTTGCGATGGCGCGCTTGAAGCTGCAGCGCAGTTGAAATGCCGACGATGCCAGCGCCTAACACGAGAGCGTCTACTTTTTGCATCTAAGGCTCCAGGCTTGACGATATGCTCATAATGCAAGCTACGTGCTAAACAGCTCTCTTGCGCCAACAAGGCGCGGGTGTCTTTTAGAATTATTGTTTGTTAATTAAAAAGCCAGGCAACCAATTTCTCCTGCGCTACCAGCCGCTTCTTGACAGAAGCTTGGCGGCTTAGCCTTATACGCAACAATGGCTTACCCCTGTTAGACATTCTTCTGATCATGAATAGGCGGATTGACCCGGCTTTTTGAATTTGCGAACCCAAGACCTTGAGCGCGGCGCTATATAGCCTAATGGCTAAAGCTGTTTGCATTTCCTTCCCCTTTTTTCCTGCGAGGCCAGATGATTCCGCGCTATTCACGCAAAGAGATGACAACCATATGGGAGCCTGAAACGCGTTTTCGCATATGGTTTGAGATTGAGGCTTACGCATGCGACGCGCTTGCAGAGTTGGGAATTATCCCCAAAGAGAGCGCAAAAAATATCTGGGACAAAGCAGGGCACATAAAATTTGATGTTGCGCGTATTGATGAAATAGAGCGTGTTACCAAACATGATGTCATCGCATTTCTGACCCACCTTGCTGAATTTGTTGGACCAGATTCACGATTTATCCATCAGGGGATGACTAGTTCTGATGTGTTGGATACGTGTCTTGCCGTGCAGCTTTCTCGTGCAGCAGATTTGCTGATTGCAGATGTTGATGCATTGTTGACAGCAATTAAAAAACGCGCATTTGAACATAAATTCACTCCGACCATCGGGAGATCGCATGGCATTCACGCGGAGCCGGTAACTTTTGGATTGAAAATGGCGCAAGCCTATGCTGAGTTTACGCGCAATCGTGAAAGGCTTGTGCAGGCGCGTATAGAAATCGCTACATGTGCAATCTCAGGAGCTGTTGGCACATTTGCCAATATTGATCCCAGAGTTGAAGAGTATGTTGCGCAGAAATTGGGTCTCGTTTCTGAGCCTGTCTCTACTCAGGTCATCCCGCGCGATCGCCATGCTGCGTTCTTTGCAACGCTTGCCGTCGTTGCCTCGTCGATTGAGCGACTTGCAATAGAAATACGTCATCTGCAGCGCACGGAAGTTCTTGAAGCAGAGGAATATTTTTCTGCTGGACAAAAGGGTTCTTCCGCCATGCCGCATAAACGTAATCCGGTTTTAACGGAAAATCTAACTGGTTTGGCGCGTTTAGTGCGGGGTATGGCGGCGCCAGCCTTGGAGAATGTCGCCTTGTGGCATGAGCGCGATATTTCGCATTCATCCGTTGAGCGTATGATTGCGCCTGATGCGACAGTGACGTTGGATTTTGCACTGATGCGTCTTACGCAGGTGATTGATAATCTGTTGGTCTATCCAGAGAATATGCAGAAGAATCTCGACAAGCTTGGCGGCCTTGTGCATTCGCAACGCGTGCTATTGGCCTTAACTCAAAAAGGCGTCTCACGCGAAGACGCCTATGTTTTTGTTCAGCGCAACGCAATGAAAGTCTGGCGGAAAGCCTTTGAAGGCGGCGCGCTTGACGACTCTGAAGGCGATTTTCGTGCATTGCTTGGGTCAGACAAGGAGGTCAGCGCAAAATTATCCGACAAGGAGCTCGATGCGCTTTTTGATCTCTCCTATCATTTCAAGCATGTTGAGACGATTTTCCAGCGGGTTTTCGGCATCTAAGTTTTAACCCTTCTTTTCAATAAGGCCGGGAGGTCGTAAATCAGCCCGTCATGATTATTGTTGCTTTTGCTATATTAACAGGCGTCGCAGTCATGGCGATCCTCTGGCCTTTGGCCTTGCGTCCGAAGGATGCGGGCGAGAAAGCGTCCGACATAGCTTTTTTTGAGCTTCAGATAGCAGACATTAATCGAGATCGGGCCGAGGGGCGTCTTGATGATCAGGATGCAGAAAATGCGCGTGCTGAAGCGGCGCGCCGACTGTTGCGCAGTCGCTCAATCGTTGAACCTTTGGCGACTTCTTCACGCAAGAGGCGGATGATCGCAGCGCTGTTTGCTATTGTAATAATCCCCTCATTAACGATCGCGCTGTATCAGCAGCTTGGCCATTTTGACATGTCAGATATGCCTCTGACAGCCCGCCTTGACGCTAAGCCAGATCAAACTGACATCGCGGGAGCTGTTGCGCGGATTGAACGCCATCTCAGGGAACATCCTGACGATGGGCGAGGCTATGAGGTTGTTGCGCCATATTTTTTACGAACGGGACGCGGCGAAGATGCTATTCACGCTTATGTCGAAGCCATAAGACTCCTCGGTCCGACGGCAGCGCGATATGCGGCGCTTGGCGAGGCGCGCATGATTGTTGCGCAAGGTCAGGTAAGCGCAGCAGCCATGAAGGATTTTGAAGCGGCGATCGAGTTGGATCCTGAAAACGTGATGGCGAGGTTTTATATCGGCATTGGCCTTGCTCAGAAGGGCGATAAGAATAAGGCGGCTGAGATTTTTTCCAAGCTCATTGCGCAGGCCCCTCCGGACGCGCCTTATTTAAGAGCGGTGAATGCTCAGCTCGGCTTGCTTCGTGGCGTGGTAACGCCACCTAATGTTGATGCGTCCAAGAGGTCGGTTGTTGAGGGGCAAGATATTGCCGCTATGCCAGAAAATGAACGATCGCGCATGATCCAGTCTATGGTCGCGCGTCTTGCCGAGCGTCTTGGAAAAAATGGCGATGATGTTGAAGGGTGGCTAAAGCTTATGCGCGCTTACAGCGTTCTTGCCGCGACAGATAAGGCGAAGCAGGCCTACAACGATGCGCGTAAGGCCATGTCGCATGATAAGGGCGCGCTAGCGCGTTTAGAGGCTTTGGCCAAACAATTAAATATTGGCGGTTAGAGAGAGGCGAGAAATGACGCGCAAGGGTAAACGGATGACGTTGATTGTTTGCGCGCTAGCAATAATTGGTGTGGCTGTCGCGCTTATCCTTTTCGCATTGCGAGATAATATTGTCTTTTTCTACACGCCGTCAGAGCTTGCAAAAAAACAAGCAAGTTTTGGCGTACGTCTTAGGATTGGCGGGCTTGTTAAGGAAGGTAGTGTTGTTAAGAACGACGGCCGCGACGTGAGATTTATCATAACCGATAGAAATAAAGATTTAGAGATCGCTTATACTGGTTTGTTGCCAGATTTGTTTCGCGAGGGTCAGGGCGTTGTTGTTGACGGTGTGCTGGAGGATAGCGGAAAGCTTCGTGCAGACAGCGTTCTGGCTAAGCATGACGAACGCTATATGCCACGGGATGTCGCAGATGCGTTGAAAAAGCAGGGCGTGTGGCAGGGTGAAAAGAAGTGAATAGTCATGATCGTTGAACTTGGCCATTATGCGCTTGTGCTAGCTTTTGCGCTCGCTTTGATACAATTTTTGATTCCATTTTCTGGCGCTCGGCTCAATGATCCGGCCTTGATGCGCGTCGCACGCCCATCAGCTATTGCGCAATTTTCTTTTGTCAGCTTCTCTTATGCTGCGTTAACATATGCGCATGTTGTTTCTGATTTTTCTGTCGTCAATGTTATTGAGAATTCTCATTCTTTAAAGCCTATGATTTATAAAATTTCTGGCGTGTGGGGTAATCATGAAGGCTCTATGCTGCTTTGGGTGTTAACCCTGTCATTTTGCGGTGGACTCATTGCGTTATTTTCATCAAATATACCCAAGAAATTATGCGCTGACGCATTGAGCGTGCAAGGATTAATCGGCGCGGCCTTTCTGCTGTTTATCTTGCTGACGTCTAATCCTTTTGCGCGTGTTTATCCGGCGCCTTGGGAAGGGCGGGATCTTAATCCTATCCTGCAAGATCCGGGTCTCGCGATCCATCCGCCGATGCTCTACCTCGGCTATGTTGGCTATTCAATTGTCTTTTCTTTTGCTGCTGCTGCGATGATCGGCGGGCGCATTGACGCTGTCTGGGCGCGCATTGTTCGACCATGGGCGCTGTTTGCATGGATCGCGCTCACGCTTGGTATCGCAATGGGATCTTATTGGGCCTATTACACGCTTGGATGGGGCGGATTTTGGTTTTGGGATCCAGTAGAAAACGCCTCACTCATGCCATGGATTGCTGGCGCCGCCTTGCTTCATAGCGTGGTGGTGATGGAGAAGCGGGAGGCTTTGAAGGTATGGACAATATTTCTGTCTATTCTTGCATTCTCATTATCATTGCTCGGCACATTTTTGGTGCGTTCGGGCGTTCTGACGTCAGTACATGCCTTCGCCAGCGATCCTGAGCGCGGCGTATTCATTTTAGCTATTTTGATTTTCTTTATTGGCGGCGCGTTGTCGCTTTTCGCCATGCGCGCCGGCGCGCTTCCTCTGGGAGGCGTGTTTGCGCCAATATCGCGCGAGGGCGCATTGGTCGTGAATAATCTTCTCCTATGCGCAAGTTGCGCAACTGTTGTTATTGGCACGCTCTACCCGCTGTTATTGGAATCTTTAACGGGAGAGAAAATTTCAGTCGGTGCGCCTTTCTTCAATATAGTTCTGATTCCTATTGCCTTGCCGCTTGCTTTTCTAATGCCAATTGGCCAGATGCTCGCATGGAAACGCGGCGATCTCGCGGCGGCGCTTATGCGGTTGCGTTTTGCGTTTATCATCGGCGTAACAGCGGCAGCGTTTTTTGGCGTTGTGTATGGCGCTCCCTTGCTGTCGATTTTCACAGCTGGTCTTGCGCTTTACCTTATTGTCGGGAGTTTTGGCGACATTGTCCGACGCGTCGTCTCTGGCGGTATGACAGCGCGAACTTTCCTTTCGCGACTAGGCGGATTGCCATCTTCGGCGTGGGGCGCGACGATTGCGCATTCTGGGCTCGGATTAAGTCTTCTAGGGCTTGCTGCGACAGGTTGGGGCGTTGAGAGCATTGTCGCGATGTTGCCGTCAAAAGCCTACGACGTTGGCCCTTATCAAATGGTCATAGAGGAAATATCGCCCCGAGAGGGACCAAATTATTCAGAAATTTTTGCTGTTATGTCCGTTCAACGTCAAGGAGTAAGCATCGCGCGTATCGAGCCAGCGAAGCGTTTCTATCCCGCGCGCAAGATGGCCCGTTCTGAGGCTGGTATTGTCACTCTTGGATTAGGACAGCTTTATGCTGCTATTGGCGAGTCGCATCCTGATGGCACGATTGATGCGCGCCTATATTACAAACCCATGGTGACTCTGATCTGGATTGGCGCCGTTATCATGGCTATTGGGGGGCTTCTTTCATTGGCGGATCGCCGCCTGCGTGTTGGCGCGGCGGCGCGGCGCGCGCCGCTTTCGAGCCTCCAAGGACAGCCAAGGTGAAGATATTTTTCCCCGCAATCTTATGCATCTTCATGTTTCTGCCGTGCGCTTATGCCGTGACGCCGGAAGAAATGCTGAGTGATCCCGTCCTTGAGACGCGCGCACGCACCATTACCAGTGAGCTTCGATGTCTTGTTTGTCAAAACCAGTCGATTGATGACTCTGATGCATCATTAGCAAGAGATCTTCGTGTGCTTGTGCGTGATAAGCTAAAAGAAGGTCTGAGTGATGCGCAGATCCGTCAGTTTGTTCATGAACGCTATGGTGATTTTGTACTTCTGCGTCCTCCCGTCAAAATGACGACGCTTTTTTTGTGGCTTACTCCCTTGGGTGCTCTATTTGCGGGCGTCTTCGTTGTCTGGTCAGCGGCGCGCCGGCCTCGGGTTAGAGTGGACCCCAATGGGCATTTGACAGAAGATGAGCGCCGTCGTCTCAAGGCCCTTGGGGTTGGGGGCAATTCAGATCTGCCCACGAGAGACTAGCCCCTATCCAAGTGCTGCGCGCTGCAATAT
>DAIRFH010000012.1:6401-44011 GCA_036795145.1 Methylocystis sp. | reverse complement strand
GCAAAAAGCCCTAGCGCGCCGCCACCGCCGCCGCCTGTCGCTCCCAAAGCGCCGCCACCCTTCGTACCGCCAGCCCCCGCCAGCGACCAAAAGGGGTCTGACTCACAGGCGCCCGCTCTCGATCCGCTCGAGTCGCTTGAAGAGGAAATGGCGAGATTACTTGGCCGGCCAGATAAGGATTAACCGACTAAGCCCGCCGCTGCCGATTTGCGCGGCGACGGGCGACCCAAGGCAACAGGCCATGGGAGAAACTCAGTCGTCGCGATAGACTTTCTCGCGCCGTTCATGACGTTCTTGCGCCTCTATGGAAAGCGTCGCAATTGGACGCGCATCCAGACGCATTAGAGAAATAGGCTCGCCTGTTTCTTCACAATAGCCATAACTACCATCGTCAATGCGCACCAAAGCAGCGTCAATTTTCGAAATTAATTTGCGCTGACGATCACGCGCGCGCAATTCAAGCGCACGGTCTGTTTCCGATGAAGCGCGATCAGCCAGGTCAGGATGGTTTTCATTTTCATTCTGTAAAGCAACAAGCGTCTCGCGACTTTCTTGAAGAATGTCGTCTTTCCATGACAAAAGCTTGCGACGAAAATATTCCTTCTGTCGCTCATTCATGAAGGGCTCGTCATCCGACGGCTTATAGGAGACATCAAGTTCGATTACCATAACCGCGAATCCCCCTATGGGCCTATTGCGCGGTTATATAGAGACGTAAAACGCTACTTTCAATCACAATGAGAAACCTCGCGCCATCAAGCGGTGGACAGAGACGCGGGCCTCTCTCAAATTCAAGCGACGTTTTTTTGATAAGAGCCGCTATTGCAGTGATTTACGCAAATTCTCGTCAATTTTATCAAGAAATCCCGTCGTCGACAGCCATTTTTGGTGATGACCAACGAGAAGCGCAAGATCCTTTGTCATAAATCCGTCTTCGACAGTGGAGACGCAGACTTTCTCTAGCGTGGTTGCAAAGCGCGCAAGCTCTAGGTTGTCGTCAAGCTTTGCGCGATGCGCAAGACCACGCGTCCAGGCAAAGATTGAGGCAATAGAATTTGTTGATGTTTCGTGACCTTTTTGATGCTCGCGATAATGCCGCGTGACGGTGCCATGCGCGGCTTCGGCCTCAACCGTTTTGCCATCCGGCGTCATGAGCACGCTTGTCATCAACCCTAAGGATCCAAAGCCCTGCGCAACAGTATCAGACTGCACATCTCCGTCATAATTTTTACACGCCCAAATATAGCCGCCTGACCACTTCAGCGCCGATGCGACCATATCGTCAATGAGACGATGCTCATATGTCAGGCCCATTTGAAGATATGTTGCTTTGAACTCAGCATCATAAATTTCTTGAAATAAATCTTTGAAGCGACCGTCATAGGCTTTGAGAATGGTGTTCTTGGTTGAAAGATAAACCGGATATTTGCGCGCAATGCCGTAGTTGAATGTTGCGCGCGCAAATTCTCGAATTGACTCATCAAGATTATACATAGCCATCGCAACGCCTGCGCCTGGAAATGAAAAGACTTCTTTTTCAATAATGGCGCCGTCTTCACCCTCAAATTTAATGGTCAAGCGCCCTTTGCCAGGCACTTTGAAATCCGTTGCGCGATATTGATCGCCATAGGCGTGTCGGCCAACGATAATCGGAAGCGTCCAGCCAGGAACAAGGCGCGGGACGTTGGCGCAAATAATCGGTTCTCGAAAAATCACGCCGCCCAAAATATTGCGGATCGTGCCATTGGGAGACTTCCACATCTGCCGAAGCTTGAATTCCTCAACTCTTGCTTCGTCTGGGGTGATGGTGGCGCATTTCACCCCAACGCCATGCTTATTGATGGCGTTGGCGGCGTCGATTGTGACTTGATCGCCGGTTGCATCCCGATTTTGGACGCTGAGATCGTAATAGAGCAAATCAACATCAAGATAAGGGCAAATCAATTTCTGCTTGATGAAAGCCCAAATAATGCGGGTCATCTCATCGCCGTCGAGCTCCACAACCGGATTAGCTACTTTAATTTTTTGCATCACTTCTGATCCCTACGCGCCAGGGTTCTTATAGCGCCGGCGAATGGCTGCGCAAATCAGGCGCCAGGCCGCATCAGCCCCCTGATCCGCTTAACGAAAGACCCGTTCCTGCCTAAGGAAGTCAAGAAGAGGTTTATGTGGTCGGCGCCGGAACAGATCGGAGTAAAACATTAATTTCGGGCGGGCCGGCGATCGTGCTGGTGCGGCCGCAACTGGCCGTAAACATTGGCATGTGCGCCAGAGCCATGGCTAATTTTGGTTTGTCCGACCTCAGACTTGTCGCGCCGCGCGAAGGATGGCCGCGAACAGGCGCCTATAGAAAAGGCGCCTATGCCGCCGCCGCTGGGGCAAATTATCTGCTCGAAACGGCAAAAGTCTATCAAACGACCCGCGAAGCTGTCGAAGATCTCTCTTTTGTCTATGCCGCCACCGCGCGTGGGCGCGGTCAAATGAAGGCCGTACACCTTCCTGCGCAAGCCCTTCCGATAACGGCGCAATGTCAGGCCTTAGGCCAAAGACACGGTTTCCTGTTTGGCCCAGAACGCACGGGCCTCGATAATGATGACGTTGCGCTTGCTGACGCCATCCTCACTTTCCCCGTCAACCCGGCCTATGCCTCGCTCAACCTAGCGCAAGCTGTTTTATTGACAGGCTATGAGTGGTTTCGCGCCGCGCATGGCGATGTGGCTCCATTTGACGTTGATGCGCGCGCCACACCCGCCTCTCGAGAAATGACCTTTGCTTTTTTTGATTTTCTTGAAGAGCAACTCGACACGCGCGGATTTTTTCGTCCCCTGACAAAAAAACCTGTGATGGCGCGTAACTTACGCAATATGTTTCATCGCATGTCTCTTACTGAACAAGACGTCCGCACCCTCTGGGGAGTTGTGGTCAGACTTATAGAAGGCCCGCGACGGGAGCCAAAGAAAATCTCACGACAAAAACAATCTAACGATACGCTTACCTAACACGCAGCAACAGACGTCAAAAAAAAGCCTTTAACCAAAGGCGCTCTTTAATCATTACTCAGAAAGTCATCTGTAACCCACGCGCGCCCTGGCCTCTTTTTAAGCAATCAGCATGAGCGGTTTTGTTGCGCATCGTGGCGATCACGCGGGCGCATCCACATCATCAAGGCTTTACGCGCCTGATGGCTTTTGTGATAGAACGCCCCTCTAGGCTCCGGCCTTGAACCGGACAGCTGAAGGAAAAGACAATGTTTATACAGACGGAATCTACGCCAAACCCTTTGACAATGAAATTTCTGCCAGGCCAAAGCGTCATTGAAAAAGGCGCAATGGAATTTAAAGATATTGATGGCGCAGCAAACGCGCCGCTCGCTCAGGCGCTTCTTGGCATTAGCGGCGTCGTGACAGTGATGTATGGGGCTGATTTCATCTCAGTCACGAAGGATGGAACTGATTGGGCCCATTTAAAGCCAGCCGTGCTTGGCACGATTATGGAGCATTTCACAAGCGGCGCGCCGCTTCTCATTGATGCCGCGAAAGAGACGCAAGAAGACGGCGAGTTTTATGACGCAAATGACCAGCAAATTGTTGATACGATCAAAGAGCTGATTGAAACGCGCGTGAGGCCAGCCGTCGCCAATGACGGCGGCGATATTGTGTTTCGCGGTTTTAGAGACGGCGTTGTTTACCTCAGCATGAAAGGCGCTTGTTCTGGCTGCCCATCCTCAACGGCGACATTGCGGAACGGCATAGAGAATCTCCTGCGTCATTTTCTTCCTGACATTAAGGCAGTGGAGAAAGTCTGACGCGCGCCCTTGGTCAAGGAGCTGTGTTGATCGCTAGGGAAAAACAATCATAATCTCGACTCATGAGAATCCTTGCAATTGACACGGCCCTACCGGCCATTTCCGCTTGTGTTTTAGACGACGCGCATGCAGAACCTCTCGCTGTTGAAACGCAGCCAATGGCGCGCGGTCATGCTGAGGCCTTGCTGCCGCTCATCAAAAGGGTCATGGAAAAGATTGAGGGCGGCTTTCGCTCTCTTGACCGCGTCGCTGTGACGGTTGGGCCTGGCTCTTTCACCGGCATTCGCATCGGCATCGCCGCCGCCCAAGGCGTCGCTCTTGCCTGTAAATGCGACATTGTGGGCGTCTCAACCCTCTCAGCCCTTGCGGCTCCCCTCATCATGGATGAGACCGACGGCG
This sequence comes from Methylocystis sp., assembly GCA_036795145.1. GTDB lineage: Bacteria > Pseudomonadota > Alphaproteobacteria > Rhizobiales > Beijerinckiaceae > Methylocystis. The sequence continues at coordinate 39,807 of DAIRFH010000012.1, read as the reverse complement.
TTATAGCCGCCGCCATCGACGCGCGTCATGACAAAGTCTATCTCGCAGCCTTTGGCTCCGACGGGCGACCAATTTTAACGCCACGGCGTGATGGCGCTCATGAAGCCTTGCGCGCCCTTGGATCTGGACCCTTGCGTCTCATTGGCTCAGGAGCGCAAGCGCTTGCCAATGAGGCGCGGTTACGCTCCATCCCAGTCCAGCTCATCAGTGCTCAAGAGGCGCCTGATATTGTTTACGTCGCGCGTCTGGGGATGGCGGCCTCTCCACAATCGGCGCCGGCGCGTCCGCTTTATCTGAAGGAGCCAGATGTTACAGTGTCGCGTAATACTGTAAAATCAGATACGAAGTCCGTGCATTCAGCACCAGTCTGACAAAGAGCGACACCCGGCGCATGAGTATGCTGACCAGTTTTTTCGCCAAGCCAAGCTACGCCCTGGAAGCAATCGGGGCGGATTGGGCGGAAAGCTGCGAACGCATTCACGGCGCTTCATTTGCCTTTGGCTGGTCAAAGATCGATTTCGAAAGCTATCTCACCGAGCCAACCATTCTTGCAGACGGCGCGCTTTACGCCGCAGGAAGCCAATTGGCGGGCATGGTCCTGTCGCGACTGACGCCGCCAGACGCAGAAATTCTCACCTTCGCCGTTGATCCGACGCGCCGAGAAAGCGGTCTTGGCCGTAAGCTACTGGAAAAACATCTTGAAAACCTTGAGCGGCGCGGCGCGCGTCTGGTCTTTCTTGAAGTTGCCGATGACAATCTTCCGGCGCTAAAACTCTACGCCCGCGCCGGCTTTAAGGAGATTGGTCGACGGGAAAACTATTACCAACGCGCTGACGGCAGTCGCCGGGCGGCGATTAATCTGCGTTTAGAGATCTGAAACAAGGCGCAATAACAAAGAATAGAGTCGGCGTTATGCGCTAAAATACTATACAGTCGTCACGTTAAATCGCGAGTCGCAAACCCCAATACGTCCAGGAGCCCCTGACATTAATAAGCCGATTGTGAATGCTGAGGTGACTGCCGAGGAAGCGCCCCCTACCGCGTCGACGCCAGTCGGCAAGGTTCTGATGAAGTCTTATGGCTGTCAGATGAACGTTTACGATACAACGCGCATGTCCGAGTTGCTGGAAAATGAAGGTTATATTGGCGCGCAGGATGAAAATGACGCCGATCTTGTGTTGTTGAATACCTGCCATATCCGTGAAAAAGCCGCCGATAAAATTTATTCGGAACTTGGCAAACTCGCTATTTTAAAAAACACCCGCAATGCGGAAGGTCGCGATCTAAAAATTATTGTCGCGGGCTGCGTGGCGCAAGCAGAAGGCAACGAAGTCTTACGACGGCAACGGGCCGTGGATCTTGTTGTTGGCCCACAAAGTTATCATCGACTGCCTGGTCTTTTGAAACAGGCTCGCGCAGGTCAGCGCGTCGTCGATACTGAATTCTCCGTCGAAGATAAATTCTCGTCGCTTGCTCACCCCACAAAAGAACAAATACGCCAGCGCGGCATATCCGCCTTTGTCACCGTGCAAGAGGGCTGCGATAAGTTTTGTTCATTCTGCGTTGTCCCCTATACGCGCGGCGCAGAAGTCTCGAGAAGTCTCGATGAAATCATTGCTGAAACGCAACGTCTCGTTGATGCTGGCGTGAGCGAAATCACCCTCATTGGCCAAAACGTCAACGCCTATCGCGGCCTTTGCGCAAAGGGCAAGGAGTGGAGCCTGGCGCGGCTGATTGAGAAGATCGCTGACATCTCAGGCGTGGCGCGCATACGCTATACAACAAGCCATCCCGTCGACATGTCGCAAGATCTGATCGAGGCCCATGGGTCAATTGAAAAACTCATGCCATATGTGCATCTGCCTGTTCAGGCTGGTTCTGACGCAATTTTAAAAGCCATGAACCGAAAGCATACGGCGCAAACATATTTAGACATTATCTCGCGCCTTCGCGCGGTAAGAGCCGATATTGCGCTCTCATCAGATTTTATTGTTGGTTTTCCTGGAGAAAGCGATGCTGACTTTGAGGCGACGCTGACATTAATTCGCGCCGTGAATTTTGCCTCAAGTTATTCATTCAAATATTCGCCGCGCCCGGGAACGCCTGGCGCAGAACGCGACAATCAAATCAGCGATGAGGTAAAAAGCGCGCGACTGCATATTCTCCAATCTCTGCTTGAAGAACAGCGCCAGGCTTTTAATACCGCCACAATTGATCGCGTTGTAGATGTTCTGTTTGAAAAACCAGGACGCCATGATGGACAGATCGGCGGTAAAACACCTTATTTACAAGCAGTATTTGTTGACGGGCCCGTGCATCTTATTGGCAAAATAGCGCCTGTCTCCATACGCCAGACCGGACCAAACTCTCTCACAGGCGCGTTAGTTTACCCCCACAATGAGGATATGAGCTGACAATGGTATATGACCCTTCGATCGCCACCCGACGCGAAGATGCGCCAGAACCTGATACAGAAATCACCCTCGCTTTTGAGAATAATAAATACGCAGCCCTCGTATTTGGACTTCATGATCAAAACCTTGCAAAGATCGAGCGACGCTTGCGCGTGGCCTCCTTTGCAAACGGCAATCATGTCACGCTCAAGGGCAAGGGCGAATCTTGTGAACATGGGCGCAGAGTGCTCGAGGCTCTTTATGAGCGTATCTCAAAGGGACAAAAAATAAACTCTGGCGACGTCGACGGCGCAATAGAAGAGACGGCGCGTCAACGCAGCCTGTTTCCAAATTCAGAACCCACCAGAGGCGCTTTCGAACAAATTATTACGCGCAAAAGAGGATTGGTGCGGGCGCGCAATGCTGCGCAAGATCAGTATTTACGCGCCATGAAAAGATATGAATTGGTGTTTGGCGTCGGCCCTGCCGGAACAGGCAAAACCTGGCTGGCTGTCGGGCATGCCGTGCAACTCATGGAGCAAGGCGCCGTCGAACGGCTCATCCTGTCACGCCCGGCCGTTGAAGCGGGCGAACGGCTTGGCTTTCTGCCAGGCGATATGCGGGAGAAGGTAGACCCCTATCTTCGCCCGATCTTTGACGCGCTCCATGACTTCATGGACTCCCGCATGGTTGAACGCGGGCTTCAAACCGGCATGATTGAAGTTGCGCCGCTGGCCTTCATGCGTGGCCGCACACTAACGCGCGCCTGCGTGCTTCTTGATGAGGCTCAAAACGCGACATCCATGCAAATGAAAATGTTTCTTACGCGTTTAGGCGAGGGTTCGCGCATGATTATCACCGGGGATCCCTCGCAAACCGATCTGCCCCCAGGACAAACCTCGGGTCTTTCTGAGGCTGTTGAATTACTCTCAGAGATTGATACCATTGGGCGCGTTAAATTTTCCGATGCCGATGTCGTTCGTCACGAACTCGTGCGTCAAATTGTTGGCGCTTATGACCGTGCCGCCCGGGAAAAAACCAGACCACGTTTAGATAAGCTACAATAATGAGCCCTGAGATAGATGTTCATATCGCAGCAGCGCAATGGGCCAAGGTGGATGCTCTGGACGCCCTGACAAGACGATGCATCGAGATAAGTCTTGAGGAATGCGCCATGTCGCTTGCACATGACTGTGAAGTCAGTGTTGTTTTTAGCGATAATACTGAGATCCAGCAGCTCAATGCGCAATGGCGCGGCCTCAATAAGCCAACAAATGTCTTATCCTTTCCTACGCCTGGGGATCTTGCACAAAAAAAACTTCTTGGAGATATCATCATTGCCTATGAAACCGTTGCTCAAGAAGCTGCTGATCAAAAAAAATCCATCAATGCCCATGTCGCGCATATGGTGATGCATGGATTTCTTCATCTTCTTGGCTATGATCATGAATGTGACGCTGACGCGCAGGAAATGGAATTAATGGAGCGCAGGATTGCCATGAAAATGGGGATAAAAGATCCATATGCCTCTATGGATGACGAACCAAACGCCACGCGCATCACGCCATCACATTTGACCTAATCATGACAAACAGAACTGATAATAACGACGATCTCAAACGCATGAATGAAAATGCGCGCAATAGCCTTCTTGATCGCCTGCGCGGCCTTCTTGGTCTTGCGCCAGCCTCGGTGCGTGAAGATATTGAAGATGCGCTTGAAGAAGCCACAGGAGACGTTTCTCCCCATGAGCGCGCATTGCTCAAGAACGTTCTCAGTCTTCATGATTTGCGCGTGCAAGACGCCATGATCCCGCGCGCCGATATCATCGCCATCTCGCAAGATCTCTCCCTGCGTCATGCCTTGCATCTTTTCCAAGAAGCGGGACATTCACGCCTGCCCGTCTATGCGGATACGCTCGATGATCCGCGCGGCATGATACATATTCGAGATTTTATAAATATCATTGCCCAAAGCGTCGGCTTGAATGAAGATGCGCAAAGCGTTGGCGAGGCGCGCGTTTCGACGCTGGATTTTAATGCGCCAATTTCTTCGGCTAATCTTCTTAAACCGGTTTTGTTTGTGCCCAGCGCCATGCCTGCGCTTGATCTTCTGATACGCATGCAAGCGACACGAACGCATCTTGCGCTTGTCATCGATGAATATGGCGGCACGGATGGTCTTGTTACCATTGAAGATATCATGGAAATGATTGTTGGCGATATTGAAGACGAACATGATATTGGCGAAGCGCCAAATATTGTGAAACTGGAAAATGGCGATTATCTCATCGATGCGCGCGCCGATCTTGATGAGGTAACTGAGACGCTTGGCGTCGATTTCCGTATGGAAGACACGCCGCCTGAAGTCACAACGATTGGCGGATTGGTTGCTTGGCTCGCTGGACGCGTGCCAATGCGCGCAGAGATTATTCCAACGCCAATTGAAGCCTATGAATTTGAGATTATCGACGCAGATCCGCGTCGCGTGGCAAAATTACGTGTGCGCGCGCGCCCTAAAAGCTGATGCCGACAAACCAACGTCGCAAATCTTTGACAACGCCTGGTAAATATCTCCGTCCAATTGTTTAGAGCCTAAAGGCGATCAATCATTTGCCCAGCTGCAATAAAATATCTGCGGGTGTTTGGTCATTTGCTGACAACATCACGCTGGCGACAGGCTGGTCAAGACATGGGATCGCATTCATCAGCGGCGCATTTGGCACGCTTGCGCTCGCGCCGATAAATATTACGCCAGCGATGGCATGTCCCATGATCGCTGCAGTCTGGTTGATTGACGGCAGCCGCCAACAACATTCTTCCTCGACAACAGCAAGGCTTTTAGCCTCCTTCAAGGTTGGATGGTGGCTTGGCTTTGGGTATTTTCTCGCCAGTCTTTGGTGGCTTGGCGCCGCCTTGCTTGTCGAGGCTGATCAATTTGCATGGGCGCTGCCTTTGGCTGTGTTAGGCCTGCCTGCTGGACTGGCGCTTTTTACGGCGATTGGTTTTTCCTTTGCTGATCTTCTGTGGTCAGCGACGCCATGGCGTGTCTTTGCGCTCTCAACAGGTTTTAGCGGCGCCGAGTGGCTGCGCGGTAAAATATTATCAGGCTTTCCATGGAATGATGTTGGGATGGCCCTGGCAGGCAGCGATAGCCTTGCACAAACAAGCGCAGTCGTCGGCCTTCATGGCTTGAATCTTATCGCCATCCTCATTTTTGCAACGCCAGCTATTCTGGCAGATAGAGTATCATTGCGCCAAGCCTCGCGTTTCATCATGCCTATAATTGTCTTGGCGCTATTGTTCATGATGGGCGTCTTTGGCGCGGTGCGTTTGAATGGACATGAAACCACTTATCTCGATGGCGCAAAATTACGTTTAATGCAGCCTAATCTGCCGCAAGACGCAAAGTTTCAGCCAGAAAATGGACTTGAAATTTTAGAACATTATTTAGCGCTCTCCCTCACGCCGCCATATCATGAGCCAGCATCTTCAACACAGATCACGCATATTATCTGGCCTGAGTCCGCCTTTCCCTTTATTCTTTTCCAGCAACCTGTCGCTCTGTCCTTGATTGCTGAAAAACTAAATAAAAAAATTCTCATTACTGGCGCAGCACGCGCACAAGATGATGCGTTTTTACAAAAACAAAAAATTTATAACGCAATTGAGGTCGTTGCCGGCGATACGCTTGTTTCTTTTTTTGATAAAATTCACCTTGTCCCTTTTGGCGAATATCTCCCTTTGGAAAATATGCTGAGCCCCCTTGGCGTTAGTCATCTCGTGCCAGGCGTGTGGGATCGCGGCGACGGACAAAGGCTGTTGCCTGTGCCAGGACTGCCGCTTGCCGCGCCGCTGATCTGTTATGAGGCTGTGTTTTCCGGCGAGGTCGTTGAAAAAAAACCTCAAGCGCCGCGGCCTGGCTGGTTACTAAATGTGACCAATGACGGCTGGTTTGGCGACACGATCGGGCCATACCAGCATTTTGCTCAAGCCCGCTTGCGCGCCATAGAGGAAGGCTTGCCACTGGTGCGCGTCGCCAATACTGGCGTTTCCGCAGTTGTCGATCCCTATGGACGTGTGCTCCAGGCCTTACCGGTTGGAAAAGAGGGGGTGATAGACAGCCCTTTGCCTGGCGTTGCCGCGCCCACGATTTTCTCACGCCTGGGGGATCGCGTTTTTCTTGGGCTGTGGCTTGTTAGCGCCCTTATCGCTTTATGGTCGCATATGGCGAGTAAGGTGCGAATCTAAATAAACTTTCCTGAAACATTAGAATTGTGACAATGTTTAACGATCATAAATTAAGAGATGCGACAAATCTCGCGCCTCGGGCAATGCCCGTCTTTTTTCTCAGCCTCTCAACAGGTTAAAAGCGCCTATGGGAAGCTGATGAGTTCGCTTTAACGAACACAACTCTTCTTAGCGGCTTGACGAAACGAACGGCGGCTGGCAGAGGATTTTCTCTCAGCGCTGGCTTGAGCATTTGGCGTCTGGCGTCCTTTTTGTTGACCCATATTGCTCGAGCCGATCATGATCATTTGATACGAGACGGGATCTTTCAAACATCACACAAAATGTTTGTTTCACTCGCTCATCTATCACGGAAATTCACGACAATTGGGAGGTCGCGCATTGACCCGCAAAAATTATCTTTTCACAAGCGAGTCTGTTTCAGAAGGACATCCAGACAAGGTCAGCGATCGTATTTCTGACGAGATCGTCGACGAGTTTTTTCGTGAGGGCGTCAAAGCCGGCATTGACCCTTACGCCATACGCGTCGCCGCAGAAACATTATGCACGACAAATCGCGTCGTGATCGCTGGCGAAGTGCGCGGCCCGCATATTTCTTTTGATCGCATCACTGAAATCGCTCGCAACGCAATTCGCGCCATTGGCTACGAACAACACGGCTTTCACTGGAACACAGCGAATATTGAAGTTCTCCTTCATGAGCAGTCCGTTGATATTGCGCAGGGCGTTGACGCTGCCGGAAATAAGGATGAAGGCGCAGGCGATCAGGGCATTATGTTTGGCTATGCCGTAAAAGAAACGCCGGAACTTATGCCCGCCCCGCTATATTATTCGCACAAAATTTTAGAAGTGCTGGCGCAAGCCCGTCACAGCGGCAAAGAAAAAGGTCTCGGCCCAGACGCCAAAAGCCAGGTGACTGTGCGCTATGAAAATGGCGCGCCTGTTGAAGCAACGCAGATCGTTTTATCTCATCAACACATTGATGAGCAGCTCACGCCAGCCGACATACGCGCGCTTGCCGAGCCCTATATACGCAATGCGCTGCCAAAAGACTGGATCACGTCAAATACCGTTTGGCATATTAATCCAACTGGCAAATTCTTTATCGGCGGACCAGATGGCGACACGGGCTTAACGGGCCGCAAGATCATCGTTGACACCTATGGCGGCGCCGCGCCTCATGGCGGCGGCGCTTTCTCAGGCAAAGATCCAACAAAAGTCGACCGCTCCGCTGCCTATGCCGCAAGATATCTTGCTAAAAATGTCGTTGCGGCAGGTCTGGCCGATCGTTGCACCTTGCAGCTTTCCTACGCCATCGGCGTCGCAGAGCCTCTGTCGATTTACGTTGACCTCCACGGCACCGGAAATGTGGCTGAAGACAAGTTAGAAGCAATTCTGCCCCAACTTGTCAGACTGACGCCGCGCGGTATTCGCGAACATCTGCAGCTCAATCGACCCATCTATGCGCGGACCTCGGCCTATGGACACTTTGGCCGGGCTCCAGACGCAGATGGCGGTTTTTCCTGGGAAAAGACCGATCTCGTTGATCAATTAAAGTCGCATTTTAGCTAAGCGACGCCTCTTCCCTCGCCGTCACCTATGGTCGGACAATCCGGCCATAGGCGCGCTGATCGAAACATCCATGACGCAAGAGGCCAAAACCCCCAACAGGCTCTATGGCCGCTCAAAGGGTAAAGCCCTGCGCGCACATCAAAGCGCGTTGATGGCGGGGCTGTTGCCGCAGCTCTCGCTTGACCTCACACAGCCCATTAATTTGAACGACAGGCGGGAAACACGCCTGGAAATCGGATTTGGCGGCGGTGAACATTTGATTGAGGCGGCGCAGGCCGAGCCTGATGTTGACTTCCTCGGCTGCGAACCCTTTGTAAATGGTATGGCCAAGCTCTTGTCCAGAATAGAAAAGCTTGGGCTGACAAATATCCGCCTCCATCAAGGCGACGCCGCTTTGGCCCTTGATTTATTGCCCGAGGCTTGTCTTTCGCATGTCTATTTATTTTATCCAGATCCCTGGCCTAAGCGGCGCCACCGCAAACGCAGATTTGTCTCGCTTGAAAATCTGGCGCGGTTAAAGAGGGTCATGAAGCCAGGAGCGCAGTTACGTTTTGCCACGGACATTGATGACTATGCCGCTTGGACATTAGCGCGCATCCAGGGCAGTTCAGCTTTCCGCTGGGGCGCAGAAACGGCGCAAGAGTGGCGCACCCCCTGGGCGGGCTGGACGATGACAAAATATGAAGCCAAGGCGATCGCCGCGGGTCGACGACCCGTCTATCTGACATTTATTCGACAAGAGGATGAGGAGCTGACATGGTCGAGGTAACGCAGACCCCCACGGCGCATCAGACCAAGGACACCACAGCCGCGCAATTTCGCGCTGATGTTTTAGAGGCCTCGCTTCGCAAACTTGTTCTTGTGCTTTTCTGGAGTCCGCGCGCGCAAGCCTGCAATCAAATACAAGCTTTGCTTGAGCGCTTCATCGGCTCAACGCAGGACAAGGCAGATCTTGTTCGCGTCAATGTTGAAACAGATCGACTAATCGCTGAACAGCTCGAAATTAGCTCATTACCCTCTGTTGTCGCCTTTCAACGTGGTCGACCCGTTGATGGATTTGTCGGCGCATTGTCAAAAGAACAAATTAAAGGCTTCCTTGAACGTCTTCTTGGTCCAATCCAGGATGAAGAGGACGCACTCAAGATCGCGCAAGAAATGATTGTTGCGGGCGATGCGGCAGGCGCGCATGCGTTATTATCGCAACTCACAGCAAAAGAGCCATTTGATCCAAAAGCTTTTGCAATGCTCGCGCGTCTCTATATTTCCGCGCAACAAACAGCATCAGCGCGGACATTGATTGAAAGACTGCCAGAGAGCTTGCAAAAAGACAGTGACGTTAGCGCCGTCTTGGCGATCATCGATACAATGGAGCGGGCCGCCAATCTCGATGAGATAGAGGCGCTGCAGCAGAAAGTGCGGGCCAATCCAAATGACCTGCAGGCCTATTTTGATCTCGCGCTTGGTCTCAATGCCAAAGATAATCGTGATGAGGCGGCCCAAGCGCTCCTTGAAATCATCAAAAAGGATCGTAGTTGGAATGATGACGGAGCCAGAAAACAGCTCGTCCAGTTTTTTGAGGCTTGGGGACCGATGGATAAAGCGACAATCAGTGCGCGCCGTCGTTTGTCGGGACTGTTGTTTTCATAACGGAGATCATACGTCACAATGAGCCTCAATCGTCCATATGAGACTGTTGCGCAACTGCCCTTGATCATACCGGTCTTTCCGCTGCCTGGCGCTGTACTGCTGCCGCGCAGTGAATTGCCGCTGAATATTTTTGAACCGCGCTATCTTGCGATGGTGGAGGACGCTCTTGCAGGCGACCGCGTCATCGGCATGATCCAGCCGCACAAGAACGAAGCGGGATCCTCTGAACTTTTTCAGGTGGGCTGTATGGGGCGGATTACGCGATTTGTTGAAACAGGCGACGGACGTTATCTCATTACATTGAGCGGCGTGGCGCGTTTTGCAACTGTAGCGGAGACAACCTCAACAACGCCTTACCGTTGTTTTGAAGTAGACTATCTGCGCTTTTCATCAGATCTGCTGCCCGGCGCCGGTGAAAACGCCGTCGATCGCCCCGGCATGATCGCAATGCTGCGCATGTTTGCAGAGGCTTCAAATCTAGAAATCGACTGGGGCAGCATTGACGCAGCGCCAACGGAAACGCTTGTCAATGCGCTATCAATGATGTGTCCCTTTGGCGCAAATGAAAAACAGGCGTTAATTGAGGCCATCGATCTAAAGTCGCGTGCAGAGACGCTTGTCGCGCTGGCGAAAATGAATTTAGCTGAACGCGGCGCGCAAACATCCCAATGGCATTAGCGCGATCTTGTGACCTGCAACATTTAAGGGATTTATTAAACGATGAGCACGCCGGAACAAAATGACAGCCAAACGGTCAATCACACAGAGCCAACCAAGATTGATCCGCGACTGTTGGAAATACTTGTCTGTCCGCTAACAAAAACAACCTTGGAATATGATCGCGCGCGTCAGGAACTGATCTCGCGCTCCGCAAAACTCGCCTATCCAATCCGTGACGGCATTCCCATCATGCTGCCGGAAGAAGCGCGAAAATTAGATTGATCTCGACACATCAGCGCGATCGGCCTGTCAGCGACATTGTCGATCTCCTCGATTTGGAAAAGATTGGGGAGGATTGCTTCCGCGGCTATAGTCCCGCCACAGCAGGTAAACAGGTCTATGGCGGACAGGCTGTTGCGCAAGCCCTTGTCGCCGCCACGCGCACTGTTGAGACAAACAGACCTGTTCACTCCCTGCACGCTTATTTTATCCTTGCCGGCGATCCGCGTCGGCCGATAGACTTCACTGTAGCGCGTTTGCGCGACGGCAAAAGCTTTACAACGAGACGCTGTGACGCGTCTCAAGATGGGCGCATCATCTTCTCATTAACGGCGTCGTTTCAGGCGCAAGAAGATGGGCTCGCGCATGCGACGCCGATGCCCTCCGTCCCTGATCCCGAGAGCCTGGACGACGCAAACGCTTTGATCAAAAGGTTCCAAGGTTTTCTGCCGCAACCAGCAAAAATCTGGCTCGAACGACCCTGCCCCTTGGAGATGCGCATTGTGTCTCCCCAAGATGTGCTGCTGCCGGAGCAGCCGCCTAAGGCTCGGCAATTAATCTGGTTTCGGATGAAAGAAAGCCTGCCGCAAGATCAGGCGCTGCATCGCGCCCTCATCGCCTATCTTTCAGACATGACCTTGCTGAATACGGCTTTATTGGCGCATGGGCGCACAATTTTTGATCCGCAGCTTCAAGTAGCGAGCCTTGATCATGCCCTATGGTTTCATAGCGACGCATGGGTCGACGATTGGCTGCTGTTTGCCCAGGAGTCTCCCATATCTGGGCAGGCGCGCGCCCTCACCCGCGGTCAGATTTTTTCGCGCGCCGGGGCGCTGGTCGCCTCAGTTGCACAAGAAGGCCTCATTCGTCTGCGTGATAAATAATAGGCGCCAGGCTAATATTTAAGCATATTCTTAAGCCTATTAAAATTTAGGCGCAGAGAGAATGAGAAAAAGGCGCCCTATTTTGCGCCCTTGATCTTCAAACAGAGCCAATGGCGATGATCCATCGCCATTAATTATCCCAGTTTTTTGATTTTCCGGCTTAGTTGGCACGGCATTTGAACTAGATATGCCGGCGATGCGCTCGCATCGTTAATTTATGACTGCACAGCCGCATGTGGCGCGTTTCATAACGCGTGCACGCGGTGTTTATGTAGACAAAAAACGGGATTGGCAGATGAAAATCGTCATAGCGATCATCAAGCCGTTCAAGCTCGATGAGGTGCGCGACGCGCTGACCGAAATCGGCGTGCACGGGTTGACCGTCACAGAAGTAAAAGGCTTCGGCCGTCAGAAGGGGCACACTGAGATCTACCGCGGCGCAGAATATGCCGTCAGCTTTCTTCCAAAATTAAAAATGGAAGTGGCAGTGCCTGCGGATCTTGCTGACAAAGTCGTTGATGCGATCGCATCAACCGCGCGCACGGGTCAAATTGGCGACGGGAAAATTTTTGTCGCCCCGATTGATCGCGCTGTCCGCATCCGAACCGGCGAAGCCGATTCAGACGCCCTTTAATTTCTTCCGCGAAACTCAGGAGCTACCTTATGACAGTTCTTCTGCCACGAAGCGCAAAAGCGTCTTCGCTTGTCGCGGGAACAGCATTCTGCATGCTGATATCTCCCGCCCTGGCCGGCAATGATCCGACGCCAAATCCAGGTGATACAGCCTGGATGCTGGTATCGACCTTACTCGTTCTCATGATGTCAATTCCAGGATTGGCCTTGTTTTATGGCGGTCTGGTCCGCACAAAAAACATGCTCTCCATCCTTTCTCAGACATTTGCGATTGTCGCGCTCGTTGGCGTGATTTGGGCTGTTTATGGCTACTCTGTCGCCTTTGGCGATGGCGGCGCGCTTAGCCCTTATATTGGCGGCCTGAATAAGATTTTCCTCAAAGGCGTCACGATCGCATCGATTGCGCCAACATTCACGCCAGGTCACGTCATTCCGGAATATGCCTTTATGGTGTTCCAGATGACCTTCGCCATGATCACGCCAGCGCTGATCATTGGCGCATTTGCAGAGCGCATGAAGTTCTCTGCCGTCCTTCTCTTTGTGCTGCTCTGGGTGACAGTGATCTACTTCCCCGTGGCGCACTGGGTTTGGGGCGTGGCGGATCCAAACGCTCTGGTTGACGCTGCAACACAGCTTGCCGCCGCAACAAGCGATGCGGATAAAGCCGCCGCTCAAGCCAAAATCGATGGCATTACGGCAGCCGTTGGCTGGCTGGCTGGCAAGGGAGCCCTCGACTTTGCCGGCGGCACGGTCGTGCACATCAATGCCGGCATTGCGGGCCTTGTTGGCGCCATTATGGTTGGTCGTCGCGTCGGCTTTGGGCGTGAGACCTTCGCGCCGCATTCATTGACGATGTCGATGATTGGCGCCTCACTGTTGTGGGTGGGTTGGTTTGGCTTTAATGCCGGCTCAAACTTCGAAGCCAATGGCACAACAGCGCTTGCCTTCGTCAACACGATGGTGGCGACTGCCGCAGCGACCTTGTCGTGGATGGTGGCCGAATGGATCTTGAAAGGGAAACCATCTCTCCTTGGCATGATCACAGGAGCCGTCGCCGGCCTCGTCGCGATCACGCCAGCCTCAGGCTATGCGGGACCAATGGGCTCCATCGTGCTTGGATTGGCCGTGTCCCCGATCTGCGTGTTCTTTGTTGATGTCGTTAAAAAGATGGTCGGTTATGATGATGCGCTCGATGTGTTCGGCGTCCATTGTATCGGCGGCATTACCGGCGCGCTTGCCACAGGCATATTGGTTAACCCAGAACTTGGCGGCATCGGCATCACCGATTACACCAATCTTGTGGATTTTACTGGCGCCTATAACCTTGTCACCCAAATGAAAGCGCAGGCAACGGCTGTTGTTGCAACGCTGCTTTGGTCAGGCATCGGCTCCGCCATACTCTACAAGGTCGTTGATCTTATTGTTGGCCTCAGGCCTGAGACGGATCGCGAACGCGAAGGTCTCGACATCACCGATCACGGCGAGCGCGCTTACAACTACTAAGTAAGTTTGCCTTTAAGAAAAACAAACGGCGCTTTCGAGCGCCGTTTTTGTTTGGTTAGTTTTTTAAACTGTCAATTAATTCTTGACTAGCGCGCGCTATATTAGATTGCGCTTGCGCGAGCCACAACGCGCGGGATGCGTCCAGCCTGAAAAGCCTGTCGCCATAACTTAAGAACTTGTCAAACATCCTTAGACGATCGTGATAGAATTCTTGTTCCGGCACAAAAGAAAATTCAACCCGTATCCGGTCCAGATTGTCTCTAAAAACAGGCCAGCTTGCGCCCAGAGACGACAAGTCAAGATCAAGAAAAAAATCCATATCTCGTCCAAAGCCATCATAATATTGAATGGAGGGCTGCGCTGTCAGATGTGTCGCTGTGGCGAGGATAAGATCGCGGACCGCCTGCGTATCTGTGGCGGAGAAAGCTGAAAAACTTTCAAATAGCGCTGCGCTTGCTTTGACATTATCCTCATCCAAGCGGACAGCGCCGTCCTCTGCGCGCGTAACGTAAACGCCGTCATGCCAAAAGATCGCAGCGCAAATCAAATCCGAGCGCGTCGTTAAACCCTTATGCGCCTCAAGCTTACTCAACAAATCCTCAAGATGGCTCCAATCATGATAGCACCGCGACGGATCGCTATATCCCCGCGCCAAGGCTTCAAAAGCGCCCGTCTTATGCGCAAGTGAAATCTGACGCCAAGAGCTGTCAATAATCGCCTGTGTCATGCGCAATGAGCCAGATGTTTTTTCAATAAAATCGTCCCAAGAAAGATTGCACTGATGCTTGAGGCCAAAATTAATCCAAACGCCTTAAACAACTTAATTGAGCATCCTGCAATATTCCGCACTCGGAACATCGCCGCAACAGTCAAAGCGTAAAAAACAACAAAACAAGGCAAAGCGCCTATTCCGTCTCGTTCATGGCGTCTTGAATACGTTTTTTTAACAGGGCTGGGCGCGGAAGCACGAGCCCGCCCCGTATTTTTTCAAGCAACCCGTCTTCAATCATTGCCGTGAGCTCTCGGCTTACCTGCTCGCGTCGACAGCCAATGCGCGCGGCAAGGTCATGCTGAAATGGCGGCGGAGAAATAATCATCTCATCCTTGACGCCCTTTCGCTTTATCGACATGCGCAAAAGTTCTGCATAAAGACGATGCCGCAAATCTAAGACGCTGCGTTCAAACAACCGCGCATTGAGCAGACGCACGCGTTCTGTAAAGAGTCGCATGAGCCTCTCGCAGATCTTGGGCTCACTATAAATAATCTCACGAAAGATCGTCGGCGGCACGATCAAGACCTCTGCATTGGTAAGGGCCGTGACATTGGCCGATCGATGCGCATCATCAATTGCCGCCATCTCCCCAAAAAAATTGCCAGCGCCAAAATCGCCAAGAATAACTTCTTTGCCTGAGGCCGTCCGGTTAAGGACACGCACGTCGCCAGCAACAATAAAATAGACGTCCTTTGAAAGATCCTCAAAATCCACAACCAGCTCATGCTCAACAAAACGCTTACGCTGACATTGACGGCCGTATTTTTCGATGCGTTTGGCGTCAAGCCCTGAAAAAAAAGGGATCCCATCAAAAATAGACACAGCGCCATACTCCCTAAAAACAGATTGTTGCCGGCAATAGCCATCCCGGTTGAAAGATATTATCCTAAAATGACAGAAACGGGTGAGACCTTATTGCGGTGTTTTGGTCAACAAAGAACGACATTACCCGATGCTCAAGATTAACATAGCGACCTTTAACCTCGAAAATCTTACCTCTTCCAGACAACATCCGGAAGCTTTTAAGATACGCCGCGATGCATTGGAGCCAAAGCTCAACAGCTTGGACTTTGACATTATTTGTTTGCAGGAAATCAACGCTCAAAAACCCCATAAGCATCACAAAAGAGAATTTGTCGCCCTAAGCAAGCTATTTGAGAACACTATTTATGAAAATTTTTACTGTTCATCGACCCTGCGTCCTGACACAGACGCGCCTAATGATATCCATAATGTCGTTATCCTCAGTCGCTGGCCATTTGAGCATCGTCAACAAATTTATCATGAGCTGATCCCACGCTGGTCATGGCGTCCGCCTCTAGATAATGGCGTAAAGCCGCAAGAAATCCTCATAGAATGGGATCGTCCAGCTCTCTATGTCAGCCTCATTCTGCCAACAGGCCAAAGGCTGCATATTTTTAATGTGCATTTGCGGGCGCCGCGACCTACGCCCGTGATAAGCGCAAGAGGCCAAGCCTCCAGCCGCGCCAAATTGCTTGGTTATTACATAGCCGCCTTAAAGCGCGAAGGACAGGCGCTTGAAGTCAGGCTATTTGCCGAAAATATTTTTGACGTAGAACATGATCCGCTGATTGCAATCTGTGGCGATTTTAATGCTGATGCGCATGACGCGCCAACACAATTACTGCGTGGCGCGCAAGATGAGGCGGAAGAAAATGCGCGCATGCTTGTTAGTCTAGAAGAGCGGGTAGACAAGGCTCATGCCTATAGCGTGATCCATGCCGGAAAAACAAAGCTTCTCGATCATATTTTAGCGTCACCCGCGCTTGCAGCCTGCTGGCGTCAAACACGCATCTTTAACGAAGACCTCCAAGATGAAGCCGCCGCAAAAGATCCAATAGCAGGATCCTTGCATGCGCCTGTGGTTGCCCATTTTCACGTCACTTGCGACGCAGACGCCTTATAACAGCCGCCCTTCTAAATTAATGCGATGCATAAAATAGCATAAACAGTCTTGTTTGACGGCAAGAGGATCCAGCGTCAGCATGGCGGGTATTGCAGATCTTATCATGCGTATCTGACACTCTGCATAATCAAAATATTGCGCTGGCGTGGAGTCAAAGCCATCGCCGGGTAAAATCTCCAGACGCATGGATTGATTATTAATCGATCCAAAATGCGCGCCCGCCGCCAATTCCTTAAAATTGAGACTGTCTAAATCTTTACGAAACATAAAATCAGCCAGACGACCATCAAATGAAAGACTGGCGTCATGCGGCAGCCTGACAATTGCGCATGTGCGCAACAAGAAGAGCTCGTCAGACTCGTTCAAAGACGGCGACAAATCCGTCAGGCTCATGCAGGATTCTATTAGCGAAAGGGCGTGTAAGACAGCAGAGCTCTCGCCTGCCTTACCGCATTCAACTGTCATCGCAGGACAAAGATTTGCAAAAGCCGCCGCATGCGTTCCAAGCGGTCGTTCAAAATGAACAATGATATTTGAAAATAATTTAGCCAAGGCGATTGAGCGCGCATCAAGCTTTGCTGTGCAACTATAATGCGGATTAAAGCCGGTGTTGTTATGAATATCAATGCTGGCGAATAAGCGACGCTTTTGCGCATATTCATAAACAAAGCGCGCCATTAAAACGAGCGGGTCATCGCCAACAACGCCCCCTGGCCAGATCCTGTTATGATCCAGATCTCCAGGCAATGTTCGTCGTCCCTGCGATGCTGCGCGCGGGTTGCCAATAAATAATAAGAGCGAGCGTTTTAATCCTTGAGACAAATGGCGTCGCAAGAACAGCTGTACGGCTTTAAGACCGCTCTCTTCATTGCCGTGAAGAAGCGTCGAGAGAAAAAGCGCCCGAGGATCTTCCCCGCGCAGATCAATGAGCGTTGGGTGTGGTAAAAGATTGACGAGTTGATCGGGCGCGCAATCAAGAAAACCGTCTGGCAGCTCATGAAGGACAAGACAGCCCGCCTCGCTTGACGACATACTTATTCTTTCCCTTGTCCATCTGCTCTTGATACGGTGAGGCCCGCGGTCGCGTTGTTTTAAAAATAATGCTTAAGCGTCAATCATATCGTCAGCATAAAAGAGATCATGGAATCAACTCAAGCGTCTTGAGCCATGTCTGCGCGCTTGAATCGCTTGGCGCGCGCCAATCGCCGCGGGGAGACAAGGAGCCGCCTGAACTCACCTTTGGTCCGTTTGGCATGGCGGAGCGTTTGAATTGAGCGGTCTCAAAGAAACGCCTGATAAAAACCTCAAGCCAACGCTTAATGTCTATAACGCCATAAGCATGGCGCTGGGGCTCATTCAACCCATAAGGCCAATGGCCTTGAGCGGCATCTTTCCAGGCATGCCATGCAAGAAAAGCTATTTTTGGCGGCGAAAAACCATAACGCGTGACATAAAATAAATTAAAATCCTGCAACTCATAAGGTCCAACAACATCTTGCGTTCTTTGGATTGTCTCACCTGGAATAAGTTCTGGAGAAATTTCAGTTGATAAAATATCATTCAAAACATTGATTGTGGCGTGATCACATTCGCCATTATTTATATACCACCGTATCAAATGCTGAATTAATGTCTTAGGCACAGAGGCGTTAACATTATAATGCGACATGTGATCGCCTACGCCATATGTGCACCACCCCAATGCAAGTTCAGAGAGATCTCCCGTTCCAACGACAAGCGCATTGTTTAAATTTGCAAGACGAAACAACAGCGAGGTGCGCGCGCCAGCCTGCACATTCTCATATGTTGCGTCATATTGTGGAACGCCTTGGGCTGCAGGGTGATCAATATCCTTCAGCATCTGAACACAGGCGTGCGAGACGTCTATTTCCTCGCCCCTCACGCCAAGCGCGCGCATCAAGGCTAAGGCGTTTGATTTTGTCCGATCTGTTGTCGCAAATGCCGGTAGCGTATAGGCAAGAATATTGTGACGCGGCAGACCAAGCTGATCCATAGCCGTAATGGCGACAAGCAAGGCGTGCGTTGAATCGAGCCCGCCAGAAACGCCAATCACAATATTTTCTAATTTTGTCGCGCGTATGCGTTGGGCAAGACCATGCGCTTGAATATTTATCGCTTCATAACAGAGCTCTGTTAAACGAGTCTCATCGCTTGGCACAAAAGGAAAGCGCGCAATTTCACGCCGCAAACCGAAATCGCAATCATCAGGCAATCCTAGATCAAAATGAATGCGCCGATAATCACGCTCTCCAGCCTCTAAATCTGCGCAATCGCCAAAGGAGCTTTGACGTAAGCGCTCTGCGGCTAAAAGACCAAGATCAAGATCTGCGACGACGAGCTGCGGTTCATTGGAAAACCGCTTCGCTTTCGCCAGCAGAACGCCATTTTCATAAATCATCGCCTCGCCGTCCCAGGCGAGATCTGTCGTTGACTCTCCTTGCCCAGAGGCTGAGTAGAGATAGGCGGATAAGCATGTTGCAGAATGCGCCGCACATAGCCTTTGTCGGTGATCGGATTTTGAAATGATGGCGTTAGACGCCGACAAATTCAGCAGCACAGTGGCGCCAGCAAGAGCGGCGCGCGCAGAGGGCGGGATCGGAACCCAGACATCCTCACAAATTTCCATGTGTAGGATCAAGCCTGCGACATCGCGCGCCTCAAGCAAGAGATCACAGCCAAATGGCGCAAGCTGATTGGCGATGACAATCTCTTCGCCGCTAACATAAGCGCCAGAGGAAAAATGCCGCTTTTCATAAAACTCGCGATAATTTGGCAAATAGGTTTTTGGCGTAACAGCGAGAACTTTGCCGCGCAAAATCGCAAGAGCGCAATTGTAAAGCCGGCCACGCCAGCGCAACGGCGCGCCAATGATAAGGAGCGTGTTGAATGCGCAAGAGGCCTCAATAATCTGACCAAGCGCCGCATCAACCGCCTGCAGCAATGCTTCTTGCTGTAAAAGATCATCCAGCGCATAGGCAGAGATCCCCAATTCGGGAAACAGAACAAGCGCAGCGTTTTGTCGATCCGCCTCGCGCGCCATCTCTATTGTCTGCTGCGCATTGAAAAAGGGGTCGGCAACGCGCAACCGCGGCGTCGCTACGGCCGTGCGGATAAATCCATGCGTGTGTAAGCAAAAAAATGAATGCGCCATAGGAATGACGTTTATAGGCTAGCGCAGATAAAACTGCGACCCTTATATGAAAAATAACAAAGGCGGGGTCGCCCCCGCCTTTCAATCAAACAATCCTACCCAACTCAGTGCGCCAGAATTGCAAGCAGCAATAAGGCGACAATATTGGTGATTTTAATCGCCGGATTAACAGCAGGTCCCGCCGTATCCTTATAGGGATCGCCGACAGTATCGCCGGTCACTGAGGCCTTATGTGCATCTGAGCCTTTGAGATGTCTGACGCCGTCTTGATCGACAAAGCCATCCTCGAAAGACTTTTTGGCGTTATCCCAGGCGCCGCCGCCCGAGGTCATCGAGATCGCAACAAAAAGACCATTGACGATCACGCCGAGCAGCAAGGCGCCAAGTGCGGCAAAGGCGTTGGCCTTTCCGCCGAGGATCCACGCCACGATAAAGGCGACAATCGGGGCCAGAACAGGCAGGAGCGAGGGAATAATCATTTCCTTAATCGCCGCCTGTGTCAGCATATCGACGGCCCGGCCATAATCAGGACGCTCCGCGCCTGTCATAATGCCTGGCTTTTCCTTAAACTGACGACGCACCTCAACAACAACGGAACCGGCTGCGCGACCAACGGCCGTCATGGCGATGCCGCCAAAGAGATAGGGGATCAAGCCGCCAAAGATCAGGCCAGCAACGACATAAGGGTTGGACAGGTCAAAGTCGACCTTATCGATCCCCTTGAAAAACGGCACGCCCGTTTCAATGAAATGCTTGAGATCGTTCGTGTAGGCGGCAAAGAGAACCAAAGCGCCAAGACCCGCGGAACCAATTGCATAGCCCTTGGTGACCGCCTTCGTCGTATTGCCAACAGCGTCCAGCGCGTCGGTTGCGTGGCGGACTTCCTTTGGCAAACCAGCCATCTCCGCGATGCCGCCCGCATTATCTGTCACTGGACCAAAAGCGTCGAGGGCGACAATCATGCCGGCAAGACCAAGCATCGTCGTCACAGCAATCGCTGTTCCATAAAGACCGCCGAGTTCATAGGTCAGAATAATGCCCAGAACGATGACAAGAGCCGGTCCTGCCGTTGACTCTAAAGAGACCGCCAGGCCCTGAATGACGTTGGTGCCATGACCTGTCACTGAGGCCTGTGCAATTGACACCACAGGCCGCTTACCCGTGGCCGTGTAATATTCGGTGATATAGACGATTGCGCCCGTAACAATCAGACCAATAACCCCGGACAAGAAGAGGCCATAGCCATGAATGGCTTCTCCATTCGCCTTACCGATCTCGCCCCAGCCAACCGTAAAGGTTGTCGCAAGGAACAGACCTGCAATTGATAAGACGCCAGTTGCAATCAAGCCTTTGTAAAGGGCGTCCATGATGGAGTCGTCTTTGAGGCCAATCTTTTCAAAATATGGCGCGGCAATCTTGCCCCAGGGGGTGTCATCATTGCCAAGCTTGACGAAATAAGTCCCGGCAATCGACGTCAGAATGGAAAGACCGCCGATCGCGAGCGGATAGACGACGGCGGAAGAAAGACCTGCCTGACCAGAAAAGAAGATTGACGCCAACACCATGGTCGCAACGACAGTCACAGCATACGTTTCAAAAAGATCTGCCGCCATGCCGGCGCAATCGCCGACATTATCGCCGACATTATCAGCAATCGTTGCTGGGTTGCGAGGATCATCCTCTGGAATGCCGGCTTCAACCTTGCCGACGAGATCAGCGCCGACATCGGCGCCCTTGGTGAAAATGCCGCCGCCAAGTCGCGCAAAAATTGATATCAGCGATGCGCCAAAGCCCAAGCCGACAAGCGCGTCAACCACAGTGCGGTCAGCAGGCGAATAACCTGCAAACCAAGTCAGAATGGCGTAATAAACAGCAACGCCAAGCAAGGCCAGGCCGGCAACGAGCAGGCCGGTAATCGCGCCAGCTTTAAAGGCAATATCCAGGCCGGCGGCAATCGACTGTGTCGCTGCCTGAGCCGTGCGCACATTCGCGCGCACGGACACATTCATGCCGATATATCCGGCGGCGCCAGAAAGCGTTGCGCCGATCAAAAAGCCAAAAGCGACAGCCCAGCCGAGCAGAATCACCAACACAACAAAAATAACGCCGCCCACCATGCCAATCGTTTTATATTGACGGTTGAGATAGGCCTGCGCGCCTTCGGCGACCGCGCCAGAGATTTCCTGCATGCGCGCAGAGCCAGCGTCTGCCGCAAGCAACTCCTGTGACGTCTTGACGCCGTAAACGATGGACATCAGCCCAAAAACAATGGTGAGGAACAAGACCATAATGGGTTCGCCTTTTATGAAGTCAGATGTTGTGACGGACAAAATTGAGAAAATGACATTTTCGCAGTTCGAAAAATTTCACCCAGCGGGCGGGCTTAGAACGCGAGGAGACGCAGCCACCGCGCTTTGTGCCAGAAACAAGTCTCTGGGGCAACGCCAGGCTGCGACATCTTGTCAAAAATGACGGTAGGATCCACTGGGGAAAACGCAGGCGCCGCCAGACGCGTCTTTAAATAACGGCGCGCCGGAACCAGCCGTGATCTGGCCAATGCGGCTAATCCCAGGCGGCGGCGTAAAACCTTGGCCGCAGGTGAAGAGGATTTCGTAATCGTCGCCGCCAGTCAGGACCGTCTCCAAAAGGCTTGGATCGAGGCTCAGCGCCTGTTTTGCGGCCGCAGAGAACGGGATATCGGCGATGGCGACCTCTGCGCTCACGCCAGAGGCGCGCGTTAATTTTGCCAAATCGCCAATCAATCCGTCTGAAATATCCATGGCGGCGGTCGCAAAGCCTCTAAGAACCCCCCTAAGATCAAGTCTTGGGTGCGGCAGGAGATAACGCGCCAAAATGGCCTCGCGCGCCTGCATGCTTATTTGCTCAAATCTGGCAGGATCCTGCCGAAGCTTCAGTCCAAGAGCGGCGTCGCCAATGGGTCCAGAGACATAAATGTCATCGCCAAGCGCTGCGCCGCTGCGCGCAATAAATCTTGGCGCGTCCCCCAGCGCCGTAATCGCAATGGTGAGCGGACCCGGCGTTGACGAGGTGTCGCCGCCGATAAGCGGGGTTGCAAACTCCTGCGCATCTTGCGCCAAGCCGCCAGCAAACCTGCCAAGCCAATCATTTGTCCAATCCATGGGTAAGGCGATGGACAGAAGAAAGCCCACCGGAACCGCGCCCTTGGCGGCAAGATCTGACAGGTTAACCCGTAAGGCTTTTTGGGCAATGAGCTCAGGAGGATCATCGGCAAAAAAATGAACCCCAGCGACCAGCATATCCGCTGTGACGGCAAGCGGATAAGGACGCGCCGTCATCAGCGCTGTATCGTCCTTTAATCCGAGCGCCGCAGGACCGGCGAGCGGCAGAAAAAAATTTGCAATTAAGTCATCTTCGCAAAAGCGCATGGTTGGTTTGTCTGTCACTGTTGTTGCGACTTATGACAACTCCTGTTTTCTCTCCTCTCGCGCAATTCGATCGAGAACAGCATTCACCATACCTGACTCATTTGGACCAAAAAAAGCGCCCGCAACATCAACATACTCTGTGATCACGACCCGAGACGGCACATCTTTTCTAGCGCGCATTTCATAGGCGCCTGCACGTAAGGTTGCGCGCATCACCGATTCAATCCGCGCCAAAGGCCATCCGCCTGCCAAGACATGGTCAATCTGCTGATCAATCGCGACCTGGTCTGTTAACACGCCTTGTAAAATATCTTTAAAAAAACCAACCTCAGCTGGTTTATACTGCGCGCCTTCAATCTCTCGTCCAAGCCAATGCGCTTCATATTCGGCGAAGATTTCATTCAGGCCTTTTCCTGACACTTCCATTTGATAAAGCGCCTGAACGACCGCCAGTCGCGCGGCCGAGCGTTGATCAAGACTCATGCAAGGCCCCTCTTTAACGCAACTAACGCCACCGCCGCTTGCGCCGCATCAGCGCCCTTGTCGCCCTGCAGCGGATCCGCACGCACAAGCGCTTGCGTCATATTATCAACTGTCAGGATCCCATTGCCAAATGGCAGGCGGGACGCCACGGCAAGATCCATCAAGGCGCGTGCGCTTTCATTGGCGACAATTTCAAAATGATAGGTGTCGCCTCTGATAACGCAGCCCAGCGAAACAAAACCATCATAAGGCGCGCCGGCTGCTTTTGCCGCATCAAGAGCCATAGCTGCGGCGATTGGAAGTTCAAGCGCGCCAGGAACACTCAAAAGAGTTGCAACCGCCTGCGCACGCGATAGAGCGCTCATTGCGCCTTGACACAATAAGTCAACAATATCTTTGTTAAATTGCGCAGCGACAACAAGAATACGGGCGCCTGGAACAACCAGGCCTTGCGCATCATTATCTGCGAAGCCAGCCATCTACCCCTACTCCTAAGAAATGGCGCGCAAGCAAATCCTGCTTGGCGATTGTATAAGACGGATGGATATAAAACGCGTCGGCGCATATAGGCTTTGCTGCGCGCCTCTTAAAACTACATTCTCAAACATGTTCACGCGCCAAATGGAGACGCGCGGCATAACGCGCCATAAGATCAACCTCCAGATTGACGCGATCCCCTTGCTGACGGGCGCCAAGCGTCGTCATTTTTAACGTATGCGGAATAAGAAGAACAGAGAAGCGGCGGTTCTCAACCTCATTTACCGTTAACGAGACGCCATCCACCGTAACAGAGCCTTTTTTTGCAATATAGGAGGCAAGTTCTTGCGTTGGCGCCTCAAACCAAAAACAGGTCATTTGATGATCGTGAGGGGACGTCTCATGCGCGTTCTCGTGAGCATTGAGATCGTCGCGTGAAATAATTTTTGCCGTGCCATCAATATGCCCTGTCACCAGATGACCGCCTAGCTCATCTCCAATCCTAAGCGCGCGTTCAAGATTAATCTTTGCGCCAGCGCGCCACGCGCCTGCAGTCGTTAGCGTCAGCGTTTCCAAACCGACGTCAACCTCAAATATCGTGCGCGCAAATTCTTTCGTCACAGCAACGACTGTTAAGCAAATACCTGAACAGGCGATTGACGCGCCAAGTGCGATTTGATCGGCTTCATAAGAACAAGAGATCTTGAGGCGTTTGAGTTTCTCGCCTTCTGAAACGAAAACAATCTCACCTAAATCCGTAACAATGCCGGTAAACATCAAGCAACCTTCACATAACGCGTCATATGATCACCGCCAAGCATGCGGCTCTCGATCAAACGATAAAGCGTCTCATCCTGCAAAATAGCGACAGAAGCCGCGGTTAGCGCCAGCTTGCCCTTATGTCCCAATGGCTTAATCGCCTTATGCAAGATAACCTCATCAGCAAGATGATGCGCTAGTAAGCTTTCTGCGACACAGGGACCGCCTTCGCAGAAAATTCGGGTAACGCCGCGCTCTGACAATAAGCGTAACGCTGAATGCAGATCAATCTGACCGCCCGCGGTGCGCATACGCACAATGTCTGCGCCTGTTTGTTGTTTTAATGCGTTGATTGCCGCATCTGACGTCTCTTCACGCGTAAGGATAAGTAAAGGCGTAGATTTTGCCGTTGTTGCAAGACGTGAGCGCGGCGAAAGAGAAAGATTTGTATCCAGTATAATGCGTAAGGGCTTGCAATTTTCCATTGCTGGCAGACGCACCGTCATCAGCGGATCATCCTCACGCGCCGTCCCTGCGCCAATCATAATGGCGTCGTGCAGAGATCGTTGAACATGCGTAAAGGCGTCTGCGACCGCGCCTGTAATGTGCAACCGCGGATCATGCGCCCCGCCAGCGGCGTAGCCGTCCGCCGTTTGCGCCAGCTTCAGCGTCACCATTGGCCGATGCTGCGTCATACGCAGAATATGTCCCATATGATCAATGCGCGCCAATGCGGCGCCAGCGCCAACGCTGACTGCAATTCCTGCGTCGCGCAATCTTTTATGCCCCTCGCCTGCAACGCGGGGATTAGGATCCTCAAGCGCTGAGACAACACGCGCAACGCCAGCAGTTATGATTGCGTCAACACATGGCGGTGAAACGCCATGATGCGAACATGGCTCAAGCGTGACATAAAGCGTCGCGCCATGGGCAAGAGCGCCTGCTTGTTTGAGAGCGACAACCTCTGCGTGAGGTCGCCCGCCCTGCGCCGTCCATCCACGACCAACAACGACGCCGTCTTTCAAGATCAGCGCGCCGACAGCGGGATTGGGGGCTGTGCGTCCAAGGTTACGACGCCCCAATGCAAGGGCTGCCGCCATATAGACGTCATCATTTGGCGCCGACTCTGCCGACTTTGCATTTGTCATATGTCCGCGTCGCCGTCGAGATCAGGATCGACACCGCTCTCTAGCTCGTCAATCAGCGCATTAAAATCTCGCGCTTCACGAAAATCACGGTAAACCGAGGCAAATCTTACATAAGCGACAGCATCAAGCAGACGCAGGCCCTCTATGATTAACTCGCCGATTTGCTGGCTTTCAACTTCCGCTTCGCCAAGACTTTCCAACTGACGCACAACGCCTGAAATCATCCGCTCGACGCGCTCGGGCTCTACAGGGCGTTTGCGTAAGGCAATCTCAACTGAGCGCACAAGCTTGTCGCGATCGAAGGGAGCCCGTCTGCCAGATTTTTTAACAACGATAATATCGCGCAATTGCACGCGCTCAAAAGTTGTAAAGCGACCGCCACAGGTCGGGCACACACGACGGCGACGAATACAAGACGAATCCTCTGCCGGACGCGAGTCTTTTACTTGAGTATCGAAGGAAGCGCAGTAAGGGCAGCGCATATTGATCGCCTCTTGCGCGCGGGGAGCATAATTTTAAGTCTTCACACGAAAAAGCTTTAACGCAGACTATGCGAGAAGATCTCGCCGCTCTCTCGCGCAGACCAGAGCAGCCCTTCCTGAGATTGGGAAGAGCTGCGCTTATGAGAAGAACCGTCAGTAAATCGGGAATTTAGCTGTAAGCGCGTGAACCTTCTCCTTCACAGCCGCCTCTGTCGCCGCATTGCCTTCTTCGCCCTTGCTGGAAAGACCATCAAGAACTTCAACGATTAACATGCCAACCTGCTTGAATTCCTCTTTGCCAAAGCCGCGTGATGTCGCAGCTGGCGCGCCGAGACGAATGCCAGAGGTTACAAACGGCTTTTCTGGATCGAAAGGAATGCCGTTTTTATTACACGTAATATGCGCGCGCCCAAGAGCCGCTTCAGCAGCCTTGCCTGTGATTTTTTTAGGCCGCAGATCCACCAACATCAAATGATTGTCCGTGCCGCCCGAAACAATTGCGAGCCCGGCGTCGACAAGCGTCTGAGCAAGGATTTGCGCATTTTCTTTCACGCGTTGCTGATAGGCCTTAAACTCTGGCGTCAGCGCTTCGCCAAACGCCACAGCCTTTGCCGCAATCACATGCATGAGCGGGCCGCCCTGCATGCCAGGGAACACAGCAGAGTTGAGCTTTTTACCCAAATCTTCGTCATTGCATAAAATCAGGCCGCCGCGTGGACCACGCAGGGTCTTATGCGTTGTCGTTGTCACGACATGCGCATGCGGAAATGGCGATGGATGAAGGCCAGCGGCGACAAGACCCGCAAAATGAGCCATGTCGACCATGAGATAAGCGCCAACGCTGTCGGCAATGCGACGGAAGGCTTCAAAGTCCCAGATACGAGAATAGCCAGAGCCGCCGGCAATAATAATCTTGGGCTTATGTTCTTTCGCCAGACGCTCCACCTGCTCCATATCAATACGGTGATCGTCTTGACGAACGGTGTAAGCCACCGGCTTGAACCAGCGTCCTGAGACGTTCACGGGCGAGCCATGGGTCAAATGGCCGCCCGCGGCCAGATCGAGACCCATATAGGTGTCGCCGGGCTGCAGCAGCGCGAGAAAAACAGCCTGATTGGCCTGGGAGCCAGAATTAGGCTGCACATTGGCGTAGGAACAGCCAAAAAGCTTCTTAGCGCGATCAATGGCGAGATTTTCCGCAATGTCGACATATTGACAGCCGCCATAGTAACGCTTGCCGGGATAACCCTCCGCATATTTGTTGGTCAGCACTGACCCCTGAGCCTCAAGCACCGCTTTGGAAACGATGTTTTCTGAAGCGATCAGCTCGATCTCATGGCGTTGACGCCCGAGTTCAAGATCAATCGCCTTGGCGAGCTCGGGATCTGACTGAGCAACAGAGGAGGTGAAGAAACCGGATTGGGTCATGGACTTCCCTATGAATTGGTTCTTGGCGCCACACTGAGCGCGTATGATTTCCAGAACGCCACAGCTAGGGGCGGCTGGAAGTTTCTGTCGTCTATTTTCAACGCTTCATCGCATGTGTAAAGCACAAAGCCTGCTCAGCGAGCGACGAAAAAGACAAGACGCTGGCGACCCGCTTATCACGCCCGGACCGAATTTGGGAAGACCTTGGTCGCTATTGGGCGCCAAAACGGATCCTGCCCCCACAAGGCGCTTAAAACCACCCCTCCTGGTCTTGCTGTTAAGAAGGGCGCTAAGGGCCGAAAGCGGGCGGATTGCCGCGCAGAGCGGGCTGCGGTCTGGATGCAACAAGCGATAGCGCGCGGCGATGGATAAAGCTCACGCCGAGGATTTTTGATAATCTTTGACATCAGAAAAGATAATGTCGGGGTGGCGTTCAGAATCATAATTTAATTGAAAAGCTGATGTCGACATAAATACCGGCGCGCCATCCAGATCATCGGCAATGCTTGAGCGATGAGAGTCGAGAAATCCTTTGAGCTTATTTGCGTCTTGAGCGCTCACCCAACGACAAATCGTAAATCGGGATTGCTCATAACGCGTTGGCAGCCCGTATTCCGCCTCCAGCCTTGTGGCCAGCACATCAAGCTGAAGCGCGCCCACAACGCCCACAATTGATCCAGAACCATCATGCGGCGTGAAAACTTGCACAACGCCTTCTTCGGCAAGTTGCTGTAACGCCTCGCGCAGTTTCTTCGCCTTCATCGCATCTGAAATAAGAATACGCCTGAGAATTTCAGGCGCAAAACTTGGAACGCCGCGAAAAACAAGATCCTCGCCTTCTGTCAGCGTATCGCCAATGCGCAACACGCCGTGATTTGGCAGACCCACGACATCGCCCGCATAAGCTTCATCAGCAATTGAGCGGTCTCGCGCAAAAAAGAACTGCGGCGCGTTCAGCGGAATAAGTTTGCCCGTGCGCGCTAACTTGGCTTTCATCCCGCGTGATAATTTACCTGAGCAAACACGCATGAAAGCGATCCTGTCGCGGTGATTTGGATCCATATTGGCTTGGATCTTGAAAATGAAGCCTGTCATTTTAGGCTCATTTGCTGCGACAAGACGCTTGTTCGCCTGTTGCGCGCGCGGAGAAGGCGCATATTCCGCCATTGCGTCGATAAGATCACGCACGCCGAAATTTCTCAAAGCGCTTCCAAAAAAAACTGGCGTGAGATGACCTTCTCGAAAAGCGGATAAGTCAAAGGCTTTACTGCCTTCTTCCGCAAGCATCGCCTCATCCCGCCAATGGCTCATCACATCTGATGGCAAGAGCTGATCAAAGACAGGATCGCTCAGCCCCGAGGTTTGCAGAAGCTCATCGTCCTTGTCTATTTTGCGGATCGTTTTTGTTTTGAATCTATACGTGCCAACAAAGCCCTTCCCCCCGCCCATTGGCCAGGTGATTGGCGTTGTGTCGAGCGCAAGCGTTTTTTCAATTTCATCGAGCAGTTCAAAAGGATCGCGGCCGTCACGATCAAGCTTATTGATAAAGGTAACGATCGGGATGTCTCTCAAACGACAGACTTCAAAGAGCTTACGCGTGCGCGCCTCTATGCCTTTAGCGGCGTCAATCACCATGACGGCCGCATCCACGGCCGAAAGGGTGCGATAGGTGTCTTCGGAAAAGTCCTCATGGCCTGGCGTATCAAGCAGATTGAATACGCAATCTGCATATTCAAAGGTCATGACTGAGGTGACAACCGAAATACCGCGCTCGCGTTCAATGCTCATCCAGTCCGAACGCGTTTGCTGTGCATTACGCTTCGCCTTAACGGCGCCAGCAAGCTGGATCGCGCCGCCAAATAAGAGCAGTTTTTCCGTCAAAGTTGTTTTGCCGGCGTCAGGATGCGAAATAATCGCGAATGTACGACGGCGAGAAACAGGATCGCTAAGAACAGGAAGGGTCACGGAAAACTCAATTCAAATGACTAATTTAGATCACGCCATAGCGGCAAGCGACGCGATGGGCAATCAATATTCAGTCAAAATCTTCCGCCAACGACAGACGCGTTGCTTCTGACAAGACCGCCATGTGACGATAATTTGGATGTGTGAGCCCCAAGATCACACGCGTATTAGCCTGAGAAAAGGCTGCGACTTGCGCATCGGTAAAATCAAAATAGACAAATTGAACGGAACTTGCCTTGCCCTCAGCAGTTGTTCGATCTTGATCTACTTCAGCCTTTGCCGCAATGCGCATATCGCCAACTTCGATAAAGGCCGTCTCTTCAATACCGCCAAGACCCGCCAATACGCGTGAGCGACGCAAGGGATCGTCGATTTCAATCATAAAGGTTGCGCATAATTGGCGACCTTTGGGTATTAAAGGATTATAGGCGGATATTTCATCTGGAATTTGCGCCGGCCCGCCCTTCTCAATATGCAGCATTTCCTGAACTTGAAACCACATGGTTTCGAAGCTCTCAAAATAAAAGCTGACAAAAGGTCCGACCTCGACGCGTCGATTACGCTTGATGGCGCTCAGTCTGCGGCGATGATCTGCACGCGTCGCGGCATATTCAGCCCAAGGCAGGATGTCATTTTGCGTAAGCGTATGAGGCTTGGCCATTTATGTTCTCCCGCCGCTGACGCTGTCATCTCCTAATAGTCCATAAGCCTGCGCCATAAGGACGATGGGATGCGACACACGCTCCGGTTTTGGAGCTGCGCCGTCCAGCGCTTTTATTTCCTGATCAATATGGATGCCTGCGAGCGGACATTCGGAGACAACATATTTCTTCTCTCCAGCATATAATTGCTTGGCTGCAGGTTTGCCAATCTTCATTGCTGTTTCAAAATGATCTTTCTTATATCCCCAGGCGCCGCCATGACCTGAACAGCGCTCAATCACATTAACATCTGATTGGGGAATCTGCGTCAGCAGTTCAGCGCCCTTTTGACCGATGTTTTGCGCTCTTGAATGACAAGAAACATGGAAGGAGACGCCGCCCTCAACAGGCCTCATGCCCTCAGCCAGCCCTTCCTTGCGCGCGATATCGACAATATATTCTGACAGGTCGAATGTCGCTTTTGATAACTTTAACACCGTCTCGTCTTCCGGCAGGATGAGCGGCCATTCGAATTTCATCATTAATGCGCAAGATGGCACTGGCGCGACAACGTCATAACCCTCATCAATATAAGGCGCCAACGCCTGAGAAACTTCCGTCGCGGCTTTAGCCACTTCGCCAATAAGACCTTGCTCTAACTTTGGCATGCCGCAACACTGCGGATAAACAACTTTGGTCTCAACGCCATTCTTGGCCAAGACGGCAAGCGCAGACACGCCAATGAGCGTATCATTATATTCGCCAAAACAGCTCGCATAAAAAACGACGCGACGGTTTTTCGCCGGCGCGCTCATGTCACGCAATGGCGGTTGATCGGCTACTTTCTTTTGCAGCGTGCAGGATTCATATTTTGGCAACTCAGCGCGCCGATCGATGCCAGTAACTTTTTCCTCCAGCATGCGCATAACGCCATTGTTTGTTTGCGTCGCCCAATTGACGGCGCCGGCGATCAGTCCCGCAAATTTTCCATTTCGATCTGTTTCAGCGAGAGCGCGATCAATAGAAGAATTTTCATTCTTCTTGGCTTCAACGGCGCGATAGCGCAGCATGAGATGGGGAAAATCCAGATCAAATTCATGCGGCGGCACATAGGGACATTTTGTCATAAAACACATGTCGCATAGCGTGCAGGCGTCAACGACGTTTTTAAATCCGCTGCTGTCAACAGTATCCAGCTCGCCGCTTTTTGATTCATCAATGAGATCAAATAAACGCGGGAATGAATCACAAAGATTGAAGCACCGGCGACACCCATGACAAATATCGAACACGCGACGAAGTTCAGTATCAAGAGCAACCTCGTCATAAAAAGATGGGTTTTGCCAATCGAGCGGATGTCGGATGGGCGCCTCGAGACTGCCTTCTCTCATGATGCTTTGCCACGCTTGCTATAGATTAATAAGACGATAGCCCGGCGTCTTTGTCACGCCGAGCTATCTTTGCTTCATTCATTTTTACGCAACGAAAGCCGAACTGATTATTTCAGTTCGTCCAACGCCCGCTGAAAACGACCGGCATGAGAACGCTCTGCCTTCGCCAAGGTCTCAAACCAGTCGGCGATCTCCTCAAAACCTTCATCGCGCGCGGAACGCGCCATGCCAGGATACATATCGGTATATTCGTGGGTCTCGCCTGCGACAGCCGCTTTCAGATTATCAGCTGTTTTACCGATCGGCAGACCCGTTGCCGGATCGCCAACGCCCTCAAGAAATTCTAGATGGCCGTGCGCATGGCCCGTTTCACCTTCAGCGGTTGAACGAAACACTGTCGCAACATCGTTATAGCCCTCAACATCCGCTTTTTGAGCGAAGTAGAGGTAGCGACGATTAGCCTGAGACTCGCCTGCAAAGGCGGCTTTGAGGTTCGCTTCGGTTTTACTACCCTTAAGCGTTGCCATTTAATTCCTCCAGAATGTCACGCCGTCGGTTGGATGAATTCGCACCGGCCGGTCGTTCCTTAGAATAATTCAAAACTACGCCCCGTCCAGCGATTAGATCAAGAAATATGCAAGTTAAAGCTGGAATTTTAGGCTATGGATGAGCAGGACAAAAGGCCTGATTTTCTATTAAGATATTGATATAATTGATTTTAAAGGAAAGATGCATGGGTGATAGATACCACTGTTTCGCAGATCTCGCCAAAAGTGAAATTGAAGGTCGTCATTACCGCATTCATGTTTTGGACCTGGAATCGCCAATCCTTTTTCTGGCCCCGCACGGCGGCTTCATTGAGCCCGCAACATTAGAAATCGCCAGAGATCTGTCTGGCGCGCGTTTCTCTTTTTATGGTTTTGAAGCGCTCGAGAAACGCGCGCGGGGAGCCAGCCTGCACATAACCTCAAAGAATTTTGATGAGCCTCGCGCACTCGCTCTGCTCAACAGCGCCCAGATTGCCGTAACGATTCATGGTCGCAAGGATAAGGACGATGAGACAAGCGTGTGGATTGGCGGACTGCATGAGTCCTTGAGAGATCGCATGACCCGCCTGTTAACCCAAGGAGGCGTTGAGGCAAAAGTCGTCACAGACGGCCACCCGCTCTGTGGACGCGACCCCAACAATATCTGCAATCGCGCACGCCAGGGCGCCGGCGTGCAAATTGAGATGCCAGCAAGAAGCCGACAACGATACATGCGCGACGCAAGCTTTCAACGAAACTTCGTTACAGCCTTACACTGCGCCCTGGATCATGAGATTAAACTGGCGCTATAAACTCAGCGTTGGCGCTTTTTTCCTTCAAAGGGATTTTCGCCAGACTTCTTCGAAATACGAATAGGCACGCCAGGCAAATCAAATGATTTTCGCAAACCATTGATCAAAAAACGCTCATAGCTTGCCGGCAATTCTTCAAGCTGATTGCCAAAGATCACAAAATAAGGAGGACGAGACTTGGCTTGCGTCATAT
>DAIRFH010000012.1:0-6391 GCA_036795145.1 Methylocystis sp. | reverse complement strand
GCGTCATATATCGGATTTTAATCCGTCGACCTGAGACAGCTGGCGGCGGCGTTTCCTCAATCGTTGACAGCAGCCATCGATTTAATTTTGCCGTGGAGATACGCTTGTTCCAAATCTCATGCGTATAGAAAATCGCTTGCATCAGCGTATCAATGCCTTGTCCTGTTGCGCCTGAAACAGGTGCGACAGGACAACCTTTGACTTGTGGCAATAATCTTTCAGCCTCTTCACGCAAGAGACTTAGCTTTGCGCCGCGATCTTCAATCAGATCCCATTTGCCAAGCGCAATGACAAGAGCGCGTCCTTCACGCGCCGCCAAATCAGCAATTGTCAGATCCTGTTTTTCAAAAGGGATCGTTGAATCCACCAACAGCACCACAACCTCAGAAAAACGGACAGCGCGCAAGGCGTCTGCTGCAGAAAGCTTCTCTAATTTATCGACAACTCTTGCGCGTTTTCTCAATCCCGCCGTATCAAAAAGTTTGATAGCGCGCCCGCGCCAGTTAAAATCGACGCCAATCGAATCTCGCGTTATTCCTGCCTCTGGACCTGTGAGAAGACGTTCCTCGCCTAAAAGACGATTGATCAGGGTCGACTTACCTGCATTTGGTCTGCCAACGACCGTTATTCTGAGCGGCTTGGTGATATCAAGATCGCTACCATCTTCATTATCGTCAAAATATGCTTCCTCAATCTCCTGCTCGTCTT
Source organism: Methylocystis sp. (assembly GCA_036795145.1). Classification (GTDB taxonomy): domain Bacteria; phylum Pseudomonadota; class Alphaproteobacteria; order Rhizobiales; family Beijerinckiaceae; genus Methylocystis. The sequence continues at coordinate 5,683 of DAIRFH010000012.1, read as the reverse complement.
CCTCAATCTCGGCAGTTTCGTCAGGCAGCGCCATACGAAGGGCGTCGTATAAGTCACTCAACCCTTCGCCATGTTCGGCGGAAAAAGGAATGGGATCGCCAAGTCCAAGCGTGTAGCTTTCAATGACGCCCTGGGCGCCCGCTTTACCCTCCGCCTTATTCGAAATGAGGATGACGGGCTTGCCGGCGCGTCGAACAAGATCGGCAAAATATTTATCATCAGGCGTCACGCCCGCGCGCGCGTCTATGACGAAAAGAATAGCGTCAGCGGCGATAATTGCGTTTTCTGTCTGGGCGCGCATCCGCCCTTCAAGCGTTGCCTGCGCCCCCTCCTCTAAGCCTGCGGTGTCAATGATTTTGAACCGCAGATCAGCAAGACGGGCATCGCCCTCGCGACGATCGCGCGTAACGCCAGGCCGATCATCCACCAAAGCCAGCTTTTTGCCAGTCAGACGGTTGAACAGCGTGGATTTGCCGACATTGGGCCGGCCGATAATCGCAAGTGAAAAAGACATATCCGATCTTCCGCGCTGTTAAGCGCGTAGACGGCAGAGCTTTACTGGCCCTGCCGAGTTTCAAACGGCGCGGAACCAGGAGGCGGCGCGCCGCCCTGTTCTGGTTCAATGACCGGCGTGACGCTAATAACCCCGCCGCTTGTTTCTCCGCCTGAAGCGGCAGCGGCAGGCGCCTTTTTCGGCCCACGCTTGGCGTGCAGCAAGCCTCTATATGCAGCAGCGCGCTGCCGCATGGATTGTGGCGCGTCCGGATCAGCAAGGACTTGATCAAAGACTCGCTCAGCTTCATCAAAATCATCATTAGCCAAGGCGTCGAGACCATTCCATTCCTGAGCGGAAAATCTGAATGCGCCATCTGATGTCATAAGAGGACCAAGCGCGCGCTCTAGTTTTTCACGATCGCCGTTTTCAATGATAAGAAGAGCCGCACGAAGAAGAGCGACTTGCTGCGTGAGTTTATCAACATTCTTGTCTTCGGCGATTGCATTGAGTTCAGAGATCGCCTGAGCCTTATCTTGACGAATTTCTGCGGCTCTAATCCGGGCCAAGCTTGCATAGCCAGCAGGCGCATCTTTGGCGAGCGCGTCAAAAGCTGCCGCCGCTTCAGCTGTTTTACCATCATTAATCAGGGCAGCGGCGGCTTGATAACGCGCATTCGCGCTTTCAGCTGCTTGCTGACGGTTGTTTTGATAATAACTATAGGCGCCCGTAGCGGCAACGATCAAAAAGGCAGCAACAAATACTGGCGTCTGGTAGCGACGCCACAGATCCACAGTCTTGTCACGACGAACGTCTTCATCAACCTCGTGGAAAATATCCGACATTTTATCAACCTCTAGGATAATCAATCATCTGTGGCGCACCCCAGCGAGCGAGTGGCGCAGCCTGTAAAAAAGCGTCCATGGGTTAGCACAGCCCATCAACAAAGGCGAGCTTTTCAAGCTGGGCGCCCTATCCCTGATCCCTATATGTCAGGGGGCTGATGCGCGGCTCAAGCGCCGCTTATGAGCGTAAAAAGCCGCTCTGCGATCAATTAATCATCATGTGATTTTGATAAAGAAGCGATCACATGCATCATGACCTCGACGATGAAATAAACCATCGCGCCAAAGGCGCTAATAACGGCAAAGATCTGGCCAAAAGCTGCAAGCCCCCTTTCGGCGGTATAGTCGCCCAAATTTAAATAAATATGGAAGCCAAATAGGAGCGCACTGAGAGCAGCCGCAAGGATCGATGGCGAGGTAAAATTTATTCCTCTATTCGCCATGCCTCACCCTTTACATGCCTCACTTTTTGCTTTGTCACACAAATGGATCAAGCAAGCTTGGTTTCAAGCCCGAAGAGATTGTGTGAGGAAAGTCAAAAATGCGCTGGGCGCAGATGAAGACAGAAATGAAAAGCTTTGAGCCTCAGCGCAGTCACGTTTGCCGCCAGACCTTCGACTTACGCCTCGGCGACGTCAATATTCTCACGCTTATCGAACGGTTTCCAAATCATAGCGGCGTTCAAGCTTCTCTAAGGTGCAGCCCTTATCAAGCTTGAGATGCTTCGCATCAAAATAGCCCCCGGTTACGCCAAGCAAAAGAACCTCTTGCTTATAGTAATAGTCATAAACTGTCGCCTTAGCGCCCTTGGTGAAATCTCCAGTATTTTGAAGAAATGTTGCGCTACATGTCGCCTGCGCCATGGCTGCGCTTGAAGAAAGCGTCACACACAAACACATCACATGACGAAGCAATCTTTTCATGGCAAACCCCGCAAGCTTGAACATATCTATTTCAGCATTTCATGTTGCATAAGTTTAGAACACACCAGGCGCGCTTTGCAACCAAGTTAAAAAACAATACATCACCCCTTCGTCCTGCTATGGCGCCTTTCTAAAATCAAAAATGTGAGAAAAAGCGCTAACAGCTCTTTTCATTTGCGCTAAAGAAAAGCAAAAGTTGAGGCTTCTATTTTAAAACCTTGGTGAGCGCAGTTTGCTACAAATATTAATCGTTGCTTTCGGATTATCAACCGACGCCTTCGCCGCCTCAGTCGCCAAGGGCATTAAATTTCCATCAATGTCGATTTATCGAAAAATCGCTATTGCTCTTGGCTTTGGCCTCTTTGAGGCGCTCGCCCCTTTAATCGGCTATCTTGCTGGTAAAAATTTTGAGGGCTTTATCAAGAACTATGATCACTGGATCGCCTTCATTCTCCTTTTTGCTCTTGGCGCAAGAATGATCTGGAAATGTCTCTATGAAGAGACAGATCCAGACACGCACCCCCATCCAAGCTGGCGTCTTGTCCTCATAACTGCGATGAGCACAAGCATAGACGCCGTCATCATTGGCATGACCTTGTCTCTTTTAACGGACAATATTCCTTTAACGCTGATGATCATCGGAGCAACGACCTTCACACTAACGCTGACAGGTTTGCATCTTGGCGGAAAGCTAGGTGCGCATGCCGGCCAAAGAATGGAGCTTGCGGGCGGCGTCGGCCTCATTGGCATTGGAGCATATATTTTGTTTCAGCATATAATATTGACCTGAAAACTAAGTTTCACGCACTGCAGGCGCTGCATTGACGACAGGGGACATGAAGAAATGTCCTGAGGCTTAAGAGAGCCTTGCCTTGCCTCTATATATCTATTATTCTGGATATATGGATGAATTAAAAGCAATCGCCGCTCTTGCTGCACTGGCGCAATCTACGCGCCTTGAGACATTCCGCCTGCTCGTCAAGCATGAACCAGAGGGCATGGCTGCCGGCGCATTAGCAGAGCAATTAGCTGCGCCGCAAAATACCATGTCATCGCACTTAGCAATCCTAAGCCGATCAGGTCTGATCTCTGGCACGCGATATGGTCGTTCTATTATTTACCGCGCGAACCTGAAATTTTTTCAACAACTCAATCTCTTCTTGCTGAAAGATTGCTGCGGGGGCCGTGAGGATGTCTGCATGCCTATTATCAAGAAACTCACGCCCTGTTGCGCGCAGCAATGAATAAACAAAGCTTTTTTATCTCAAGCCTAAGCACTCATGACAAACAGTCATGTCAATGCTCCTATTATGAAAAAAGGCGTTCATTCTTGTAAAGAATTGCAAGTCCACGCCCAAAAAAAAGACGCAATAAACTTAACAACATGAGAAATTAAAATGCAAAGCGCTGACCACAATCCCTCACATAAGACTTCAAATTCATCAACATTGGGCGTCTTTGAGAGATATCTTACTCTGTGGGTCGGTCTTTGTATTATTATTGGAATCCTTCTTGGCCAGACGTTACCTGCGATCTTTCACATCATTGGCGCCATGACATTTGCGGAGGTTAATCTGCCCATAGCCATTCTTGTTTGGCTGATGATCATACCAATGCTCTTGAAAATTGATCCAAAAGCATTGAGCGACGTCAAAAAGCACTGGAAAGGCATTGCCGTAACTGTCGGCATAAATTGGCTGGTTAAACCCTTTTCCATGGCGCTGCTTGGATGGATTTTTATCTCACACTTATTTCGATCATATCTGCCGCCAGACCAGATTGACGCCTATATCGCAGGATTGATCTTACTGGCTGCAGCGCCTTGCACGGCAATGGTGTTTGTGTGGTCGAATTTAGTTGATGGGGAACCACATTTTACGCTCACACAGGTCGCGCTGAACGATAGCATTATGATTTTTGCCTTTGCCCCAATCGTAGCCTTGCTTTTAGGCATGTCATCAATAAGCGTGCCTTGGAATACGCTGATATTATCAGTCATTCTCTATATTATTATTCCCGTTGTGATCGCTCAGCTTTGGCGGTCGTCTCTTGTTTCAACTGGCGATGACAACGCGCTCAAAAACGTTTTAAAAAAACTCTCCCCGCTGTCACTCTCTGCTCTACTGATGACCTTGATAATCCTTTTTGGCCTTCAAGGAGAGCAAATCATTCAGCACCCCTTAATTATTGCCCTGCTGGCCACGCCAATTCTCATTCAAGTTTATTTCAACGCTGGGCTCTCTTACCTACTAAACCGTAAACTTGGCGTAGAATGGTGCGTCGCCGGCCCTTCTGCGCTCATCGGCGCGAGTAATTTTTTTGAACTCGCTGTCGCTACCGCCATCGCTTTATTTGGATTTCAATCTGGCGCCGCGCTCGCAACTGTTGTGGGGGTATTGGTTGAAGTTCCCGTCATGCTAACTGTCGTGAACATCGTAAACAGATCAAAGCATTGGTATGAAAAAGTCTAATCAAAAAATACAAATGACGCTTTTGTGGTTCCTTTGAGGAAATATAAAAAGTCTCTGGAGAAAAAAGCGTCGTCGCGAAGAGACGCCGTCTCTTGTTCACTTATTGGCGCAACAACATGCGCCATCTGGACCAACCTCCCGCGCCATTTGAATGGGCGGGCACGCAACATCGCCATAAGAACAAAAAACGCAGCAGTCGCCGCTCTTGGGCTTTAACAAAACCCCACATCCCTTACATTCATAAAAAAATTGGCATGCATCAGTTGGCATGGCTTCCAGCGATTGAAATCCACAATCTGGACAGATCAGCCTCGACATCAGCTTCATAGAACCCTCATCAGAGATGACAAAGGGATAAAACAACCCAGCCCTTAAGCGTTAAATCTATCTCCGCGATAAGCATAAAGATCAGCCGCTTCTTTTACGCGATTCATTTTTAACAAAACTTTTTCAATTTCCCGTGCAGCGTCAAGATAATGATACTCATCATTAATAACATCAAGCATATGATAAATTGAGCCAATCAGCTCTTCAATGGTATTTTTATTGTATTTGCTGCGCTCAATATTAAAAATCCAATTCTGCGATCCAGAATATAAATTCTCAATCAGACCGCATTTCTCTCTAATAGACCGAACAACGCCGTTCTGATCAAAAGTGAGAATATTACTCGCGGCAGGCGAGTGGACGTCTTTATGCGACGTGACGTAATGCATGGCGTTAACCCCTTTCCACATGACTTGGATGCAGGGAAGACAAAGCCCTTATAGGCCCACCTAAAACAACAACCTACTCAATCAGATAGTCATTAATGACATAATTACAATAGCGAGAGTATTGATCAAGCACGATGCGAGGGACTGGGCGCAGGCGCGATTACCAAAAAAACATAAAAACTTATTTTTAAATATTATTGACGCAACAGAATGACAATCAAAGATCCCATGATAA
>DAIRFH010000069.1:0-9912 GCA_036795145.1 Methylocystis sp. | reverse complement strand
CAAGGGGTGGAAAACGATTAAATAATTGCGATACAGGCACCATACGAAAATTCATGGCGCCGCTTTGTAGGCGACTGCTTAAGCCTTCTAAATTTCCAACATCTTTTTGTAGCTGCTTACGCAACAAGTCTATTTTTTTGATCAGAAGCTTTAGTTCTACTGGCGCAAAAAGTTTTTCATTTTGAGACTGCGCCGCCTCAAGAAACTCGCGAATTTGAGTACGGTTTCTGGATACGTCAGGACTAGCTGATGAAACTGAAAGACTAGAAAATAATTTCTCAAATTGATTGGATGTTGCATGTATAATCTTTGACCGATTTGTTTCTATGGCTACAGAGCTTGATTGCAGAACAGATTGAAGCTCTCCAACAGCCTGATTGAGCGCCAATATATCACTTTGAAGACGTATACGCGTCACAAATACCTCAGACGCCGTATTCAGAACATCATCTAGTTTTGATGTTGGCACACGCAGTGTTTCTTCATTTATTACTGCTTGCGCGGGTACCTTTGATTGAGCTAGCTGATTGACCTTCTGCAGTTGAGAAGCATATGCCGCAGGCTTAGTCTGCTTGTCACCAGAAATAGCCAGAGGAATACCGGTTCTTATTGACTGAATTGACTGTAGAATTCTAGCGATTGGCGTCGCCAAAGGCCTACGTTCTGCGACCTCTCGCGCCATCTCTACTAAAGCGCCATTGCCAGTTATTAAGAGATCTATCGCCTGCTCATCAACGGCTCTTACATTATTACGAAGATCTCCAAGAAGCGACTCCATCTCATGCGCAAGGACTTCGATCTTGCGCACACCAAGCAGCCTCGCGCTACCCTTGACTGTATGGATTGAACGAAACAGTTCATTAATAATATCTTGTCCGCCTCCAGCGCTTTCAAGATCAATCAAACGCTGTGAAATGTGCTCAAGATTTTCCTCAACTTCTGAACAAAAATCATTGAGCAAGGCGGACTGTTCAGTATTCAGTATTAATACTTCTTCATAGTCTTCGTATGAAGCGATTTGTATGCGAGGCTCTTGATCTTCAGTTTTGGTTGGTAAGATACCCGGAATTTCATCCAATATATGCTTATTAACTTCTTCATCTTTATAATAGATCTGCTCAGGCTCATTAGTTAATGGGACAAGGCCTTGGCTTGCATTAGCTTTTTCTTGCTCAATGATTGGCCGAATATAACGCAAGCATTCTTCAATAATTTCTGTTGTATCAGTATCACAAGCGCCTGTGATACTGAGCTCTCTTAAGATATCCAGAGACATATTGATGGATAACTTTATGACATAGTCCATTGATCCGCGGGAATAGTCTCCATCATTACGGCCAATGTCCAACAAATAATCAGCCATACTCAGAACATGAGCTGGCTTTTGAAGAGCCAATATATTACAAAAACCCAAGATAAAATGTACCAATCGGTAGGATTGGTCATGAGTGTCATCATCTGTGGGCGCACCAATCGTTTTTATTATTTTAGGTAAGCTTAACTCCGCCAACTCAAGAAGTTCAGGTAGCAATTTTCCATCTGGTGCTGATAAATCTATGACCGCGGAGGCTGAGTCAGCCTGCCATCCTTCCAACCACGATCTTTCCTCAGTCATTACTTATCCAATCCATTAGGCTTTTGAAATTTGATGCCTATGACGCAAAGACATCAGTATTTACCTAAATTTGATACTTCAGAGGAATGTAAGACCTTCCTGGTAGGGGACGCATATATTTCATTATGTCTTTCACCATCTTGTTCGCCGTCACTGAGATTCCGTTTTTTAAACCAACTAATGGCATGCTTTAATTCTCTTGCATGATCAGCAAGTGAATTCGCTGTCGCAGCCATTTCTGATGCCGCCGAGGCATTTGACTGAGTTACATCGTCCAATCGACGAACAGCGACATTCACCTGTTGCGTGCCCGTGGCCTGTTCTTCGCTCGCCAGACTGATACCTTGGATAAGATCTTTAGCTTTTTCTATTTCCGGCAATAGCGCTGTGAGCATACGATTTGTGTTTTCTGCTGTTTCCTTACCCTCAACAGAAGATTGCTGGATAGCGTTTGCAGCCTCCTTGCTGAGCTCGGCCAATTTTGAAACCTCAGTCGCTACGACAGCAAAACCCTTACCATGGTCACCAGCCCTCGCCGCCTCAACCGAGGCATTTAACGCGAGCAGTTCAATTTTACGGGTAATTTCCTCAACAGCCATACTCTTATCTACAATATCCTTCATAGCGGCGGCTGTTCGCCGCATCGCCTGCGCGCAGGTCCGCGCTTCCTCGGCTAGTCTGACAGATGTTTTTTGCGTTCTGTTTGAGGCGTCAGCATTTTGACGAATATTCGCCGTAATCTGCTCCATAGCCGCAGCGGTCTCCTGCACTGAGCCAGCCTGCTCATTAGCACCCTCTGCAACTTTTTTAGCTACTGACTGTAGTTGACTGCTTCCGGCTGCAACGTCTTGTGCGAGCCGTGAGGCGACAGTTACGGTTGAAGCCAAATTTTCCTGCATATGATCAACAGCCTGAGCCATATTGCTAATTTCATCCTTGCCCGTTAAATGCGTGCGGCTGCCAAAATCTCCTGAACTTATATTTCGTATAACCTGCATTAATTTTTTTGCACGGCGCGCAAATTGATATCGTAAATATAGTATTGAGATTAAGATTAAACAGAAATCTAGCATCCCAAGATAGGTATTTGCAGAAAGCAACTGATCTCTGAAAATTAATTGAGAATTAATGACTTTCGATAACCTGTTTTTTATCATTCCAGCTAATTCACGACTGGTCTTACTCAGCAAGCCATTATCAGTATTATAACCTTCGCTAAACAATAATTGTCTCGCCATTTCAGGGTCTGGTCTTCCCTTCCGGGTAAAGTTTCCTGCGCCATCATCAAATTCGCCATTCATCGCGTGCATGGCGGGAATTTCTGCCCCCCCCATCTTGACAAAAAGACCGCGGGCCTCTTGCAATTTACTCATCTCTTCGGCTGAAGCACCCGCTCGACGAAACCGATCTTCAATAGAAAGAGCGTCTTTTTTATTATCCGGAGCTTGAATGACGAGACCAGCAACCATATCCCAGTAGGTGAAGTCGTAATTTTCTGGACGCGTAATTTTACCGTCTAAAATATCATTAATCATCCCGTACCAAAGGAGCCGTCTAGGATCTTTATTTGTTACATAGGCGCGAGCGAATCTCGTTTGAAACTGTGATGACAAGACAAGCTCATCCGAAAGCGAGGTCATTTCTTTAATATTAAGATTTATTTCTTCAATTTTATGCTCTGCGTTGGTCAAAAAATAGCCCAGAACGAGATTAACGCCAGCAAAGCAAGTAAGAATAATAATAAAAGCTAATGTGAAAGTACGAAGTTTCATTTTCGTCACCTGAAGAATATTTAATAAAAATTATACTTCCTTGGAAGCCTAAGGTCGATATAGAAACAACTATATCCTTAATTTTAGGCAATATCCGCTGAATGAGAGTTAAACCAAAGGTCAAGAAAATTTATCAAAAAAGCTAATAAAATGGTGTTTGGGTTTATTTTATTTTTGCTTGTTAATTTTAAAATCCTGGCTTTTTAAGATAGTCTCATAAAATTCCGCAAGAAATTCATTTTAATCAGTTTTTGGAATGATCGACGACCTAGATGTATATATCAAAGAGTATAAACCATTGAATTTAGTTTATGAGCAGCAGGCTCGCCAAATCAGCTAACACATGAAAAAAGACAATAAGAGGCTAATTTTAGCCTAATCTATCAGAGCCCGTTTTACGAAAAGGCGCAAGGCGTTCCCACTCTACAATAGCTGAGGCCTGTAGCCTGAGATAGGTGTGATGATCACTCTCAGCGACCCCATCAAAAATCTCTTTAACTGCCAGAGGCAATAAACCCTCTGTGATTTGAAAAATGTCGGGTGAGAAAGAGCGAATGCCGACAACATTATCAATACATAACACAAATTCAGCTTCTTTATCTGATAGCACAAGAAAAACGCTATGATCGTCAAGCCCGCGCTCTGATAAGCTAAGCACTTCGGAGATATCAATGCAAGATAAGACACGACCCCGAAGGCTTGTTAATCCTCTCAGGCAGGGATCTGTCCGAAACAACGGCATCACATCCAGACCTTCAACAATCTCCATTACTGAACCAATAGGATGCGCGACAAGTGTTTCACCAATCCTACTTATAATATACTCCTCCGTTTTTTTTTCATTTTTCCTGTTATCTTGTTCACCTGCGTAATTTACTATATTTTGATTGCCAAAATGCTTTCTTACGAGTGGCGCAAGGATTTTTGGAGAAAGAAATGTCATTGCCCGATCATGATAACCAAGCATGCTGTAAGAATTTTCATCTCCCTCAGCTATTGGTGGGTCAGTAGCAGGATTTAAATCATCAATTTGCGCTTGATTTAAAGCCAGCAACTCTAAATGACGCTCTAGGGCAAGGCCCAAAATCACATCATTTATATTTAAAATAACAATATATGCGCCACCCCAAACTTGAGCATCTATCTTAAAACTCAATCCATAGGGATCAAAAATAGGGAGTATGCGACCACGGTGGTTAACTGTCCCTTTGCAATGAGGCACGACTCCAAAATATTTTTCTACATTGCTGAACTCTATGACTTCTTCTACACAGGCAAGCGGAACTGCAAAAGTTTTACCAGAAAACTCAAAAACAAAGAGTCGAGCATCATTTTTCACGGGCTTATACCTCAGCTTATATTACTGAATGCTCTAATTCCAAAGTCTCTTGTTATGTTTCCTGCCGCTGATGTCAGGATAGCTCCATTCATAATCCGTCAATATTTGCCTAGATTTTTCTCATCCATCGTACGATTTAATGCTTTCTGTCCAAGGTTAGACGCGCCTACGTTGGCTTGAAAGTTTGAGGGATTTTCCGATATGACCCGGGTTTTGAACCAGCTGATTGCTTTTTGTAATTCGCTTGCATGATCTGCAAGGGCATTGGCTGTCGCCGCCATCTCTGATGCCGCTGAAGCATTTGACTGTGTGACCTCATCCAATCGTCGCACGGCGACATTAACCTGCTGGGTTCCTGTCGCCTGCTCGTCACTTGCCAAACTAATGCCCTGCACCAGATCTTTTGCCCTTTCAATTTCTGGTAACAGGTTGGTGAGCATACGATTGGTGTTTTCAGCCGTTTCCTTGCCCTCCACAGAAGATTGTTGAATGGCGCTAGCGGCCTCTTTACTCAGCTCTGCTAATTTCGATACCTCAGCCGCCACAACTGCGAAGCCTTTACCATGCTCGCCTGCACGCGCGGCCTCAACCGAGGCATTCAAGGCAAGAAGCTCAATTTTACGAGTGATTTCCTCAACCGCCATGCTCTTGTCAGCAATATTTTTCATTGCAACTGCTGTTTGTTGCATCGCTTGTGCACAGGTACGCGCATCTTCGGATAATCGGATTGATGTTTTTTGTGTGCGGTTAGACGCTTCAGCATTTTGACGAATACTCGCCGCAATCTGCTCCATCGCTGCGGCTGTTTCTTGCACAGAACTAGCCTGTTCATTGGCCCCGTCAGAGACTTGCTTAGATGCAGACTGAAGCTGAACACTACCGACGGTGACACCATTCGTAATATCACGCAAAGATAGAATAATCGAGGTCAGCTTATCTGTCATATTCCTGAGTGCCAAACCTAACCGATCATTTTCAGATAAAATTTGTATATTTCCAGTCAAGTCTCCGTCAGATAGCCGTGAGGCTACTAATACTGTTGAGGCGAGGTTTGCCCTCATGTGATTGATTGCTTCTGCCATCACACCAATTTCGTCATGACCAAATATTTCTTCCTGAGTATCAAAATCACCTGTACTTATTCTTTTAATTGACTGCATGAGCTTACCAGCTCTACTCGCAAATCTAAAATTCAAGTATAAAATAGAAGCTATGATCAAGCTAAATACTATCACGGCAAGATAAGTATTAGCAGAAAGCAACTGATCCCTTAAGATGACCTGTTGATTAATAACCTTACTTAACCTGGCACTAACCATTTCAGTCAGTTCACGAGACACCTTACTCAACAAACCATTATCAGTATTATAATTTTCGCTAAATAATAATTGCCTCGCCATTTCAGTGTCTGGCCTTCCCTTGCGGGTAAAGCTTCCTGCGCCATCATCAAATTCGCCATTCATCGCATGCATGGCGGGAATTTCTGCAGCCCCCATCTTAGCAAAAAGACTGCGGGCTTCTTGCAATTTACTCATCTCTTCGGCTGAAGCACCCGCTCGACGCAGCCGCTCTTCAATTGAAAGAGCGCCTTTTTTGTTATCTGGAGCTGGAATAACAAGACCTGCGACCATATCCCAATAGGTAAATGTGTAATTTTCAGGTCGCGTAATTTTGCCGTCTAGAATATCATTAATTATTCCGTACCAAAGAAACCTTCTTGGATCTTTGTTGACAACATAGGCACGCGCAAATCTGGTTTGAAACTGGGATGACAAAACAAGCTCGTCTGAGAGAGATGTCATTTCTTTGATATTAGAATTTGTTTGTTCAATTTTACGCTCTATGTCGATCAAAAAATACCCCAGAACAAGATTAACGCCCGCCAAGCAGGTGAGAATAATAAAAAAAACAATGGCGAAAGTGCGTAATTTCATCTTCTTACTGCCTAAACCTGAGGTAGCTCTAACTATAGCTCAAGGTATAGAAATGGTCGACGATGAAACTTTCGTAACCTTAATTTCTCCTTGAGATAATTTTTAGCGATGCCCGCCAGGGTTAATATATCTGCGTGCTGGAAGTATTTTAAGCATACCGTGTGATAGGTTAACATGCGTTAACCTTGCTAAATCCGCCTGGCAATCGACGCTGACGCTCAAAGATGCTTTATTTTTTGATCGCAGAGAATTGGTTAATTAGGTAAAAGCTTATCCTGGCGCATTCCAAGCAATAGAATAGATATTTTAAACAATTATGTTTTTGACACTCGCCATAATGATTTGAAAATCAGAAATATAATCTGGTTCGGAAACCTATAAGTGTTGGATGGTAGCCGGATTCATAAGTCTGGTTCTGGTTCCAGTTCAGGGGTGATTTTACAGCAAGGACGTGAGTCACATTAGCTTGAAAATTAATACCATTGTCTGGATACCAGTTAAGTCCGGCTGTCAAATTTTGCTGGTAGCCTCCATAGATGCCAGAATTGGCAATCATATTTTGAGCTGCCGTCATATAAGCCTGCGTTGCGTAACTTAGAGGTGCGCCACTTGGATTAAGCGTAGCAAATTGCAAGAGATGGGGCATTGTAGACCCCTGATAAGGACCATTATTGAGATTCAATGCGCTCAAACGGCCAACAAGACCCCAGGCGCCCCAGCCCCCGTCACTAAATTTATCCTTGATTTTCGTCGCAGCAAAATTAGCGCCATTCTTATCTGTTTGATCGTATGACTGCGCTTTCTCTTCACCCGTGATCCACCACTCGCCTTGTATGTAATACCCTGAGGCAAAATAGCGCGACATTGCGGGAGAAATAAATGGACTACTTCCAAAGAGAGCATCAACCGGAGAAGATCCAATTGCAGTCTGTTGAGCGAGAGCAAATTGTTGAGCACGATAGGAATTACGATTGTAATTCGCCATCGTCCACTCACCTGTGAATGAAAGATTATGCCAAGATGCTACAGCTTCTAGATCTGCCTTCTCAATATTATTTACACAGTTTCCAGAAACATTATAACTGTTCCAATTTCTATCCAACCCTGACGGCTGATTAAATCTACCACAAGAAAGATCTGGCGTCCCAAGCAGGGATAAATTGAGTGTAGTCATTTCTGACGCTACTCGATGACCTAGTAACATGTTGCGATCATCACTATATCCTGTTGATGAATTTGGCTGATGAAAGCTTCCTGAAGCTCCGATATGCAATAGTCTATGTTCATCAAAAATTGGTGCATAGGTAATACGCCCAGTTGCCTCCCAATAGGCTCCGCCTCCATAAGGCTGATACCAGTTTTGATTGGTGATACCGTTGCCGCTGTAAGAGAGGACGTAATTACCAGCATTAGCCGAAGGAGTATTTGCCGGCAGAGTAGTCATATCCTGTGGGCTTATTGTGTAAATGCCAAAATGGCTTGTCCAATTTTCTTTACCAATCATACCAAATGATGCGCCAAGATGTCGGTTAGGTGCGATTGCATCAATCGCCATAGGACGCTCAAAAAGGTCGAGAAATTTGTAAGATACGCTACCTTGAAGGCTGAAACCTTCAAATTGATTGCCTATTTTGAAGTAAACTGGCTGCGCAAGGAAAGGCGCTGACAGGCGCGGATCTTGAATACCAATAAAGATATCTCGAATCCCGCTGTAAAGGAAATTCCGATCCTGAACATACCCCCTAGCCGCTAATTGAGGTATTGTCTGAGCGTTACTGACATTTGCATTGTATAGTTGGGTCGTGGCACCTGCGAGGTCATATTGAAATTTCCAAAACCAAGGACCAGCAAGCTTGCCCTCTAATTCAAGGAAAGCCTGCCTGAATGACACATTACCTTGCCAACCATTAGCAGAGGGCCCTGCAATCCCTCCTCCATCGAAGATTAATCGACCCCCAAACTTAAATGCGTATTTTTTATCTTCTGTTTCTAAGAACAAGCCCTTCCTTAAATCAATAAATATGGGCTGTGGAGCAGCATGAGCTGAGTTGATAAAATTGGTTACCTTGTTTTTTTCTTGCCTGGCTGCTTGCTTCTGTTTGTTGAATTGATATTCAAGTTTTTTTAACTGTGATTTTATGGAGGCAAGTTCAGAGAGAGAATCTGCAAACGCCTGAGCTGAATATAGCCCGGTCAATATTGTGACAAGGGCGCGAGCAATAACTAAAAACCTCCCAACACCTTTAGAATTGGGACCTTTCTGTCGCCCTTTCTGTCGCAATGAATTACACATATAAAAAGCGCTTAAACATTTTTATTTGAATAAAGCATAAAAGATGCACGCAATCCTAGATTTTTAGGCCAGCGTGTTATCGTTGAGCTAATCATTTCGAAAAACCATCTCGCATTACAGGTCAAAACAAGACCTAAGCCCGGGATCTCTTTTTAGTCTTAGTGTTTTTTCAATGTCAACACATATGGTTTAATCGTAAACATTTCTGTTATCTCGATAGAAAAGGGCTATTTCATGTCAAAGGCCAGCTGTTTCGAAGCAGCTTTTTAGAATAGGTCGGTCGTATTAAAACGAATGAATAGCGCTCATCATTGACGGCAAGGAGCAGTCAGAGAATTTCTATATATTTAATTGATGTTAAATAATAAAACTCTTCTGACTTCGAACCAGCTCTGCGTCTCATGACGTTTTCAGCCTCTTAAATGCAATAACTAACAAAAATTAATCCATGCATTGATATGTATTATAAATCACTAAATTTAGACGCGTAAAAACTATCAATCATCTGATGATGACATAATGCATTTAAATCTTACCTGCACTCGCTCCAGAGGGAAACATCATTTATCAAATCCAGAAATTTATCTTCGAGCTTTTAAAAATTAAAGAACTGCTAGGATTTAAATGGAAATTGTAGATTTCTAATTCATTACAGCTTTATAAAAAACAAAATATACCCAGCGGTTTCCTGAAAAATTATATGAGTAAGTAAAATTATTGCATATTTTATTCTTTTGAGTCATTGAAGCAATGTGCTGATACCAATCCTTATCCCCGCTCACTATCTAAATGCGCCATATGGACTGCGGCGTAGCGCGTTCCTCGAACTAAATCAGCAATTTTATCTAAGATCTCATAATCATCATTGTTAAAGTTAATATCTAGCGCGCCCAATAACTCATTCAGCTGATCAGGATGTCGAGATCCTATAATTGGCGTAATATCCGAGCCGCGAGACA
>DAIRFH010000068.1:0-10033 GCA_036795145.1 Methylocystis sp. | reverse complement strand
ACAATTCATTCCTTTATAAAATCACCTTAATTCTCAAAAAATGAGATGGATGTGCGATAGCGCACATGAGGAGGGGGCTGAGCAAAAACACGCTACTGAATTCCTGTGCTGCCATCACAAAGTCTAGTATAAGATATAAACAGCGTCATTTTGGGTGTATGACGA
Organism: Methylocystis sp.; assembly: GCA_036795145.1. GTDB lineage: Bacteria > Pseudomonadota > Alphaproteobacteria > Rhizobiales > Beijerinckiaceae > Methylocystis. The sequence continues at coordinate 9,868 of DAIRFH010000068.1, read as the reverse complement.
TAGAGATAGCTATTGATGGGAAAAATGCAGGAAGCCCGAACCAAAAGTGCGGCTGAACTTGATGAGCTTGAGGATGTAGACGCCAAGCTTCAGGGGTGGCGTTTCATTTTTCTCAATCTACTGCTTGCTGTTGGTAATGTGATCGTACTTTCCAACGTGCCTGGTTATACGGTTTTGGTCCCGTATGCGGCGGGCGGATTACAAGGCGTTAATCCAAGTTTCGGCACCTGGGGTACGACAGATACAATGATGGGCATTGTCCTTGGGTTGCCGTTTGCCCGCTGGCTCTCAGGCCGCTTTGGCGATTATCACGTCTATTGCGCTGCTTTTATCGGCTTTGCTGTTGCCTCTTTTGCTTGCGCGATGAGTGAGAATATTTATTTCTTTGTTGTCGCCCGCTTTCTTCTTGGTCTTTGCGGCGGCGTTGCGCTGCCGCTTGGGCAAACAATTGCATTAAATGAATATCCTGAGAGGTTTCGCACTTATGGCGTCGCTTTTTGGGGCGTCTTAAGCATGCTGCCATTCACGCTGGGTGTTTTTATGGGTGGCTTTTGGGCCGAATATTTTGATTGGCGGTGGTTGTTTTATTCAAATATCATATTGAGTGTCATAATTGCAGCTTTTGTTTATGCGTTTCTTTATGGGCGCTTCCACATCAAGCGGATGATGCGTTTTGACGTCGTCGGTGTTTTATTATTAACAATTCTTCTTGTTGGGACGCAGACGATACTCAATCAGGGGAATGACTTTGATTGGTTTGGCGCGCCCTTTCTTTTGCTCCTTTTGGTCGTAGTTATCATTTGTCTCCCCCTTTTCATATTCTGGGAAATGGGAGAACGCCATCCCGTCATTGATATTCGTCTCTTTGCGCATCGAAATTATGCCGTCGCCATGGGCTGTTCGATTGTGGGGTTTCTGATTATTCAAGGAACATTATCAGTCTTTGTTGGACAACTGCAGACGCTGCTTGGCTATACGTCATCGCTTGCTGGCGTTGTCTATTTGTCTATGATCCTTCTTGCCGTGCCATTTGTTGCCGTCATTCATGAAGCAGTTAAGGGTGTGGATCTTCGTTTATTTGCCTGTTTTAATTTCATTGGGTTTGCCGTCACGCTGACATGGCTGGGTCTGTTTGATAAGACAGCTTCTTTCGATCAGATCACAGTTCCAATGACATTTTTTGGCTTCTTCCTTGCGACTTTCTTCGCGCCGACAGCAGCGATCGCCGTTCAGGGATTAACGGGTCAAAAACTTATTCGGGCGGCAGAGGAATTATCAATGCTGCGGACGGCCGCTGGCGCCATGGGCATTACGCTTCAAGGTGTTGTTGTGTTTCGTCGTGCGCCATTTCATCAGCTGGATTTAGCCGATCATCTTGGCGGAAGACGGTTCCCATCTCTGGATACGCTGCCGCGGCTGATGACGAAGTTTCAGGATATTGGCATGAGTGAGCCTGTTGCAAGAGCTCAAATTGCCCGTCTTATGAAGCAACAGTCAACTTTGCTGGCATTAGACGATATTTTTCTGATCGGCGCATTTATTTTTGTCATTTTAGCTGGTGTCATTTGGCTGGCCGTGCGTCCAGAAAAAAGCGTAAAGCCATCAATAGCTAGAGCTGATGAATTAACGGCTGAGACCATCATGGATGAAGCATATTAGCGCATGAGTACACAAAAAACTCTTATCTTTTAGGATCGTTGATGAAACAATGCGCCCAGGCTCTCGAGCGTCAGGTCGGTTGTTACTCTAAATACGAAAAGGAAACGTCATGCCTGTGATATTTCTAAAAAGACCTAGTCTTATCGTTTTTATATTACTCAGCTATGGTATGTCGCCATCATATTCACAAGACTGCTCCAAGCTAAATACACAGACCGATATGAATATCTGCGCGGGAAAAAAAGCCGCAACGGCTGACGCCAGGCTTAATAAAATTTATAATAATATTATAGCTCGCTTAAAGGGTGATGAAGATACAAAAAAATTATTAGTAAAAGCGCAGCGCTCATGGATACAATTTAGAGATGATTCATGCATTTTTTCCTCAAGCGGCGTCAAGGGCGGATCAATTTATGCAACGATCTATAGTTCTTGTATCGAAACATTAACAGAAAACAGGATTAAAGATCTGGACGCATATGCTAATTGTCAGGAGGGTGATCTATCATGTCCTGTGCCTGCAAAATAAGTACCGTTTTTTTAGCAAGGCGATATTTCTCGGTAAGTATTAATAGTGTTTTGTAGAGTTAAAAGTTGTATCATCCTATCTGGGTTAAGTTTTATTAATCTACTCGATCTCGATAGAGGATATTTGAATGATGAAGTATATTTTTCTTATGATCTTATGTCTCGCATCAACGACTGCTTATGCACAAAGCAATTTTATGTTTGATATGCCCGTGGATGGGTTTACTGAAACGACAGCGCCAGGACTTCGTGATAATTATAATGACTGCCCTAATGATGATTGTTATGAAAGAACAGATCCATATCCTGTGCATACGCAATCCAAAAAGCCAAAACATAAACCAAAAAACTTTACCGTCATTCTCGATGGCGACCATTGGCCAGAGTAGACCCTTTGAATCAATTACAATTTCTTCATCAGAATGATTTATGAATATTATCCGTCATACAAGTTAATTGCAGAGCGTGAGGAGAAAGCTGCCAGAGACGCTGATCTAAATAAGAAATAGCCTGTGATTATGTTTCAGCTTTTTTATCCTTATAGGATATTGTCATAAATCATGAAAAGGGTTGTTTTTGGGAGGCAAAGGCCTAACATTCAGAGCCTTTATGTTATTTAATTTTTATCAAATTTAGATAAGTTTGTTGCCTGAGCGCTTGAAAGCGCTAACATTAGCGCGACATCGCGCCTATTGGTAGATATCGCGTATGGGGTGACAATCCTCAATACGAGGCGTTATTGCGGAGTAAAAAGTGAAAATATTAGGCATTATCACCCTTCTTATCGCGGCGGGTGCAGGCTATTTCTATTTTGGAAAAGGCGACAAGAATTTGCAGGTCACGTCGTCGACAAATATTGAAAATCGGCTTGAATCTGCTGCTAGATCGCTGGTTGTGCGTGAAATAGAGAACCCCGAATGCGTAAAATTACTCAATAATATAAAAGAAAAGACCTCTGCGACTGTTCAAAAAATATCGCCACAGGGCCATGAAGTTTTATTGGCGCATGCTGAGACCAAGTCGACAATTTCTCTTGATTGTTCACAGCCCTCAAAAATGTCCATGACTTTTATTTCAAATGATGCATCTCTAACGCCAGAATGGTTTAAGGTTATTGGGGACGCAAGCGATATACTCGTCAATAAAAGTTCTGCAGCTGTGATTGGGGAAGCAAAAAAGTGCCTAGCCTTAGCCAAGCGCGACCCTACCACTTCAGCTGAAGAGGATGAGGGTGGTATTGATATAGACTGCTCATTGCCTGGGGATAATGAAAAAGGTTTTCTTGTCGCCGTAATGGCGGGGGATGCGTCAAAGACCATGCCTGAACCGCCGCAGACCAAAGTACAGGCGGTTGAGAAGCCCCATAAGAGCGGCAAAAATCATAAATAATTGCCGAGCTTTGCGTAGATCGAAAGCTAGCTGCTTTTCTTTTCTTATCAACGAAAGGCAAGGCGCGGGGGGTAAGTCACGCATTTATGTTCAGTGGCGATTTACGCGCTTCCTTTGAGCTTTAGGCCCAAGCTTTCTCACAACAGCTCAGATATATTAAAGGAATAAGGATTAGCGTTTCTCTGAGGGATTACTTTTTTGAGAAATAATGAGAAATATTGCTTATTTCTTGTTCTGAGAGCTCGTTTGCCATGTAATGCATAGTTCCTTGATCCACGGCTTCTGATTTAAAATTCTGAAGTTTATTGACCAGTCTCTTTTCGCTCATGCCAGAAAGAGAAGGAATTTGATCAGCGTTTTGGGAGCGGCCCTCCTTTCCATGGCAAACCTCGCATTGATGTATGCGTGAGACGAATGTTGGACTGGCAGCTGCAGTAGCATTAACGCTCTGAAACATCGCCGCTATAAAAGTAATTTTTAAATGCCATCCCAGCCCTGAGCGTGTTTTAAAGGGCAGATGACGCGGCTGCAGGATCAATGTAATTAACCTTTTTGAGAGTCCTGTTTCTATTTTCTTAACATGAGAAGATTTAATAGGATTTTCCGGCTAAAAAATCAGTCTTCTCATGTGTCGCCTTGGTCAAGGATCGGCTGAGATGCTAAGCTTCTTTTTTTGCCGATCCTGACCAAAGCGTTATCGCGCCTTTAATGCGAAATGAATTTAAATGGCTCGGCGGCGACGAATTTGTCTGACACTTCACCGGCATATATGGGGCGCTCTTTAAGATCGAGCTTTAATGGTTTTGCGCCGATCTCAAGATTAAGCTTGGCGATGTCGACCCAAAAGATGCTGGGATTAAAAGATGACTCGAAATAATAACGTTTCTCGCCAGCGTCAGAGACTGTGCGCCAGATCGTTGATGCAATATTTGGCTTTTCGGGATCGCTGACACCGAGCGGAATGGATACGGCTCGCATTAGAGAAAAGGCTGTTGCCGTCGCCAGACGGGTGTCTTTTTCCTTTGGCGCCGCGTTTAAATACCAGCTCATGCGCGCAAAGCGATCAGATGAACGCGACGTGCCTGGCAGAAACTTAACGCCCCCAATATCTTTCCAGTAGCTATTGATCGCAAGCTGCTGATCAAAGCTCGGAGAATTAGTCATCACGCGATATTCTGATCCGTGATGAACAACGAGCTTGCCCTCAAGATATTCAAAGATTGCGCTGTCTCCGGAAGCATCTGCAATTGCAAGATGGCCGCCTGCAGCTGCGCCATTAGGCAGCGTAGGCGCGATAATGATGAATGGATCTTTTTGTAAGGCAGTTACAGCCTCTGCAACTGTGCCATAATTATCAAGTACATATTGCGCCCAGGCTCCAATCGATAGCTTAGGTTTTTTTGACTTAGCCGCATCGCCGTAATTTGCTTCGACAAGATAGAGGACGTTAGCGACGAGGCCCGCGTCATTGATGCCGTCAACTGTTGCAATGTTATAAAAGGAGCTGATGACGGAACCATGTTTAGCGGTCCATTTGATCGAACCAGCGCCGACGCCGCCGTCGCGCGCGAGACCTTTTGGAAACGCCCAAAGATTTGTTCCTGGATCCTCCGCCCAATCCATCGTGCGCCCAACAATATAATTGCTTGTTCCAGTCTCATAGAGGAGGCGGGTGCAGGCGTCGGCTGAAGAAAGTGACAGAGATAAAATTGAGCTAATAGCAAGGCTGAATATTTTTTGTTTCATTCTGTGATCCTTATTTTTGACGGCATAATCAAGATTGCGTTAGCCGTGTGGCTTCAGGGGTGATTGCGTCCATTGCGTAAAGCTTGAACGTAAATGAGAGATTGTGGGATGACGAGCGGGACATGTCATCTTACTTTTGAAAACGGCTGATTGTCCCGATGATAGACCTTCTTTTATTTTACCTCCCAGCAGCAAAAATTTTAAATTAACCGGAGCGTTTAATTGGCAGACGATGCTTGTCTCTCACCATTTATACTGTATGTCAGACCTACATTGAATAGATTTCTAAAATTATCTTGACGTCAATTTTGCCTCACCTCATTGGGAGACGCCCGCATGCCGAAAGCGATCATTGTTCAGCCAAAAGGCGGATTTGACCGCGTCGTTTTAGAAGAGCGCGCAGCCCTGGCGCCGGGCCGGGAAGAAATCACCGTTCGTTTGCATGCAAGCTCGCTTAACTATCATGATTATGCCGTTGTCAGCGGCATGTGGGGACCGGTTGAGCCGCGTATTCCAATGGCCGATGGCGCGGGTGTGGTAGAGGCGGTCGGGACGGGCGTTACAGAGTTTAAGGTTGGGGATGCTGTGGTCAGCGTTTTTTTCCCGGCATGGCTTGATGGCGCTCCTGAGGTGGAGGGGTTCGCGACTGTGCCAGGCGATGGGGTTGATGGTTATGCGCGAGAAATTGTTACAGCCACAGCTCAGTCTTTTACCCATGCGCCTCATGGTTATACGCATGCTGAAGCAGCAACGCTTCCAACTGCAGCTCTAACTGCATGGCGGGCGTTACATGACGATGCGAATCTGATGTCTGGCCAGACCGTTCTTGTGCAAGGAACGGGTGGTGTCTCTATCTTCGCCCTGCAATTTGCCAAGGCCGCCGGGGCAAAGGTCATTGCGACGTCATCAAGTAAGCGAAAGCTCGATCTTTTGGCCGATCTTGGCGCAGATCATTTGATCAACTATCGAGAGGATATGGCATGGGGAGAAACGGCGCGGCGGCTCAACGGCGGTAAAGGTATTGACCACATTATTGAGGTTGGCGGCCCTGCAACTCTTGGGCAGTCTATGGCTGCAGTTCGTGTAGGCGGACATATTTCGCTGATCGGCATTTTGACGGGTCTGGATGGTTCTCTGCCGCTTGTGCCGGCTCTTATTCGACAGATCCGACTTCAGGGCGTTCTGGTTGGAAGCCGGCGTCAGCAGCTTGATATGATACGCGGCATTGAGGCGACGAAGATCAAGCCCATTATTGACCGCAGTTTTGCTCTTGAGGATATTGTGCCGGCGTTTCAATACCAAGAAAGCAGTCAACACTTTGGAAAAATCTGCTTATCCTTCTAAAATTCAGGCTTCTGAAGAACAGCGCCTTTGAAATGAACCTTACTGCGATAAAAGCATTCTTGGTGCGTGTCACTAAAGGGCGTCAAATTTGATTTAGGGTTAAAGCAGAGTGGTGGATCTTGGCTACCTATCTCTGCGATAGATTTCTGTTTCAGCGCTCTTTGCTTCAATTGCATCGCAAAACATGATCCGTTTATCTCTATCAGGAACGGCAATACAGAAATCATTTGAGAATGTTGGAAATCCGATAATTTCCTGTCCAAGAATATTTCCAAGCGCCATGACATTAATAAATTCATTTTTTTGTATGCGCGTATAGCCAAAAACAACAAAAGGAAACCAGGATATAATAGGGGTGGGGATCGTCAGATTATTCTTATCAAATACAACGCCGTGATATGTCATAATAGCTTGTTGAGCGCAAAGGATAAACATTACGCCAGCAATATAGTCGAAAAATCTTACATTAAAAAGTGAAAGCACAAAGAATATAATAATTCCCGTGGCGATCCAGGCGCTGGCGAGCGGTAGGTTCCTTATGGATAAATCTTTTTTGACATGGGGAGAATGTGTAATTGTGCAGAGGGTCATGTTGGTTATTCTTTTTCATGAGCGCATTCCACTGCACAAGCCTTTTTACTTGCCTGATAATAAAACCGCGCGGATTTAAAAGGTTAATTATCGGAAGATTGCGTGTTTTTGGCTTTTTTCTTTTTGGCCTTGGCGTCACCACCAAACGCAGAATTAAAAGCATTTGGTATTTTATTGTGACCAAATGTGTCCTCAAACGCATTTGGGATCTGATCGTGGCCAAAAGTATCTTCGAATGCGTCTGAAATACTATCGCCGGCTGCGGCAGGGGTTGCTGCCGTAACAAAGGCAAGCAATGCCATCAGGCTTAAAATTTGTGATATCTTTACCATTTGGAATCCTTGGGTTTAGTTAGGGAGGCGGTTTCTTTGCCTTGATGGGTTTATTCTATAAGACGGTCTTTTCCAATATCATTTTGTGTTTCAAGAAGCTTTTATTTGAGATCACGCCTGTTAGTTAAAAGAGGCGGCATAGAATAAATTAATTTCAAGCTCTTCATCGTTGCCGTTGTCATGGTGATTGCGGCTTTATGGCGCATCAGAGAACTTTTTTGATATTTTGATATTAAGCTATCTGGAGCGATTCTCACGCTTAGTGATTGCAGCGATATATTAGTTTACTTCCTCACTATTAGGATCAAAACCTGGTGGCGCGCGATACTATTCGTATCCTTTTTTGGCTGCCTGATAGCCGTATTCATATAATTTTTTCATATATTCTGGATCAAAGTCTACGTCATGTTCGACGTTGAAATCATTTTTATTAAAAGCAAGCTTGTAGGAAGATGATTGTTTTTGTGCCAGCATATAACCCTTATAGAGATCTCCAACGCCATTGTAATTGATCAAAAGAGAAACAGCCTTTTGCACGATTGTGAGCGTATGGCGGGTTGTCTCGCCCCAGTCAGGGTGAAGGCGCGCATTTCTGATGATATAGGTATCAAGAGATTTTCTTTTAACGCCGATTTCTTTTCTTATTTTTGCAAAGTCAAGCTTCACCGGGGCGTTGAAAATCTGACTGACTTCCCCGCCATCGACATGCATTTCTTGATATTTTCTTCCGTTAATTTCGACTTCAAAAAAACAGTGGGGAAGGCGAGGGGAATAGCGGCAAAGGCTAACAGAATTTTATGTATGAGGTGTAAGGCTTCGGGATATTTGCTTGCTACTATTTCTGTTATATCCCAAAAAACTGCGCGTCCTAAGTAAACATCCACGGTTTGGATTAACAAAAGTCGTCAATTTTTTCGGAAATTATTTAGTTTTTTTTCAGTTTACAAAATATGTATACGTTGAGGACAGAACTGATCTTTCAATCTAAATTATATCTGCAATTTTTAAGCTTATGACGACTTTGTGAATCGGGAAATTATGATTTAGCAAAAAATATTTACATTTTTATTTTAAGCGACAATCCAGACTGCCAGTTTTTTCTAATCTGTGGCCCATTTAGATTTTGATAAAAAGGGATGCCAGCTTCAAGGGCTAATGAGCAACCTTTAAACCCAAGTTGCTCTCCATCAAGAACAGATCCTGCAAATATTTCGGCAAGTTGTCCGCCATAAAAATTTGGATCTGTTGGGACGGATCCACCCGATATTTGGCTATCAGATCCATGTATGCGCATTTGTGTCGTTCCAGTGACACGCACAGTAGATGTTATGGATGGCAGGACATTATAACCAATCCATGCATTAAATTCATGTAAATCTCCGAAACGCCATCCTTGCGGATTATTGGCCAGAGGCAGCCTGCCACGATAGGAAAGCCCCCAAGACAAGGCGTCAGTGTTTCCGGCGTAAACAATGCCTGGAAGAAAATCAAAAGTTCGCGCGCCAGGTTGTAGAGAATAAAAAGCCCGTTCATTAGAATATGTCGCATTTGATTGAAGTAAACTTATTTTCTCAGTGTCTGTGCTTAGAGGATATGCAAAGCCGGAATTAATCTGAATGCGATGGGTTTCATCCTGATATATTTTATAAATTCCAATAGTGGTGAGGTCAGAGAAGCCGCTCGTGCCCGTGTAGCTTGCGCCAAGCGGCAATCCGCCGGTATTTCCTAAGAATGTGAGGGCATAGAGCTGTTTTTGAACAATTGAAGCCGTAACAACGACTGTGAGTTTGTCTGTATAGCCATATGAGAGTATCGCGCTTTGAGTGGATACAGGAACCTGTTGCGGCACCACGCGCATGAATTCTGCCGGATTGCTGTAGGTCGGTGTTGTCATCACAACATATTGTGAGCTGACGCCTTTGTTTCCGATGAGTTGGCCAGAGAAGCTGGCAAATATCGGCATAATGCTCAGCAAAAACTTGCCTTTTTCCGGCATATCTGCGCCAAATATACCCATTGGGGATGGTGCAGGCTTATTTATAGAACTGATTGTCGGCGTGTTTATTTCTAATTCTGACGATCCTGTTTCAAATGCTATGGCCGGCCCGTCAGCAAGCAGAGAGATGATCATCGCTGCCGCCATTGTCTGCTTAATTAAAATCTTTTTATTTTCAAATATCATGCGTTTTTTCGTTTTTTGTAGTCCCACAAGAGTTCTGGCCGTCAATGCAGGTAGATAATCATTGGCGTAACGCCAGAAAATTCGAAAGCTGAGATAG
>DAIRFH010000011.1:0-44852 GCA_036795145.1 Methylocystis sp. | reverse complement strand
CAAACCCCTCTCATTATTGATGCAGGTCTTGGCGCTCCCTCGCATGCCGCGGCCGTTATGGAATTAGGCTATGATGGCGTTTTGCTGAATACGGCCGTGGCGCGCGCAGGCGATCCAAGCGCAATGGCGCGCGCCTTTAGTTTGGGGATAGAGGCTGGGCGCGCTGCTTTTTTTGCTAAAATCATCACGCCACGCGATATGGCTGAACCCTCAACGCCGGCACTTGGCCGTCCTTTTGATCGCTTGGCCTGATGATGTCAGCTCCTCAGGCGTCGATCGCCAGCGCAGATGTAGATAAACGATACGCATGACGATTGATCCATTCTACCTCATTGTCAATGATGTGCGCTGGTTATCGCGCTTCTTGCCACTTGGCGTAAAACTCGTTCAATTGCGTATCAAGGACGTCGCTGAAGCTGATGTTAAAATACAGATCCAGCAGGCGCGTGATTTATGTAAAGCTGCTGGCGCGCAACTGATCATTAATGATTATTGGTGCCTTGCTATCGATTTGGGATGCGACTTTGTTCATCTAGGTCAAGAGGATCTTCATGCCGCTGATATTGGTGCATTACGCCGACATGATGTGCGCATTGGCGTTTCCACGCATGATGACGCAGAGCTTGAGCGTGCACTGTCGTTTTCTCCTGATTATGTCGCCCTTGGTCCCGTTTGGCCGACGCTACTCAAGCGTATGCCCTTTGCGCCGCAAGGTCTTGCCAAGCTATCGCAATGGAAAAAGCGTATTGGCGATCTACCGCTCGTCGCAATCGGCGGCTTAACGCCGGAGCGCGCCTGTCTCGCGCTTGCCGCTGGCGCCGATAGCGCTTGCGTTGTCAGCGACATATCATCAAATGACGCGCCAGATGAGCGCGTTAAACAATGGATCAATGCGACGTCTCCATGGCGCGACACGCCAGAGCTATGCGATCGCTTTTCGCCAGATCATGCAGGGGCAATCGTTTTTCCCTCGCCAAATCATGGCGCCCGTACGCGTGAAATTTCATCATTGATTATGCACTATACAGGGATGCCGACATCAGAAAGCGCCTTGGGGCTTTTGTGTTCGCCGCTTGCGCAAGTATCGGCGCATTATGTTGTGGAAGAAGACGGGCGCATTCTTCAGCTTGTGAAAGAGGAGCGGCGAGCCTGGCATGCTGGGGTGAGTTATTGGGCTGGTGAAACAGATTTAAACGCCAGTTCCATTGGCATCGAAATAGTTCATCCGGGTCATCGTGACATTCGTCCCTTTCCAGCAGAGCAAATTTTGGCCGTGATCAGTCTATCGCGAGATATTTGCGCGCGCAGACATATTTCGCGGGATCGCGTTCTTGCGCATTCTGATATTGCGCCGCGTCGTAAAATTGATCCAGGCGAATTTTTCCCATGGGATGTTTTAGCGCGTGAAGGCGTTGGTCGGTTTCTTGCGTCTCCAGTCTCACAGGCGACGGCTGCGCTTACGCTTGGCGTGAGTGGTCCTGAAGTTGTGAGACTTCAGCTCAATCTTTCAAAATTTGGCTATCGACTGGAAGCGACCGGCGTTTATGACGAGGACACTGCTATAACTGTTTCTGCTTTTCAGCGTCATTTTCGTCCTAATCGCGTTGATGGCGTTGCAGATCATGCTACGTGCGATGTTTTAGCCCGGCTTCTCAACAGCTAGGAATTTGCAACATGTCGGACATCAGAAAACGCGCCGTCGTTATCACTGGCGTGTCCTCAGGCATTGGCGCAGCCTGTGTCGACAAGCTTATTGCCTCAGGCTTTTTTGTTTTTGGATCGGTACGACGAGAGGAAGACGCGGCAAGATTACAAACTCAGTTTGGCAGTGATTTTATGCCACTTGTTTTTGATATCAAAGACTGCGACATGATTTTGCGCGCCGCGCAGATCGTGCAATCGCACCTTGATGGGGCTGGTCTGGCGGGCCTTGTGAATAATGCGGGCATGGCGGTGTCAGGTCCCTTACTCTATCTGCCGATCGCTGATTTTCGTGAACAATTAGCTGTTAATTTGACAGGGCAGCTTCAGGTTGTTCAGGCTTTTGCGCCTCTTCTTGGCGCCAGACCGCACATGCCGCTCAATCAGGCTGGGCGCATCATCATGATGAGCTCGGTGGCAGGGCGCTTTGCGACGCCTTTTCTTGGCGCTTATCATGCCTCAAAATTTGGACTTGAGGGATTATCTGACGCGTTGCGACGTGAATTAATCGCCTTTGGCGTTGATGTCATCGTCATTGAACCTGGAATGATCGCTACGCCAATCTGGGACAAGGCGGATATGGCGGATTATTCCGCGTATGATGAGACGGTTTACGCCGCTGCAATTGGTGCGTTGCGACGCTGGGCTGTAGAGAAAGGACGCGCTGCGCCTGCGGCCGAAAAGGTCGCCGGTGCGGTCTTACGCGCGCTAACCTCCCGCCATCCGCCAAAGCGGATTTCCGTCGTGAAAAACTGGGTGTTGGATTATTTTCTGCCACCGCTCCTGCCAACGATGTTGGCGGATTATCTGGTTGCGCGACAGTTAGGGCTTTATGATATTCAAAAAAATTAGATCAGGTGATATGTGATCAAGGTTAGTGTTCCAGTGCGCGAAAAATTTTTCAGCGCCTGATTAATATGCCCTATGACGTTCCTGTTGCGCGAACAGTTGTGATGTCGCGTTATTCATCGACCGTTCATCGTCAATTGACCATAAAAGGATGCGTTTTCTAAGCTTGAAACGGCTTTGTCTGTCATGTCAGCGCTAGCAGGGCTTGCCAGAAATAGGGATGGGGCGGCGTCAATAGCATGCGGGGTCGATATGGACGCCGTCTTTAGTTCTTCATGAGGCGCGTTTGTCTTGCGTAACGCTTCTGGAGATGCTGCGGCAAGCCTGATGAGATGTTTTGTTTGAGTGAGTTCAAATTTCATATGATCTAAAAAATGAAAGCTCGCGACAATAAACACAAAAACACCCGCGCCAAGGAGAACCGTATGCCGGCGCGCATTAAGAGCGTTTAAGAGTGTTTTTATCTGTGGATCAGCAACTTGCGGCAGTGGCAAAGCTGAGGGATCTTCTGCGCGCAAACGTTGAGCGCTACGGCGGGCGGCCGCAATAAATTCACGCTTTATCGATAGCGTCTGCGCTCTCGTCTCCTGAGCCGGCTGTTGCGATGACGCGTCATTTTCCAATTCACAGGAGATAAGAGGCGCTTTGCCAGTTGTCTCAAAAGACTGAGCAGGGTGTAATGGCGCTGTCTCTTGAGCGCTTAGACGAGGCGCCTGCACGTGCGCCGTTAGTCGTTGGAAGGTTTGTTCGAATTCGTAAAGTCTGTTGTTTACTTGTGTCAATTTTTCATTGACGCTCTGCAGGCTTTCTTTGGCGGCTTGTGATGTTTGAAGGCTGCCTGTCTCAATCTTGGCGCCCAATGAGTCAATGCGTGCGTCGAGATTAGACATCAAATTTAACGTCGACTCTGTAGAGTCTAGCCGGCGCGACAATGTCTCGACCTGTTCTTCCACGGCTTTAACAGCTGGCGTTACGCCATCATGCGTCAGCTTTGTTTGTATAAGTCTCGATAGGTTTTCCACCATGTCTGTCAGACGCGCGTGATGAGAGTCGGCTTGAGATGCCTCCTCAGACTTTTTTACAATTCTCTCTTGGATATTTTGTAACTGAGCAAGAATTTCTTGATGTGAAGAGGGCGCAAGTTCTTCTGGAGAGACAAGGCGGTTTTCCTCGAGTGTTTTTTCAATCTTTTGATGAAGGAGCGTTATAAGCTGCTCGAGAGAAGCGCTCCTCTTTTCGTATTGGCTCACATGCTGCCTAAGCGCATTATTGAGTGAGTCAATATGAGAATTAATCGTTTCAAGCTCATGATTAAAGCCAGTGAGACTATCATGTGTTGTTGCCGCAACAATAGAATTAATTTTTTCAACCGCGGCTTCAATTTGAGAGATGCTGTTTACGCGTCCATGTTTCTGCGCAATGTCGCCAATTTGACAAGTAAGCGTGTTCAATCTGCTTTCTATTTTTTCGATTGGCAGTGGGTTGTCGGCAATTTCTTTTAATTGATCGTGAATGACAGCTATTTGCGAGCCAATCTTCTCTATGACAGAGAGTTGCAGCGCGTCAGTTGCGCTAAAGCGCGCTAAGCGCTGTTCAATGGCGTCGATACTGCTGCGTAAGTGAGCGAGAACAGGTGCGGCGTCGAGATTTTTTATCCGCTGAGGAAGGTCAGACGACAAGCGCCGCGCTGCTGCGAGAACGTCATCGGAAATGCCGTTTTGACGCTGATCTAATATCTTTGCATTTAGCTCATCCAGAATGTTTTGCAAAGGGGCCGTTGCGGCGCGAGGCGTTATGGCTGACAACATATGACGAAGATCACTGGTTTCCTTTTGCAGGAGCCGCAACAGTCCTGCAATCTGCCGCGCCTCAGTGACGTCAAGCTGTTTTTTTTGAGGGTTTAAATCGAGTTGTTGGTTTATGGCGTCGAGGGACTGCTGGAGTAATAATCGTTGCTCTTTCGCATTCAGTCGAATTTTTGGCGCTGGAGAAGATATGCTATGTCGAAGGGCTGCGGGCTTATTGACGGCGTATAAATGTGCGTCGGCGCGTGAGGCGTTGGCGTTCTCTGCTAGTCTGCGTGTGATCTCGGCCAGACGATGGTCTCGTTCCTTGGCTTCTGGGTGGGCGACGACAGCGGAATCCTCAAAAGCCTTTGTACGGATTGCATCGTCAAGCCATTGCCTAAGACTTTTACCTGCCTGGCGGGCTGCGGCGCGCACCGCGGCGCGGGTTGTTGCGTCAAGCTGTGAATGATCGCGCGAAACTGCTTTACTCATCGAAAGTCTAAGATCCGGCTAAGACGCCTCTGGCGACGCGCGACAAAACTGAAGACGCCTTTGGGTGTCTCGATCGCGGCGGTGCCGCCGCAGGCTTCTTCAATATTGCCGCCGCCTAAACGGACTTTCTGTCAATTAAGGTAAACAGGCAGTTAAGTTTCATATCTCAATGATATTTTTGCCGAGAAATCCGTTACAAAGGAAATGAATCAAGGCGAATGCTCGGGGAATGCTCTTCACGTGAAGTTCATTGAACCATCGCTCTTGTCGTCAAGAGCTGTCCTACTTAGCTAGTCAATGCGATTCGCTGCTGCGATGACGCCCTGTTTAAGCTGTCACTTCACGAGGAGGCCGCCGTGCCGCAGTATAAAGCTCCCGTCGATGATGCGCTCTTCCTCATAGATGACGTTTTGAAACTAGATAGCCTTACCCGTCTGCCGGGTTATCAAGATCTCAGTTTGGAGCTTGTTGCTCAGATCCTCAATGGCGCCGCGAAATTATGTGAAGAGACGCTTGCGCCTTTAAATGCCGTTGGCGATCGCATGGGCTGTGTGCGTCACGCGGATGGTTGTGTTAGCACGCCCCCAGGCTTTCAATCAGCCTATCAGGCCTTCGCTTCGGGCGGTTGGGTTGGATTACCGGCTCCAGAAGAATATGGCGGTCAAGGTCTACCCTATGCCTTGTCGATGATTGTGGATGAGTTTGCCTCCTCCGCCAACATGGCTTTGGCCATGTATCCTGGTCTGACGCAAGGGGCTTTAGCGGCGCTGTTGCGTCATGGAACACCGGAGCAGAAACAGCGCTTTGCGCCAAAGATGACGCAGGGCGTTTGGACAGGAACAATGAATCTGACTGAGCCGCAATGCGGCACAGATCTTGGGATGTTAACGACGCGGGCGACGCCACGCCCTGACGGCACTTACGCCCTGACAGGACAGAAGATTTTTATTTCAGCAGGCGAGCACGATCTTGCTGAGAATATTATTCACTTGGTTTTAGCCCGCATCGATGGGGCCCCGGCAGGCGTTAAGGGTATTTCTCTCTTTATCGTGCCTAAAATTTTGGTTGGAGAAGACGGCGTCTTAGGCGCGCGCAACGGCGTTAGCTGTGGCGCGCTTGAGGAAAAAATGGGTATTCATGGAAATGCGACATGCGTCATGAACTACGATGCGGCGACGGGTTATTTACTCGGTGAAGCTAATCGCGGCCTAAACGCAATGTTTGTCATGATGAATGAGGCGCGTTTGGGCGTCGCCGTACAGGGTATTGCGCAATCCGAGCTGGCCTATCAAAATGCGCGCGCTTACGCCAAAGAACGTTTGCAAGGACGCGCATTAACGGGAGCGAAATATCCCCATAAAAGCGCCGATCCCCTTCTCGTGCATCCAGACGTTCGTCGCATGCTGTTAGAAACGAAAGCGTTCAATGAGGCGGCCCGCGCCTTGGCGTTATCTGCAGCCATTGACAGCGATATTGTGCATCGCTCTGGTGATGCGCATGCTGTAGAGGCCGCAGAAGACAGGCTAGGATTGCTGACGCCTGTGATGAAGGGCGTTTTTACAGATATGGGTTTTGAAAATTGCGTGAACGCCCAGCAGGTGTTGGGCGGTCATGGGTATATTCGCGAATGGGGCATGGAGCAGTTTGTTCGCGATGCGCGGATTGCGATGATTTACGAAGGCGCCAACGGCGTTCAGGCGCTTGATCTTGTTGGCCGTAAACTACCGCGAAATAACGGTCGTGCGATTATGTCTTACTTCAAAGATGTTGCGCAGCTTCTTACAGATGCGAGCGCGCATGAGTCGATGGCCTGTTTTGTGACGCCTATGCGAAAAGGCCTTGAGGATCTGCAAAAGGCGACGATGTGGTTGATGGAAAACGCCCTGACTAAGCCAGATAACGCTGGCGCCGCATCTTATGATTACATGCATCTTTTTGGTCGCGTCGCTCTTGGCGCAATGTGGATCAAAATTGTCCAGGCGGCATTAGAAAAGAAAAATCGTCAACCTGAAACTTCTGACTTTGTTGAGGCCAAGCTCATTACGGCGCGGTTCTATATGGAGCGAATGCTGCCTGAAACGGCGAGCTGCCTTGCAAGAATAACGACCGGCGCAGCGACAATGATGTCTATTCCTCATGAGTTGTTTTAAAAAAGATAAAGAATCAAAATAAAAAAACGCGTGTTACCCCAGGCAAGGAGCGATCATGGTTGAGGCGTTTATCTATGACGCTGTTCGAACGCCGCGCGGGCGCGGAAAAGCGGATGGATCTTTGCATGAAGTCTCTTCGCTGGGTTTGGCGGTGACGGTTTTGAAGGCCCTGAAAGCGCGTAATTGTTTCTCTGGTCCAGAAATTGACGATGTGATTTTAGGATGTGTTGACCCAGTCGGGGAAGCAGGGGGAGATATTGCGCGCGCTGCTGCAATCGCCGCAGATTATTCTTATCGCGCGCCAGGCGTGCAGATAAATCGTTTCTGCGCATCAGGATTGGATGCCGTGAATTTTGCTGCTGCGGAGATCATGTCAGGCCAGCATGATTTGACGATCGGCGGTGGCGTTGAAAGCATGAGCCGCGTTGGCATTGGCGCCTCCGGCAGCGCATGGCCAATGGACCCAACCATCGCTATTCCATCCTATTTCATGCCACAGGGCGTATCCGCCGATCTGATTGCGACAAAATACGGATTTTCGCGGCAAGATGTGGACGCTTACGCCGTACAATCACAAAAACGAGCTGGTGAAGCTTGGGCGCAGGGACATTTTTCGAAATCAATCACGCCTGTGAGAGACGTGAATGGTCTAACGCTCTTAGCAAGAGATGAGCATATGCGTCCGTCAACGGACATGCAGGCCTTGGCGGTGTTGAGACCTTCTTTTGGTTTTTATGCTGAGCAGGGTGGTTTCGATGCTGTCGCGACGCAGGCCTACCCTGAAATAGAGCAGTTAAATTATGTTCATCATGCGGGTAATTCGTCAGGCATTGTTGATGGGGCGGCGGCCGTTCTCCTTGGCTCTCAGGAAGCTGGAACAAGGCTTGGGATCAGGCCACGGGCAAAAATACGCGCTTTTGCTAATATTGGGTCAGAGCCAGCTATTATGTTGACGGGGCCTGTCGACGTCACAACTAAAGTTCTGGCCCGCGCAGGAATGACCATCGCCGACATTGATCTTTTCGAGGTCAATGAGGCCTTTGCTGCCGTTGTATTGCGTTATTTGCAAGCCTTTCATCTTGATCTTGAAAAAGTAAACGTGAATGGCGGAGCCATTGCCTTGGGTCATCCGCTTGGCGCGACAGGGGCGATGCTATTGGGGACCGCTTTGGATGAGCTGGAGCGTCAAAATAAGGCGGTTGCTTTGGTGACGCTATGTATTGGCGCAGGCATGGGAACCGCGACCATTATTGAGCGTGTGTGATCTCTCGACGTCCAATGTTCTTTTCTTGGAGTAATCTCATGGGCCTCGTGAATTTCAGCCTCGAACAAGCAGATGATGGCGTTGCCGTGTTGACTTGGGATATGCCTGGGCGCTCTATGAACGTTATTACGCAACAAGTAATCGAGGAATTAGGGCAAGCGCTTGATAAAATTATTTCAGACACATCGATAAAGGGATGCGTCATAACATCAGGCAAAAGCGCTTTTTCTGGCGGCGCAGACCTCAGTTTGTTGCAGCAGGGGGCCAAGCAACACGCCAAAGCTGTCAAAGAGCAGGGCGAAGAGACGGCTAATCGTTTATTTTTTGAGAATTCTCGCAGACTATCACGTCTATATCGTAAGCTCGAATGCTGTGGAAAGCCTTTTGCAGTTGCGATCCGTGGCGTTTGTCTTGGCGGCGCCTTTGAGCTTGCACTTGCCTGTCACTATCGCGTGATGTCGGACGATGACACAACAAAAGTTGGGTTGCCTGAAATCAAAGTCGGTCTTTTTCCAGGTGCCGGCGGCACCCAACGCGTTGCACGGTTAATGCAGACTGGAGATGCGCTGCAATTTCTCTTTAGAGGAGATCAGCTTAAATCGAAGGCTGCGCTTGCTGGTAATCTTGTTCATGACATTGCGCCGGCCTCGGAAATAGTCACGCGAGCAAAAACCTGGATCTTGAGCGGGGGGCAGGCGCTTGCGCCTTGGGACAAGAAGGATTTTAAAAATCCTTCTGGAAAGGTTTTTTCGCCTGCTGGCATGATGGTCTGGCCTGCAGCAAATGCTATTTATCGTCGAGAAACGTTTGATAATTATCCCGCCGCGAAAGCAATTCTTCATAGTGTGTATGAGGGGTTGCAGCTACCAATTGATCAGGGATTGCTTATCGAGTCGCGCTGGTTTGCGCATATTCTGCGCTCGCCGGAAGCGGCCGCCATGATCCGTTCTCTTTTTCTGTCAAAAAATGAACTTGATAAAGGTGCGCATCGTCCAAAAAATATAGGGCCAACGAATCTTAGAAAAATTGGCGTCATTGGCGCGGGCTTCATGGGAGCCGGCATTGCTTATGTGAGTGCGCTTAACGGTCTTGACGTCGTTCTCATTGATCGCGATCAAGACAGCGCCGATCACGGTAAATCGATTGTCGATAAGCTCATTTCCTCGTCAGTCGCCAAGGGGCGAGCGAATACGCAACAAAAGGAGATGCTGCTTGAAAGGGTAACGGCGACCGATAGTTACGCCTTGCTGGCGGGATGCGACCTTGTGCTCGAGGCCGTGTTTGAAGAACGAAGCGTAAAGGCTGAGGTTACAAAGCGCGCACAGGATGTTGTTGGAAGAGATGTTGTTTTTGCGTCTAACACGTCCACGCTTCCGATTTCATCGCTTGCAGAAACATCTCAAAATCCTGAGAATTTTATCGGCGTGCATTTTTTCTCTCCGGTCGAGAAAATGCTGTTAGTTGAAGTTATTCTTGGCAAAAAGACAGGCGATCACGCCCGAGCTGTTGCGCTTGACTTTGTGCGTATCCTTAAAAAGACGCCAATTGTTGTGAATGATTCTCGAGGCTTTTACGCTAATCGATGTGTCTTAAATTATATTCGCGAAGGTCACATCATGCTGATGCAAGGCGTGCCGCCAGCAATGATTGAGAATGTGGCGCGCATGGCGGGCATGCCTGTTGGGCCCTTATCATTAAATGATGAGGTTGCGCTGGATTTGGGATGGAAGATTCTCAATGCGACAAAATTAGATCTTGGCGCGCAGGCTGTGGATCCTGCTCAAGAGCGCGTTTTGCGCTTCATGGTTGAGGAACACGGTCGTTTTGGTCGAAAAAATGGGATGGGTTTTTACGACTATCCCGCACAGGGAAAGAAATATTTATGGCCCGGACTATCTATTTTTAGAGATAACGCCCTTGATTTGGCGTCACTAGACATTGCGGAGATGAAGCAGCGATTTCTCTGCGTGCAGGCGGTTGAGGCAGCCCGCACAATTGCTGAGGGCGTTGTGACAGATCCGCGTGAAGCTGATGTTGGATCGATTTTGGGTTTTGGGTTTGCGCCATTTACAGGGGGCGTGATCTCTTACATTGATGGTATGGGAACGGCGACTTTTGTGGCCTTGTGCGACCGTCTTGCAGAAAAATATGGTGCGCGGTTTTCTCCGCCAGAACTTCTGCGTGAGATGGCGGCAAATAACCAGACCTTTTACGCCGCGTTTCTAAAGCCACAACAGGCGGCCTGACTGTCAGCTCTCACCGCTGCGTGTTCTTGAGAATGTCAGGATAAAAATTAATGCCATTTTTTGTCATCCCCTTTCCAATCATTGACCCGGTTGCGGTTAGCCTTGGGCCTTTTCCACTACGCTGGTACGCCTTGTCATATATTGGCGGATTTATTGTCGCTTGGTTTGGCATGCGCGCGCTTGTCTCAAACGCCGCCCTGTGGGCGAAGGGCGCTGTGCGGCCCAGTCGGGATGGCGTTGACGACATGCTGGCAAATGTTGCCTTAGGCGTGATCATTGGCGGACGCTTGGGACATGTGTTGATTTATGATCCTTTATTTTATTTTTCCCATCCGATCGAAATTCTCCAGACGTGGAAAGGCGGTATGGCTTTTCATGGCGGCTTGATTGGCGCCCTGATCGGCATGACGTTCTATGCGCGTCGAAGCGGTACGCCTTTTTTGACTATCAGCGATTTATGTTCGTCCGTCGCGCCCGCGGGATTATTTTTTGGGCGCTTGGCAAATTTTATCAAACCAGAAATGTGGGGACGCCAGACCGATGTCGCCTGGGCCATGGTTTTTCCAGGAGCGGGCGAGACGCCGCGACATCCCAGCCAGTTATATGAAGCAGGGCTGGAAGGTCTGGCGCTTGGCTGTTGTTTGTGGGCTGTGGCGCAACATGGCGCCTTGAAAAGACCTGGCTTGGTGACGGGACTGTTTGGCGTAGGCTATGGATTGGCGCGCATTTTCTGTGAATTCTTTCGAGAGCCCGATCCAGTACAAGAGGCCTTGCCGAATGGACTAACGATGGGGATGGTCCTATCGCTTCCGCTTGTTGTGGTCGGCGCGGTGATTATGATGGCGTCATTTCGGCGTAGGGGAGCAGCTGAATGAATGAGTTAAAGCACGAAATCGCGGCAATGATTGCGCATGACGGGCCCATGACGTTGGAACAATATATGGCTCTATGTCTTAGCCATCCGCGCTTTGGTTATTATATGTCGCGTGATCCCTTTGGGGCAGCAGGCGATTTTATCACAGCTCCCGAAATCAGTCAGATGTTTGGCGAATTGATTGGCGTATGGGCGACAGAAGCCTGGCGTCTGTCAAATAGTCCTCTGTCGTCGCAGCTGATTGAGCTTGGACCAGGCCGCGGCACGCTGATGGCGGACGCCTTGCGGGTCGCGCGTATTTCACCTGAGTTTTTAGACGCTATCACAGTTGCGCTCGTTGAAACCAGTCCCGTGTTGCGTGATGCGCAACGTGAAACTTTGTCGAGCGCGACTGCGCAGGTTGATTGGTATGATCATTTTTTTCAGATCCCGCAGGGACCAGCTTTCATCATTGCGAATGAATTTTTTGATGCATTGCCTGTGCGCCACTATGTCAAAACAGTTGCAGGCTGGCGTGAACGACTTGTTGGCTTGGATTCCTCAGGTGCCTTAACCTTTGGGTTGAGCGAGAAAATAGAAGCAGGGCTTTCTCTAACCGCGCGCGAAGGTTCTATCATAGAAATTTGTCCCACTGCTCAAAGTTTGATAGCGGATATCGCGCAACGACTTGTTGTGCAAGGCGGCGTCTGTCTCGTCATTGATTATGGTTATACGCAAACATCGCTTGGCGATAGTTTACAAGCCGTCGCGCATCATAGTTATGCTGATCCGCTCGATGCGCCCGGGGACGCCGATCTTACAACCCATGTAGACTTCGCCGCACTTGCGCGCGCAGCTCATAGTAGAGGCGCTAAAATATTGGGTCCCGTAACGCAAGGCTATTTTTTACAGCAACTTGGTATTGAACGTCGTGCTGAAGCACTTGCAAGAAAAGCGACGCCAGAACAGAGCGATGAAATTTTTGCGGCGCTTGATCGCTTAACGGGTTCAAGCGACTCGCGTTATTGCATGGGCGATCTTTTTAAAGTTATGGCGATTGCGCATCCCGATACGCCAGATCTTCCTGGATTTTTTGAGTAAGGATGAATGTCTGCGCTAAATCATATAACATCACTCACTTGAGGCGTGGTGGCGACGTCGCACCCGCTTATTCTTCGCATAATATTCTGATCATGTGGTCAGACGTCTCAAAATAAAGGCGCAACAGAGATGAAACCAGCTGTTTTGACGGCGCGAAATCTTGAACAAGCTGGTATCCATCATGCCTTTTTTACCCGCATTGGCGGCGTCTCTGAGGGCCTGTATGCAACATTAAATGGGGGCGTCGGCTCGAATGACAGGCCTGATCACGTTGCAGAAAATCGCGCGCGCATGGCGGCGTTCCTTGGTGTTGAAGCTGATCATTTACTTGTGCCTTTCCAGATCCATTCAGCTGACGCACAGCGCGTCGAGGGTCCATGGAAAGCGCTCGAGCGGCCACGCTGCGATGGTCTCGTGACAAAAGAAAAAGGCTTAGCCCTCGGCGTAACGGGCGCTGATTGTGGCATGCTGCTATTTGCAGATGTTAAGGCGCAGATCATTGGCGCCTGCCATGCGGGCTGGAAGGGTGCGCTGACCGGCATGATTGAGGCTACCGTAACGATGATGGAGCGCTCAGGCGCGCAACGTCGTGATATTCATGTCGCGCTTGGTCCCACAATTGGTCCCATGAGTTATGAGGTTGGATCTGAGTTTGTGCAGCGTTTTATAGAAACTGATAATGCTTTTGAAAAATTTTTTACGCCGTCACAACGTGCAGATCATGCGATGTTTAACCTGCCAGCCTTTATCGCTTCACGCATTGCAGCGCTTCATGTCGCTTCTTTTGAAGATCTTGGCGTTGATACCTATCGTGATGATGCACGCTGTTACAGTTTCCGCAGAAGCACTCATCGTCATGAAGCCGACTACGGTCGGCTTGTCTCTGCGATTGCCTTGCTGTGACTATTTGGTTGCGTAACTAAACAGCATCGAATGTGGTAATCCGCGCGGAGGGGGCGGGAAGGGCGCAGCTCGGCGCACCGCGGCAATGGCGGCGGCGTCTAATTCCGCAGAACCGCTAGATCTATAAACGGCCTGATGCGTGAGATTGCCAACCTCATCGATGTAGAATGACACCACGCCTTTAGAGATTGTTGGATTTGCGCGTGCGCTTGGCGGGATCCGCATATAGGGCATGATAAGCCCATAAAGAATTGTCAGATAGGTTGTCTTTGCCTGACCGCCGCCAACAGGCGACGCCTTTGGTGGCGCGCCAATTTTAAAGTCGGGAATTGGCGCTAGTCCGGCTATCTGATCTGCAATTGAGGGTGCGTCTCCTTTTTTAGCAGTCTTCGTTTCTTGCGCTTGGGTTTTCTCGATTGTTTTTGGCGTCTGCTGTGCTTGTTCGATGATTTCAGCGTCAGGCTTATCGTCAATCTTTTTTTCAGGCGCTGCTTCTGGCGCTTTTGCTGCGCCATCCGTGTCGGTTGCGTCTTTCAGTCCTTGTGGTTTTTCGTCCTTTTGTGTGACCTTATCTGTTGGATCTGCTTTACGCGGCGCCTTTTGCTCCTGATCTTCAGGCGCATCGCGTTCGGACTTTGTTTTGCTTTCCATCTTTGGCGCGTCAAAAGCCGGCTCCTCCTCAATGACGGGGGGAGGTGGCGGTTTTTGTTGTTGCTCGGGTTTGGGTTCAGGCGGTGGTGGCTCTGGAGGCTTGGGCTGTTCCTCTGGCGGCGGTTCAGTGATTACTTCAACAGGAACTTCCTCCAATGGCGGCGGTGCGAGCAATGCTGCGCGATGATCTTGCCACATCAAAAAAGCAAAAATCGACATATGCAAAAAGAGACAGAGCAGGACAAAAGCAACAAAACGGCGCCGCGGTTTAACGCCGCCGCCCTCGCGTCGCTCAAAGAGCCTATCAGTCGCTGCGGCAACCAGATTTCCGGCAAAAGTTTTCTGTCGAACCGTTTCAGTCATGGAGAGAGAAAATACTCAATGCCGCTTTGTTTCAATTTACCGGCTATGCATGCCAGGGGCCGCGCATGCTCTATCCGGATATGTGCGATCATAGGCGATCAGACGAAATCTCGATAATTCTCTAACACAGTGAAAGCGCTCGAATTTTGGCGTGATTAGCGCTGCCCGCAATATTTTTGCGTTAATTGTCGCCGCCAGGGCTGCGCGTCACGCGACCACGATACTCAAAGCTTTTATAAAATATATAAAAATCAATAAGCTATGAGCATAGAAGACCTGTCGTGGTTTTTCCAGAGACCTCGATTTGTTGGCATAAAAACACTGGACAAGCGGGCCTTATGTCGCAGGCTCAGTGCGATAATTGCCTCTATATCAGGCTGAAGGCAGATATGGCGGCTGTTTTGACGGGCGCATGGAGGCGGCATGTGCACACAAGCTCAATTTGCGCGCAGAGATTTTTTAGCATGTGTTGGCAGCCTGCTCGCGACGGACGTCGCCTTTGGCCAGGGGGCGGCAAAGTCGGAGGGATTTAGCGAGCCGCCGCCTTTTAGAGGGGAGCCGGATGTTGAAATTGAGCTGATCGCTCAACGTGATCTCGTTAGGATTCTTGATGGGGCGCCAACGCCGGTATGGCGTTATCTTGGCAATCTCCTCAAGGGGCCGCCGGATACGCTCACACCAATACGCGATAGCTATTTGGGTCCGACGCTGCGTTTTAGAAAAGGGCAAAAGGTTCGAATACATCTTCGAAATGACTTGCCAGAAAAAACGATTACGCATTGGCATGGTCTGCATGTGCCGATGTCTGCTGATGGTCATCCAAGCCAGGCCATCTCATCAGGCCAAATCTACACCTATGATTTTGCAATACGCAATCGCGCCAGTTTGAATTTTTATCACCCCCATACGCATGAGGCGACAGCAACGCAGGTTTATCGAGGCCTTGCAGGATTGATCATTGTTGAAGACGATGAAGAACGCGCATTAGCTCTGCCAACAGGAGCGTTTGAGATTTTGCTCGTTATACAAGATCGCGCTTTTAACCGTGACCATCAGCTTGTTTATGGCGCTGGCATGCATCGCGGCATGTTTGGTTTTTATGGCGATCAGATTCTCGTCAACGGTCAGATCAATTATCGTGTTGATGTTGCCCGCAGCGTTTATCGTCTTCGCATATTAAATGCCTCTAATGCGCGAATTTATAAGCTTGCATGGGATGACGGCGCGCCGTTGACGGTGATTGGCGTTGATGGCGGTTTGCTGAATAAGCCTGAAACGCGTCCCTACCTCATGCTGGCGCCGGCTGAAAGAATTGATCTTTGGGTTGATTTTAGCGCCAGAGCTATGGGTTCGCGCATCACCATGCATAGCTTGGGTTTTTCTGGCCTCGTGCCAGAAATGGCATATGGCATGATGCAGGATGATGGTGTGGGGATTAGTGAGAGCTTCCCGCTTTTCACCATCACAGTAACGCAAGGCGTCAGCGATCATCGACAAGCGCCGACAACATTAGCGTCCATATCCCCTTTACGTCTGGAAGATGTTGCAAATCCAACACAGCCTCGCCCCATCGCCCTTGGCATGAGCCATATGCGCTTAACGCTTAACGAACGCGTCTATGCGTCAGACGACCTATTGCCGAGCGAGCGTGTGCCGCTTGGTTCACTACAGCTTATCGATATCTATCACGATCATGGTGCCGCGATGCGCGGCGGCATGGGCATGATGGGTATGATGTCAATGGCTCATCCAATACATCTGCATGGGCAGCCGTTTCAGATTTTAGAGAGAGAGTTTGACGGAGACGCTTCAGTTTACGCCTCATTTAATGAGGGGTTTGTTGATAGCGGACTAAAGGATACCGTTTTAGTTGCGCCAGGCGAGCGCATTCGCATCATCAAACCCTTTGAAGATTACAAGGGGCGTTTCATGTATCATTGTCATAACCTTGAGCATGAAGATATGGGCATGATGCGTGAATTCTTTGTAGAATAGCCCGAAAATTGCCTTGGTAAAATATCCAGTATGGCCAATCGAGGCAATGTCAGGCGGTTTTGCCTTTTTCTGCAAGATCAGCTAGCGCGCGTAAAATACGACGCGTTCCCGACAGCCTTTGTTTCATGGTCTCAAAGTCACGGATAAAAACAATGCGCATATCTGGACGAACTTTTGCAGAGACCCCTTGCTCCGCGACATACCGCACAAGCGCTGCTGGGTTTGAGAAATTATTGTCACGGAATGAAATAATAACGCCTTTGGGACCTGTATCGACTTTCTCGACATGCGCGCGCCGGCAAAGCGCTTTGATCGCAACAATTTCAAACAGCTGTTCGACCTCTGGCGGCACAGGTCCAAAGCGGTCGATCATTTCTGCTGCAAATGAGTCAATATCCTGGTCTGTTTCGAGTGTTGAGAGACGGCGATACAGTTGTAGGCGTAAAGTTAAATCGGCAACATAGTTTTCAGGTATTGTTACTGGCGCGCCAATGGCGATCGTTGGTGACCAAACCTCTTCTTGCGGCTCATCAATGCCGGCTTTAAGCAAGGTAATCGCATCGCCAAGCATTTGTTGGTAGAGCTCATAACCAACTTCCTTGATGTGGCCAGATTGTTCGTCCCCAAGCAAATTACCAGCCCCTCGAATATCAAGATCATGGCTTGCAAGCTGGAACCCTGCGCCAAGCGTATCCAAAGATTGGAGAACCTCGAGACGTTTTTGCGCCTGCGGCGTGATGGTTCTATTCGCTGGGGTGGTAAACAGGGCAAAGGCGCGTGTTTTTGAGCGTCCAACGCGTCCACGTAATTGATAGAGTTGCGCCAGACCAAACATGTCGGCGCGCCAGACAATTAACGTATTTGCCGTTGGGATATCGAGACCGGATTCAACAATCGTAGTTGAGAGCAGAATATCAAATTTTCCGTCATAAAAAGCTGACATTTTGTCTTCAAGTTCACTCGGGCTCATTTGTCCGTGCGCTATAATATATTTTGCTTCTGGCGCGTTTTCTCGCAAGAAGGCAGCCGCCTCTTCAAGATCGTCAATACGTGGACAAACAAAAAACGCCTGACCGCCACGATATCTTTCGCGAAGCAGCGCTTCGCGCACAATTAGCGGATCAAATGGCGTGATGAAGCTACGCACCGCCAGGCGATCAATTGGCGGGGTTGTAATCAGAGAGAGCTCCCGAACCCCTGTCATGGCAAGCTGGAGCGTGCGGGGGATAGGCGTTGCAGAAAGCGTCAGAACATGCACTTCGGCGCGCAGTTCTTTTAGTCTTTCTTTGTGGCCAACCCCGAAATGTTGTTCCTCATCAATAATTACAAGACCAATATCTTTAAATGAAACACCTTTTCCAAGAATAGCATGTGTGCCGATAAGGATGTCTATAGCGCCTTCAGACAATTCTTTCTTTGTTTCTTTCGCTTCAGCAGCATTTACAAGACGAGACAGACGACCGATTTTGATTGGCAGGCCTGCAAATCTTTGCATAAAGGTTTTATAATGTTGACGCGCAAGAAGAGTTGTTGGCGCGACAACGGCGACTTGCTTGCCATTAATCGCTGCACAAAAGGCGGCGCGAAGGGCGACTTCTGTTTTACCAAATCCAACATCGCCACAGACCAGACGATCCATTGGTCGTCCTGCGTTGAGATCATCAATGACAGCTTCAATCGCTGTCAGCTGATCTTCGGTTTCATCATAGGGAAAGCGTGCACAAAACTCATCATATAATCCCTCCGGCGGCGCAAGTTTTGGGGCTTGCCGTAGCTGACGTTGCGCGGCAATGGCGATGAGTCCTTTCGCCATCTCGCGGATACGATTTTTCATACGCGCTTTACGCGTTTGCCAGCCTGCGCCGCCTAGTCGGTCGAGTTGGGCTTCTGTATCTTCACCGCCATAACGCGTCAGCAGTTCGATATTTTCGACAGGAAGGTAGAGCTTGTCACCGCCGGCATAATGAATTTCAAGACAATCATGCGGCGCGCCTGCGGCAGCGATGGCGCCAAGACCGATGAAGCGACCAATTCCATGGTCGACATGAACAACAAGATCCCCAGCTGTTAAGGTCGCAATTTCACCTAACAGATTTTCAGAAGATCGTTTTTTTCTGCGTCGTCGGATGAGACGATCGCCAAGTATGTCTTGTTCGCCAAGAAGCACATAAGAGTCGGTCTCAAATCCGTGCTCAACGCCCAAGACAGCAAGCGTAACGCTCCCTTGACCTTTCATCTGTGACTGTTGCGCGAGCGCTGAGGCAAGCGACGAAACGGTTGTCAGGTTATTCAGGCCATGTTCTGAAAGGACATGACCTAAACGTTCGCAGGATCCCTCAGACCATCCCGCAACAATGACGGCGCGACCCTGCGATCTTACTGCATTAATGTGATCGGCTGCTGCTTGAAAGACATTGAGATCAGGTATGTTGCGTTCAGGCGCAAAATCTCTACCCGTGCGCGCTCCGCCATCAAAGACACAGCTTTCTTGGGCAGCCTCAAAGGGTGTGAAGTGAAGGCTGGCGTGTGATGCAAGAGCTGTTTGCCAGTCATTGTGCGTAAGATACAACGCATCAGGCGCCAGCGGCTTATAGGTGGAGGCTGACGGATTAAGATCATGCGCTTCTTTGCGTGCATCGTAATAATCAGCAATTTGTTTGAGACGCTCGTCGGCGGCTTCTTCGACGAGCGCGTCAATAATCAATGGCGTTGCGCCAAGATAGTCAAATAGCGTGTCCATGCGCTCATAAAAAAGCGGCAGCCAATGCTCCATGCCATGAAAGCGTCGTCCTTCGCTTATTGCTTCATAGAGGGCGTCACCGCGCGTTTGCCCGCCAAAATGCCCCGCGTAAGCTTGACGGAAGCGACGCATGCTGTCGCTTGTCAAACGCAGTTCGCTCATGGGCGTGAGGTCGAGGGTGCGTAATTGACCAATTGCCCGTTGTGTTTCTGGGTCGAAGCTTCGAATAGATTCTAACGTATCGCCAAAGAAATCCAAGCGAATGGGCGTTGGCAAGCCGGGAGCAAAGAGATCAATCAATCCGCCTCTTTGCGCGTATTCGCCTGTTTCACGAACAACGCTAGCTCGAAGATAACCGTTTGCTTCAAGCCATAAAGTCAGCGCATCAAGCTTAACAATATTCCCAGGCGCGGCGGAGAAGCTTTCAGCCGCAACCATTTTATATGGCGGCGTGCGTTGTAGCAGGCAATCAATCGTTGTTGTAACGATGCGTGGCTTTTCTGCCGATGATTTTGCGCGCGTTAATCGTGACAGCGCTGTCATGCGCCGTGCGACAAGGCCAGCATGAGGTGACACTCTGTCATAGGGTTGACAATCCCAACCGGGTATATCGAGAATCTCAAATTCTGGCGCAGCAAAACGTAACGCCTCACGAAAGGCGGCAGAGCGTGCTGCATCACGCGCGACGTGCACAAAAACAGCTTCGCTGCCCTCCGCTTGACGCGCGCGTGCGCGCGTCAGATCGGCGCAAAGAAAAGCGTCAAAACCCTCTGGCGCATGACTGAAGACGAGTTTTTCGCCTTTAGCGAGTGCTGCGCAGGCCATCTTAAGATCATGTGCAGAATTTTTATTCGCAGGCGCAAGGTTCAATGAATTGGCCCTGAATGTGTGTGAAATGCAATGATTTGATGCAGTATATCGCAATCATACTCAGGCGGTGGGAGCGAGCCGCCGCAGAGCCAGCTCAAAAGCTGGGTGTCTGGGAGATTAAGAAGCTCTTCAAGTGCGTCAATCTCAGCATGAGTGAGCATTTCAAGCCGCGCATCAACAAAGCCGCCAATTAATATGTCGAGTTCACGCATGCCACGCCGCCAAGCACGAATTTTGATGCGTTTGCGACGGATTTCGTCATGCGCCGGTTGGGCGTCGGCGTGAGGTGGGGATGTCATACCGGGCGACTTAACCTGATGTGGTGAGAAAAGAAAGCGTGGGGTGTTTGGCTAAATATGCACAAATGCCTTTCGACGGCTGATGATAAGCTTTTTCCAGTCAATGGTCATGCCGGTCAAGGTTGTTGGGATTTGCTTGACTTCACTCAGCCGCTGCCCTATCCGCAAGCCTCGCGCCTGCAATGCGTTTGCGGGGGAGTAGCTCAGTTGGTTAGAGCGCCGGCCTGTCACGCCGGAGGTCGCGGGTTCGAGCCCCGTCTCTCTCGCCATTAAATCAATAACTTACGGTATTGTTTCGGTGTCATGCCATTTGGCGCGCTATCTGTTTTCCTCCTTGACGGCGATAGACCTGTCTGATCTCTGTGCTCCGACATTGCGCCAAATAATGCAGCCTGTCGCATGGCTGCGTAATTTCTTTCACATTATGACGCGCACAAGGAGTCTTTTGTTGTAAATTAAATTTAAGCGTCTAACCATGTTGGCGCACTGCGCGTATATAAGTTTTGAGCTGAACCTGGAGTTTCTGTCGTCATGAGAAGTGTCATTAAGTTTGTTGTCGTGATTGCTTGTTTAAGCGTTTTGGCGCCAATCGGCGGTGCGCTCGCGAAGCCTGCGGGTAAAGTATATTCACAAAAACTTCCTTCTAACCTTACAACAAATGATGATTGGCTGGATGACGGCGCCTCGCGTGATATGCGCCCAAATGCTGATGACAATGATCGATATTTTCTTGAGCAGGAAAATTTTGCCAATAACGATCCAGGAAGATACTCCGAAATGGGAAGCTATCTGGACAATTTTCCTGGCCAAGGCTTGTATTATTGACAGACATGAGCGCTCGTATTGGGCTGGCTGAGCGCGCTTACAATGGGGCAGTCTAACGTGCGTCAACGGGACTGGAAGGCCTACTGAAATTAAACTGCCTCTAATCTTTATTTAAGATTTTCTCAGCAACTCGGATTGCGTCAATGAGACCATCATTGATGCTCTTATTCAAATGATCAAACCAATCTTTGGAGGCATGAAGCTCCTGCATGGATTGCTTTAGTTTTGCACTTAGAATGCTCACCAATCGTTCAAGTTCCTGGATGCGATGTGCGTCTCTTTCTCGAGCGGATTCGCTTTCTTTTTTAATTTGATCGAGTTCGTTAAAAATATGCGAGGAGTAGGCTTGTTCGTTTGATAATTGCGTTTCAAGAGCGCTAATCGCTTCCCTGGCGTTCTTTTTTAACGTGTCGTTGACTTCAATGAGTTCTTTAATAATTTGCGTGGTGGCTTCAATAGTCTCGGATAGGTGGTTTTTTATAGTTGGTGACGGCTGATGCGCGTTTTTAGAATCAACGCGCGGAATTTCAAATGGCAGATTGTTTGATCCAAGCGGTTCATCTTGCTGAGATTTAGTTTTTAAATCTGCCTCGACATGTTTAGCATGGGCGTATTTCATAAACTCGGGCGGCGCTGAAGATGGCGCTTCTTGCAGATATGGATCGTGCTCAGGAGTAAGAAAGTCTAGATCTTCAAGCTTATTTAAGAGTGAACCAATCTTCGTTTGCGCTGTCTTGAGATCCTCTTTGTCTTTCTTCTTCATCATAAACTCTTAACTCGGAAGCTGGTGAGAGACGACGCGAGCGCTGTTTCGAGAGCGCCCTAACATTCATCGAAAATAGGCTTATGAGGCCTCGGCGCTGGCGATGGGGCGCGCCATCAGGGAGTTGAGCATATTTGCCCGCGCACAGCAAAATAAATATAGCTCGCCTGCTTCCTGTAAAACATTTTTTGTTATTATATTCAACGCCAAGACTTGATGGAGCAAGACTTTGCGCAGATATGATCTCATTATTCTTTTATGCGGGCTTGTTTTGTCCATGTCGATTTTTAGCAATTTTGACATGCACGCGCAGGCACTAGAGGCAAGCGCAGGGCCATTTAATTGCGCCTCAGACCCGGGCGTTATTATTTGTCAGGTCGCTATCGACTCAATATCTGTTACAGACGCCAAGCTAAATCATGGCGGTTGTGTTTCACCGTTGGAGACTTTCAGCATTTATAAGAATGAGCTGAAGTCTGTCGGTCGAGAGATAGGCGAATTTAAGGATTTTAGAGGGGCGTATAAAATGGGCGACAAATTTGCAATTTACGTTTCCAATTGTCGCGTGTCTGAACTGACGCTAACAGCAGGTCAGCAAGATTTTAGCGTCAAATTCAAATAAAATTTATACATGTAAGATTCACTATACGCGCGCCGATAGTCGTAAAATGGCGCGCATTAATTGAAGATACCAAAAAGATCTGGGAAGACTGGACCGCGAGATCTTGATGCGCGTCCGTTTTCCTCAACATCGTCGAATTTTGGTCTGGGCTTTTGAGGCTTGGGTTTCTTTTTCTTTGGCGGCGCAATAACGGGCGTTTCTTCTGTCGCCGGCGCGGCGGGCTCTGTGCTCTCAAGAGTTGGGGTAGGCGTTTTATCGGGCGTGGCGGCGCCAGGTTGCATTTTTGGTGCGGTTGATGGTGCAATAATAGACGTCTGCGGCGACGGTTGCTGGAGGGCTGTTGGCGCAGCGTCAAAGCCCCGGCGGCCATCGCGCGCGAGCAATTGTTGCGGGTTGCGTGTTACTGTCCACATCACGCCGCTCAGAATGGCAAAAGCAACAAGGATGATTGCGCTGGTGATCGCTAATCTATGCTTTATTTCATATTCCATGGGGTTCCTGCGGGCCAGCAACCTTTGTGCGCTTGGCAAGTCCTAAATATCTGCGTTTTTTTCTTATCGCACAATGGACAAAATAACGCGCGTGCATGCAAGCAAAAAGCCTAGATAGTGTGGAGTGTCAACAGCATGACTCATCCAGAGATCTCCCAAAAGCGGGCAGCTTTCCAAAAATAAAAAGCCCAACCTTTTTAGGCTGGGCTTTTAACTGAGGCCGCATAAGGTTTTTGTCGTCTTTAAGCCAGTCGTTGGCTTTAGGCTCAGAAGGCTGGCATGCTGGGCGTTGGTCCCAGATTGAAGTGGTAGTTAACGCCGGCGCGCACAGTGTTCCAACGACTATGATTGTTGACGTTGTTGAGACCAACGCCTGCATTCCAGCCATATTCGTTCATATTGCCGCCAGACAGGTCAGTGTAGAGATATTCAGCCTTCGCCGACCAGTTGGGCATGAACATCCACTCTGCGCCACCGCCGGCTGTCCAACCTGTCTGCGTCGCGGAATTATAGTTCCAGCCTATCGCGCCGCCATTACGCTGCGCGTCGCCATAAGCAAAACCACCGGTTGCGTAGACCAGCAGCGTCGGCATGATCGTCACGCCAAGGCGGCCGCGCACGGAGCCAAACCATGGGATGCTAGTGGATTGATTAACGCCCATGCCATTGTAGAGCAGCCAGCTTTGTTGCGCACCGCCGCCCATGCTGGTGCCCTGAAAATCGGCTTCTGCGCCAACAAGGAACATTGGTGTGATTTGGTAGTTATAACCGACTTGACCGCCTCCAATGATGCCGCCTGAAATATTATTGGTGACGCCGCCATTCCAGCCGTTGAGATTCCAGTAGTTGGAGTTGCCGTTTCCGGCCCCCCAGCCGCCGCCAAGACTAAGACCTGCGTAAAATCCCGTCCAGCTCATGACAGGCGGCGGTGGCGCATAGGCTGGCGCGCCCTTACGAGAGGGCAGGTCCGCAGCTAAGGCGCTGCTGAGACTTGCTGCTAGGAAAATGAGGGGAAGAAGCACTTTCTTCATTATACTCCGTCCTTCTTTTTAAGCGCACGCGGCGCATAGGGAAAAGAGCGTTCTTGCATGATATGGCTGTTTTAAACTTAGGCATGCTTAAGTCGGAGTTAATGATGGCTGTTGTTGTCGCCGCTTATTGTCTTATGGTTACTGAAGTCTTTCTCAAGGCAGGTAAGTAGAGAATTATGGCTTTGCTTTCTTTCATGGCGCGCTGCCAAAGAAATAGTGAAGGATTATATGCTGTTAGATAGCCTTGGCCTGTTATCTTTTTTCTTGTTTCAATCTTTGGAGCTTAGGATGAAATTTTTTGCTAAAAAATTGTTCATGATGGCGGCAGAGACGTTTTCGGTTGCTGCGCTTTTTGTAAATTTTGTATCAGCAGCGCATGCGACTGTTATGATAGAGATCGACCTTTCGAAGCAAAGCATGTATGTGCAGTCTTCAACCGCAAACTTTCATTGGCCTGTCTCTACCGCGCGTGCGGGTTATGAGACGCCACCAGGCGAATATGCGCCAACAGCCTTGGAGCGCATGCATTATTCACAGAAATACGATAATGCGCCGATGCCATACGCCATCTTTTTTTATGGCGGCTACGCCATTCACGGCAGTTATGAAACCCGTTCTCTCGGCCGGCCAGCTTCTCATGGATGTATTAGATTATCTCCAAATAATGCAAAAAAGCTCTTTGAAATGGTTGAAAAAGAGGGCGCGACGATTTCAATAACAGGTGCGCCGCCCTTGCCGTATCATGCTAAGCTTCCTGACGCGTCAGAAAAATTGTTTGATGGTGAAGGCGACGCGTCAGATATTTTGTCGCCCAATTTTTAGCATATGCGCTTTCATATGAAAGTCTATTAACATGTTTGCCTCCATTTCATTATGAGATAGGCTGAGGAGAACCGTCTGATCTGTAAGTTGCGTTGATGAGACAGATCGTCGATCCTGGAGTGACGGCATGCAGATCATTATCAATCGACGTCATCTTATGTTGTTTTTTGTCATCATCTTTTCTCTTCCAACAGCCTTGGCCTTTGCGCGGAGCCCGAGTTTTGATTGCGCGCGCGCGATAAGGCCTGATGAACGCACAATCTGCTCGGATGAGCAATTGATTGTGCTCGATCTTCTTGCCGATTCTGCTTATCAATATCTGCGATCGCATCTTGGCAAGTCTCAGGCCAATAAGCTCAACCTGCCCTTCATCAAGCAACGTCAAAATTGTAATACTAATATTGCCTGTATTCGTCGCGTCCAGCTCAGCTCAATCAGGACTTTTAAAGAGAACGGTGCTCAGATTTCTGTTCCTCCTCAAGACGCGTTGGTTGATCGCACTGAAAAAGTCGTCCCGTCTGAAAAGATTGACGACACTACTCCTGTTGAAGCGCAGCCGTTAAAGATAATAGCGCAGCAGTCTTCCTCAGGCGCAGCGGCGCAGGCCACGCGAGAAGAGATCATGTCAGGCGCTGAAGAGGCGGTTAAGATCAATCCGCATGAAGACGTGAGAATGTCTTCTGCGCGTCAAGGCGACGAACAGACGGCTTCGCCGATTCCGGTCGATAGGCAGCCGATGACCGCAACGTCTGATGCAGACCCAATCGCTATGCCGCTGGAGGGCGTCTCGACCACATTCTCTCGCGCCCAAGAAACTGTAGGGATGAATGAACAGCCACGCAAATTCTCTTTTGGTCTGATCGCAGTTTTTGTGGCGTTGGTATTTATGGTGACAGCGGTGGGCGCTAGAATAATTTTTGGCAAAGGTCGCAGCGTCAAATCCGCGCTTTCGCGCGCGTCAACAATATCCCAGCAAGAGGAAAAGACACCCGTGTCCCCAAAACAATCGCCGCAAGCGCAAAAAACTGTTGGGACAGCATCTACATTCTCGTCATTAGTTGCGCGTGAGCTTTCCAAAGACGCAGGAGATGAGGCGATTCCAATGGCGTGGGTGTGGAGCCGTTATAGGGGAAAAATCTAAGCCGTCTTGTTGCAATAAGCGCTGCGCATTCTCTCGTTTTGATTTTCGTTGGCAGTGGCGTCGTTTAACAGGGCGCGCGTTTGTGATAACCAAATAAAAATCCAAAAGGTTCGCTGTGCCTGAGCTTGGCAAGCGGTCGATCAAAATAAATATTACTGCCAGAATAAGGATAATTGTAGTCGCAGGTTGGATCGTCGGTTGTTGTCGATTGAATGGGCGTTGTTGCGGTGTTGAGTTGCACTGTCATGATGTAAAAGCGGCGTCCATCAAAATCAACTTGGCTCCAGCGATCGCCATTATCTTCAATAATGATCGTCGCGCCGGCTGGCGCGCGGGCAATGATGGGACTCTTAGAATTGGGTTTGGCGCGCAGTGGCGCTTCCTGCTCAAGCGTCAGGCTTGTTTGCGCATTGAGGGGCGCCATCGTGGTCGCAAGCGCCAGGACCAGTATGGCGGCTGTTGCTAGATATCTCATTGTGAGGCTTTCCACCATTCATGAGGACGGGGACGATATATTTTTTTTAAGCTGGCATTAATAGGCGCATAAGGTTTCAAAGATTCCTTATGTCTTAAAATACGATATTAGAATATGGCGATATATTTCTTCTAACATTTTAATGTCGGCTGTCGTTGCGTTTTCATCGACAGCATGAATTGTTTCATTAGTAAGGCCAAATTCAAGTGTTGGACAGTCATGACTAATAAAGCGGGCGTCGGAGGTGCCGCCGCTTGTTGAAAGCTCAGGGGTGCGTCCGGTCACCTGTTTAACAGCATTGACAACAAGGTCAGAAAATATCCCAGGCTCAGTCAAAAAAGACACAGCGTTACTTGGCAAGAACTCAAGGTGAGTTGTTATTTGACCAGCTGTTTGCGCAACGATGTGGCGAATGCGTGCTTCTAATGTCGCAAGTGTCCAGAGATCATTAAAGCGAACATTAAATTGTGCAGTTGCTGTTGCAGGGATGACGTTTACTGCTGGATTGCCGATATCAATTGAGGAGAATTCAAGATTCGTGGGATCGAAATGCGACGTGCCTTGATCAAATTCATAAGCCGATAACGCCGCCACAATTCGTGCGATAACCGGCGTAGGATTTTCTGCGCGGTGGGGATAGGCGACATGGCCTTGCTTGCCGATCACGCGGATAACGCCATTGAGCGAGCCGCGCCGGCCGATCTTGATTGTGTCTCCAAGCGCGCAGACATTTGTAGGTTCGCCAACAATGCAATGATCTAATTTTTCGCCTCTTGCGCGCATCCAATCAAGCAACTTCACCGTGCCATTGATTGAGGGTCCTTCTTCATCGCCAGTAATCAGGAAGGAAAGCGTGCCTTGAGGCGCACCATGGCAAGAGATAAAATTGAGCGTTGCAGCTAAGAAGGCGCCAATGGCGCCTTTCATGTCAGAGGCGCCGCGTCCATAAAGCCGACCATCAACGATGTCGCCGGCGAAGGGTGCGTGACGCCAACGCGTGACATCGCCGGGCGGAACAACATCTGTATGTCCGGCAAAGGCGAGATGCGGCGCGCTAGTGCCAATTTTCGCGAAAAGATTTTCCACATCCGGCGTTTCGGCATGCGAAAATTTGATCCGATGGGTTTCAAAGCCGGCGCCGCGAAGCGCTGTCTCGACAATTTCAAGCGCGCCAGCGTCATTCGGCGTCACCGACGGGCAGCGAATGAGTTCCTGCGTGAGGCGAACGGCGTTTTCTATGGGGCTCATGTTTTATGTGCGGGTTTCAGGCCAAGTTCATACAGCGTCCAGATAATGGCGCCGATGAGCGTAATGTCTATTCCCCAAACCCACCAGATTGACATAGCGTCGGCGACTCGAGGCTGAAGCCAATGCGCAGCCCCAGCTAGCAGGCAGACGAAGGGAACGAGGCTCGCTAGGCCAACGGGCGGCGTCATGGCGCGGTCGCGAAACCGCTTTGCAGAGAGATTGACATAGCTGACGGCGACCAGCAGGACAATAAAGGCGTAAAATAAAAGAAAGGCGTAAGCGCCAATGGTCAGCGGCGCAAAAAATGGGCTAGTGGCGACGTCATGCGCGGTATAGGGCTCCAATAAATTCCACAGCAGCGCAAAAGGGATAAGCGTCAGAGCAAGGCTGCGTACGCCCTCAAGCCAAGTATGTCGATCAATGCGCCCCTGATCGCTGCGATAGAGGAAATTCAGGCGTTCGGCGTCGATCGCCATCAGTCTCTCAGCAATTCATTGACGGCTGTCTTGCTACGCGTCTGTGCGTCGACTGTTTTCACGATTACGGCGCAGTAGAGAGAGGGGCCGGCGCTGCCGTCGGGCAATGACTTACCAGGCAAATTGCCGGATACGACCACCGAATAGGGCGGCACATAGCCAATATGGATGGCTCCAGTTGCACGATCGACAATTTTGGTAGAGGCGCCAATGAATACCCCCATAGACAGCACAGAGCCTTTGCCTACGATCACGCCTTCGACAACTTCTGAACGCGCTCCAATGAAGCACTCGTCTTCAATGATCGTTGGATTAGCCTGCAAAGGCTCCAAAACGCCGCCAATGCCCACGCCGCCTGAAAGATGAACGTTTTTCCCAATCTGCGCGCAGGAGCCTACTGTGGCCCATGTGTCCACCATCGCGCCAGAATCGACATAAGCGCCAAGATTTACAAATGAAGGCATTAATATTGCGCCTGGTGCGACATAGGCTGAATGGCGCACAATTGCGCCAGGGACGGAACGAAAGCCTGCTGTGCAATGTTCGCTCGCGCCCCAACCAGTAAATTTAGAGGGAACCTTATCCCACCAGGTGGCGCCGCCAGGACCGCCGGCGATGACGCTCATGTCGTTGAGCCGAAACGAGAGCAATACGGCCTTCTTCAGCCATTGGTTGACCTTCCAAGCCTTGGGTCCCTCCACGCCGTCAATTTTCTCAGCGACACGGAGTCTGCCGGAATCAAGCAGGCGCAGGGCGCTATCAACAGCACGACGAATGTCGCCTTGTGTTTCCGAAGTGATATTGGCCCTGTCATCAAAGGCGGCGGTGATGAGGGTCTCAAGACCTGTATGCGGCATAATAATCCCAATTTAGACAAGATAGACTGGCCGGGTTGTAGGCGCGTTGCTCAGGGAGTCAACCGGTGACGGACAAGGCCTCCAAAAAACCAACAAGATCATCTGTTACAAAATCAATATGCGTCGCTGAGCCCTCAGAAATTTCCCAGTCTTCTCTTTCTGGCTTCTCACCCGGCGCCGGCAGGACCAAGATGGTCGTCATCCCATGTTGATGTGGAACGATCAGATTACGATCAATGTCTTCAAAAAGCGCCGCGCGTTGAGGATCGACCTTCAGTCGATCGAAAAAACGCTCATAAGCGCCAGCGTCAGGCTTGGCGATAAAATCAGCGGCCACAATATCAAAAATCTCCTCAAACAGATGATCAAGACCAAGTTGTCGGGCTGTCTTGATGGCATGATCGCGCGAACCATTCGTGAGTATAAGCTTTCGTCCCTCAAGTTTTTCAATAGCAGTTGCAAGCGAATGGTTGGGTGTAAGCGATGTGCGATCAACATCATGAACGAATTCGAGAAAATCTGACGCTGGAATCCCATGCGCTGTCATTAGTCCACGTAATGTCGTGCCGTAGCGCAGGTAATAATGTTTTTGCAGTGCGCGTAATGAAAGCGCGTCAAGTCCAAACATGCGCATCATGAAGAGTGTGATGCGCATGTCGATCTTTGGCCAAAGATCTGATGTTTGCGGATACAGCGTATTATCTAGATCAAACACCCATGTGTTGATCTGAGTAAAACGCTGGAGTTGTGTCATCACCTTGTGATCAGCGTGCCGGCGCCATGGTCCGTGAGAAGTTCGATTAAGACCGCATGGGGTAATTTGCCGTCAAGAATAACAACGCCTTCGACGCCGCGTTCAATCGCATACATGCATGTTTCAACTTTTGGAATCATGCCGCCAGTTATGGTTCCGTCTGCGATCAGGCCAGGAATATCGCTGATCTTGAGTTGTTCGATGATTTTTTTGTTCTTATCAAGCACGCCTGGCACATCAGTTAGAAAGATGAGGCGCTTTGCGCCCAGTGCGCCTGCTATTGCGCCAGCGAAAGTGTCAGCGTTAACATTATAGCTTGCGCCGCCTGGACCTTGTGCGACTGGGGCTAACACGGGAATGAGTTCGCGTCCCAGCACCTGATCGAGCACAGTGGTATCTACTTTGTCTGGCTCGCCGACATAGCCAAGATCGAGGCCGTCGGGCCGCACAACCTTTTTGGCTGTCAGCATTCGGCCGTCCTTGCCCGTTAAGCCAATAGCGCGACCGCCCTCGGAATTAATAAAGCCGACAATTTGTTTGTTGATGGAGCCGGCTAACACCATCTCAACAATTCCCATTGTCTCACCGTCGGTGATCCTCAGCCCGTCAGTGAACTTTGATTCAACGCCAAGACGGTTCAACATGGCACCAATCTGTGGACCACCGCCGTGAACAACAACAGGATTCACGCCAGATTGTTCGAGCAGCACCATATCGCGGGAGAAGTCACGCGCGCCCTGATCATCGCCCATGGCGTGACCGCCATATTTTACGACAACGATTGCTTCGTCGTAGCGCAGCATGTGTGGCAGCGCTTGCATGAGAATGCGGGCTTGTTGTAGCGCACCGTCCGCTGATTCAGTGGTCATCAAATGGCCTCATGGCTTGTCTCGCCGCTGCTGTTGCGGCGGCCCCCACAACTAGACCGGAGTTTCTGTCGCTTTCAAGCACCGCGTTCAAAAAGAAGACGCGCGATCGCTTCTCTGAGCGCCACAATACCCTCGCCAGTTTGTGAGGAAGTAAAAATCAGCTGCGGATAGGCGGCGGGTCGTTTATCAAGCGCGGCTTTAGTCGCAGCTGAAACCTCCTCTCTTTCTGGACCGCTCAGCTCGTCATGTTTGGTCAGGATCACTTGATAGGACACAGCCGATTGATCGAGAAGATCAAACATCTCATTGTCTGCGGGCTTAATGCCGCGTCGGCCGTCAATTAATACAAAAACGCGCACCAGTTGCGTGCGTCCGCGCAGATAATCACGCATGAGTTTTGACCAGCTCGCGACTTTTTCTTTGCCAACAGCCGCATAACCATAGCCTGGCATGTCGACTAGTCGCAGGCGCTCCGTTTCCGGAGTGCGACTTAGGGAGAAAAAATTAAGTTGCTGAGTGCGTCCAGGCGTGTTTGACACGCGCGCCAAGGTCTTTCGGTTTGTCAGTGCATTGAGAAGCGATGATTTACCTACATTTGATCGCCCGGCGAAGGCGACTTCAGGCGCACCGGGGGGCGGCAGATCATTGGCTGACGCGCTTGCGAAAATAAAATCGCATGGCCCTGCAAAGAGCAGCCGCCCGTCCTCGAGAAAATCTTCCTCGCTCATATGCGGCAAGGTGATGACGGGCGCGTCATGGAAGTTTAGGCGCGTTGAAAGGTTTTACGCAGATTATCCCACAATTCGAATTTCACGCCCGCGCGGCTCATAATGACGCCTTGCTGAACGATCGACAGCAGATTGTTCCAGGTCCAATAGATGACGAGACCTGAGGCGAAGCCGCCCATGGTGAAGGTGAACATCAGCGGCATGTAATTAAACATGATCTTTTGCATTTCATCGGCTGGCTCAGGGTTCATTTTCATTTGTAACCACATTGAAAAACCCATGAGCACAGGCCAGACGCCAAGCATTAGGTAGGGGCCAAAAAAGGCGACATGCGTAGGGTCAAACGGCAATAAGCCGAACAAATTAAAAACATTGGTTGGATCGGGCGCTGAGAGATCTTTAATCCATCCAAAGAATGGCGCGTGGCGCATTTCAATTGTAACGACCAGAACTTTGTATAGCGAAAAGAAGACGGGAATTTGGAGCAGAACGGGAATACAGCCGCTGGCTGGATTTACTTTCTCGCGCTTAAAAAGCTCCATTTGCTCCATGTTGAAGGCATGCTTGTCGTCGCCGTATTTTTCTTTCAGCTCTTTAATTTTCGGCTGGATCTCTTTCATTTTAGCAAGAGACTTGTAGCTCTTATTAGCAAGCGGCAAAAAGGCTAGCTTGACAACGACGGTAACGGCCAGAATCGCAAGCCCAAAATTTCCAAGCATATGGTAGAGAAAGTCGATCAAGCGAAACATCGGCCGGGTAATAAAATAGAACCAGCCCCAGTCGATCAGCAAATCAAAGTGCCGTAGACCTGGATTTGACTTGTAGGCGTCGAGCGTGTCGACTTCTTTGGCGCCGGCAAAAACATGGATCGTTGTTGAGGTCGTGGCGTCTGGCGCAAGCGTCTTTGGTTCGCTGACAGTATCCGCCTGATAGGTCTTGGTTGCCCCGCCCATTGAGATGTAGCGCGCCTCCATGGGCGCATTTTGATCAGGCGCGACAACGGCGCCCCAATATTTATCGGTAAAGCCGACCCAGCCGCCGATGCCTTTAAAAGATTTGGTTGCGGAGGGTTCTTTTTCTATCTTATCGTAATTGA
Source organism: Methylocystis sp. (assembly GCA_036795145.1). Classification (GTDB taxonomy): domain Bacteria; phylum Pseudomonadota; class Alphaproteobacteria; order Rhizobiales; family Beijerinckiaceae; genus Methylocystis. The sequence goes on along the minus strand of DAIRFH010000011.1, from coordinate 12,390 downwards.
GCTCTTCGCCCTTTTCGCCAATAACCCCAATAAAACCCTCATGCAAGGCGGCATAACCTGCAGATGGCGGGTGACCAACGCGTGTCACGCGAGAATAGGAATAAAGCGTAACAGCTTTGGCAGATTTATTTTCAACGCTATCTGTAATGCTGAAAAGATATTCCTCATCAATAGAGATCACGCGCTTGAAAAGCAGTCCCTGTCCGTTCTCCCAATAAAGCGTGACGGGGTGCGTGGACGTCAGCTTGTCTGAATCAGCCTTCCATAATGTTTCTGTTGTTGGCAGGATTGGCGCATTTTCTACAGCCGCGCTGAGATATCCAAGCTCGGCATAGTAAGGCTCTGGTCCGTCTTCTGGAGACAGAAGCGTAATGATTGGGCTCGTGAGGCTGACAGTCTGGCGATAGGCCTTGAGCGAGACGTCATCAATACGTCCGCCCTTTAGCGCAATTGAACCGGAAATTGATTTGGTGTCGATCGAGACTCGCGGGCTAAGAAGTAGGGCGGCTTCTCGCGTCTGCACGACAGGCTTTGCCGAGGCGGCTGTGGTATTCTCCGGTGCGCCGAGTTTCACCGTTTTTGCCACACGCTCTTGTTCGGCGAGTGTTTTCTTTTGTCGCTCCATTTCTGGAAAAGCGTAAAAATAATCCCACAGACCGATGAAGACCATCGATATCGCGGCGGCAAACAGCATGTTTCTCGTGTTCTCGTTCATTGCGCCGGACGCCCATCTTTCAGTTTTTGCTTGCCTCGGGACTCTTTACGGTCTTTGAGTCGCCTAAATCCTTCGGACATATGAAATATAATTTCGGCGAAAGGCGCCCGAAGGGCGTCACGCCGCGCTACGATTACGTAGTCCTGCCCTGCCTGCGCGCCAAGGCGCCCGCCAAGACGAAGCGCTTCTTTTAATCTGCGGCGAATGCGATTGCGGCCAACGGCTCCGGCCACCTTTTTAGTGACGGTAAAACCAAAGCGCGGCTGCGCTTGCGCGACAAGTGATTGACCATGAGGCTGGTCAACGCCTTGGATTGACAACAGAGGCGTATTATATCTTGCGCCAAATTTTGACGCGCGGACATAATCACTCCTGCGACGCAGGCGCGTTGGGCGTTCACGACTCTCTAGCGGTTCAGCGATGGCGTCCGTGGTCATCTTGCCGTCCGCCCAATCATCGGCCTTTGAGTTGAATTAAGCTGACAGCCGCTTACGACCGCGTGCACGGCGTGCAGCGATCACTTTACGGCCGCCGACTGTCGCCATTCGAGAGCGAAAGCCGTGCCGACGTTTGCGCACGATTTTGCTGGGCTGATAAGTCCGTTTCACCGATCTTCTCCGCAGGCGGCGAACCGCCCCATTCGTTGTTACGCTCTTGGAATGGCTCCATAGAACGCTTTATGTTTACCTAACCTTCAAGACGCCGAACGAATAGCAAGGCGAGAAAGCAAGCGTATTAATTAGTTAAGTCATTGATACCAAATGCGTTTAATCTTCGCTACCAACGCATCAGAGGTCTTGTTTGACGTAACGTAAATATAAATGTCGCCGCTCCTTACAGAGCGACGCTGCGCGTGGCATATAGGAGAAAGGCTTGGCTTGAGTCAATGATGCGTCTCATCTGCGGCCTCGACGCCGATATTGCCGTTTTGGCCGCCTGCGTCATTAATTTACGCCTCGCATCATTTTCTTCCGACCAAATCATTAAAAAAAGGTAAATTGACTCCAAGCGGTGATTCGCTTCTGGCGGTCTGGCTCACTTCCTTCGTTGCGTTATGCGTCACGCGCTCCCTTTGCCTCAATATTCAATGGGGTCTCTTAGGGGTCGCGGTGAGGCTTTGTTAACCATTTCCGCTTACCAATTATTGTGAGTCTAGGAAGGGTGCGTGACCAAAAAAGCAGGTCAGCGACCGGCGTGCCTCTGGTGGCGCGTCAACTGATTGTTCCGTTTGGAGCTTGGTGGGGAACCCAATATGCGCGTTTTATTAATTGAGGACGACAGCGCGACCGCTCAAAGCATCGAGCTCATGCTCAAGTCGGAGAACTTCAACGTCTACACGACGGATCTCGGCGAAGAAGGCATCGATCTCGGCAAACTCTACGACTACGATATTATTTTGTTAGATCTCAATTTGCCTGACATGTCGGGATATGAGGTGTTGCGCAATCTTCGCGTGTCCAAAGTTAAGACGCCAATTTTAATTCTTTCAGGCCTTGCGGGCATTGAAGATAAGGTCAAGGGTCTTGGTTTTGGCGCGGATGATTATTTGACCAAGCCATTCCACAAAGACGAGCTTATCGCGCGCATTCATGCAATCGTGCGTCGCTCCAAAGGTCATGCTCAATCAGTGATTGCAACCGGCGAGCTGATTGTGAATCTCGATCAAAAGACTGTCGAGGTAAGCGGCGCGCGCGTTCATCTGACAGGAAAAGAATATCAGATGCTTGAACTATTGTCCTTACGAAAAGGGACGACCCTAACCAAAGAGATGTTCCTCAATCATCTTTATGGCGGGATGGATGAGCCAGAGCTTAAGATTATCGATGTGTTCATTTGCAAATTGCGTAAGAAGCTTGCCAACGCCAGTGAGGGGCGCAACTACATCGAAACTGTTTGGGGGCGCGGCTATGTGTTGCGTGAACCAAGCGAGGCAGATGAACGCATCACAGCCTAAGCGATTTCTGCCCCCAATTTAGGATCTTTTTCGTTAAATTGCGTTTAGCCCCGGCGTGAAGCCGGGGTTTTTCCGTTAATGGCGGCGTTGCGTCCTGATCGCCTCAGGCGACGGCGCTATGCGTATGGGTTGTTTGGCTTGACGACTCGTCTTCGCAGGAAGACGGCGCTACGTCTGTTTCATCAACAGTTGCTGACGCTTGCGTTGGGCGGGCGTCAAACGAAACGACGTCGCCCTCGCATGAGGCGGAAAGCTCAAGATCGCATGCCTTGGCGATGAGACCGGTGTAATAAGCTTGTATTGCGCGGGCGTCGATTGAGCCTTCCTCTGCTTGGCCTGCCAGTAGTGGCGCCACATTGGCGGCGAGGCGCGCGTTTACGCCCTTTGCTTCAACGCGCAAACTGATTTTATCTTCTTCGCCAGTGGCGGCAACGGAAATCATGCCACCGCGTGGGATGGCGGCGTCAGCCAATACGCAAAGGTTCAATAGCACTTTGACTTTGTTTTTTGACATCAATACGCGCGGCACGCTCCAGTTGAGCTGCGTGCGCTCGTCAGCGAGAAATTGTCGCGTGACTAATTCGGCGTCGCCAGTATCGATTGATGCGCCTTTAGAGCCCGCTGCGCCAAAGGCTAAACGACAAAATTGCAGGCGCGAGGACGCTTCATTTGCGCTAGATTTGATGAGCGCGAGCGCATGCCCTCTCATCTCGGGATCTTTTTCTTCTTCAAGGACCTCAAGTCCATTCACGATTGCGCCAACGGGCGAAATTACATCATGGCAGACGCGTGAAGAAAGCAGGGCGGCAAGATCGAGAGCGTCAAGGTTAAATTGTGTCATCAGGTGTCATCCGAATGGCGCAGCGACGAAACGGCGCCTTTTGAGAGATTAAAAACGAGACTGTAATCCGCGCCGTCAGTTAGATAGACGCCACGCGCGAATCACTGAAAACTATCAGCAGCAAGAGTAATCGTCGGCCGCGAGTTTGCAAATTGTCTAGGGTCTATGACCAAATAACCAATGAAGATTACTGGAGCGACCGGTTTGCCAGCATCAATGCTTTTTAGTGCGCAACATGAGAGGGATGCCCTGGCGGCGCACTTTGCTCAACTGCTTATAACTGCAGCCGCCATTGCGGTGGATATTTTATCTCGAGGAGAAGTTGTGCCGCGCGTGAAGGCAGATCATTCGCCCGTTACAGAAGCTGACGAAAAAATTGAGACCTTTCTTATTCAAGAGCTCACGAGTCTCTTAAACGGCGTGCCAATCATTGCTGAGGAAGCGGCAACGCGTGGTGAAAAGCCGCTTCATAAAGAGATGTTTCTTCTCGTTGACCCAATTGACGGCACGCGTGAATTTTTGGCGGGAAGTCCAGAGTTCACGCTTAATATTGCCCTTGTGTCACATCATGCGCCGATTGTTGGAGCTATCTTCGCGCCGCTCCTGCAGCGTATCTGGTTTGCTGGCGTGCAGGCTTACTGTGCTGACGCCTGCGCAGGCGGAAAACTTGCCGCACAGCAGGATTGGCGCCCCTTGCGCCTTAAATCGCAAGCAACAAAAGCTCTGCGTGCGCTCGTTTCAAAATCGCACATGAATGATGACACGCGCGCATTTTTGAACAGGCAGGCAAATATTGACGTTCTGCCAATGGGCTCGTCCATGAAATTATGTCTGCTTGCGGAGGGCCTAGCAGATGTCTATCCACGCTTTGGCCCAACGATGGAGTGGGACACTGCCGCTGGAGATGCGATCCTGCGGGCAGCTGGCGGCTGCGTCTTGGACTGCGCAGGTAAGCCGCTTAAGTATGGCAAGGCGGAAGAATTCTATCGCAATCCAAATTTTATCGCCTGGCGCGACCCGCAAAGTCGTTCCTTGGCAACGTTTTCTTAACCGCACTGCGCGAGGCTGCTGACCATGAGCGATGTCATCTAGTGGGATGAGATCATGCGCATCATGTCAAACAGGCCTAGCCTGTGGAGTCGTCATTATGACTGTAACTAAAATTGCCTCTCATCTTCATTCACGTCGAGACCTTTTTTCCCTGACGGCCGGCGCGCTTTGCGCGGGTGTCGCCCCGGTGGGGCGTGCTTATGCCGATGTGCGTCCAGAGGCCTACTCTAGCGAAGAAATCGTCGGTAACGGCCATAAGTTTTTTGGTTCTTTAGCTCGCGGCATGGCTGATGGCGTGGAAAACGCTAATAAAAAATGGGGCAAGCCGAATGCCTATATCCTTGGCCAAGAGGGCGGCGGAGCCTTTGTTGGCGGCCTGCGTTACGGCGAAGGTAAGATGTATACGAGAAATGCCGGCCAACAGTCCGTTTTTTGGCAGGGCCCCTCGATTGGTTTGGACGCTGGCCTCGATGGCGATCGCACCATGATGCTGGTTTATAATTTGCCGGAGGTTCAAAGCATTTATCGGCGTTTTTCAGGCGTCAATGGTTCCGCCTATCTCGTTGGCGGGTTAGGATTTACTGCGTTGAATAATGACGATGTCATTGTCATTCCGGTGCGCGCCGGCGTCGGCGCGCGACTAGGGCTCAATCTGGGCTATTTAAAATTTACGCAAAATTCAACATGGAACCCCTTCTAAGCCGCCTTTCAAGCCGGGATAGAATTACGGGCCTTTGATTTTAGACGGCGTTCATGGCAGTGTCGCGCGCCTTTTCATAAGCGATGGCGTCAACGCGCCTGGGGTTTCGCGCTGTGATCGAACAAGCGATGTATTTTGCGCTCGGTTTTCTTGTCGCCGGGCTGCTGACTTTGATGTTTCTTCCCGCCTTCTGGCGCCGGGCGATGCGCCTGTCGATGCGCAGATTGCAAATGCTTGCGCCAATGTCGATGGAAGAAGTCACGGCGGAAAGAGATCTCCTGCGCGCCGAGTTCGCGGTTCGTGAGCGCCGACTTGAACAGGAAATGGAGGCGCTGAAAACCTCTAAAGCTCAGGATTTATCCGCCATCGGTCGCCATGCTGCGCGGGTTGCTGACGCTGAAAAGCTTTTAACAGAAGCCGCTGCGGCGCATCGTGACATGCAAACGCAGCTCCAGCAGGCCCAGCAAATTGCCTCGGAACGCGCCGATCTTCTCCAGTCAACTGAACTTGCGCTTCATGAAATGACGGATCGGGCCAGCAATGCGATTGAACAGTTGCGTCTCATGCAATCAGGTCAATCTGCACAGGATCTGGTTTCGTCTTCAGATCCAGCGCAAATCTTGAGGCAACACGATGAGCTCGAGGGGATGCGCCGTGAGCTTGCTGAGGCGCATCAGGAGCGCGCCAATCTCTTGCAAGAGAAGGACGCGGCGCGCATGTCGCTGCAGCAACATATCCAACGGATTGCCGAACTTGAGCAAGGGCAGCGACAAGGAATGGGTGCCCCGTCTCCAGCCTCAAAACAAGATGTTGCCGCTTTGCGCGCCGCAATCATCGACTTTGGAGATCGTGTTAATCAAATTGCAGAAACTGAAGACAAGCGCTAGCGGATTGTTCCTCTCAAGGGCTGCCGCGTCGTAGTCTTTCTGACTTTGATCTTCTCAAACGTTTTATTTTGAGGTTGACCGTGCTTTTTGCTGTTATCTGTTACGACAAACCAAATGCTGACGCGTTGCGTATCGCTACGCGTCCAGCGCATCTCGCTTTTCTTGAAAAACATTCAGCCCATGTGAAACTTGGCGGACCTGTTCTTGATGATGCAGGTGAGAGGCCTATTGGCTCTCTGCTCATAATCGAACAGGCTGATAAAGCATCAGCACAAGCGCTTATCTCAGAGGATCCCTATGCGCAGGCAGGCTTATTTGAGCGCGTGGAAATTTTGGGGTGGAAACGTGTAGTCGGAGCCGCTCTCTAATGGCTTATTGGCTTTTTAAGAGCGAGCCCGCGACGTGGTCTTGGGAGCAGCAACGCCAGGCTGGCGCTAAGGGAACATTCTGGAACGGCGTGCGTAACCATCTCGCCAAGAAGCATCTCATGGCGATGAAAAAGGGCGAGCGCGGTTTCTTTTATCACTCAAATGATAGCCGAGCGATTGTTGGCGTTGTCGAAGTTATCAAGACTTACTATCCCGACCACACTGATGAAACGGGTAAATTTGGGATGGTGGATCTCAAGGCGGTCGCCTCGCTGTCGCGTCCCATTTCACTTGCAGAAATTAAGGTGACGCCAAAATTAGCAGATATGGTTCTGGTCAATAACTCTCGTTTGTCTGTTCAGCCCGTAACAGACGCGCAATGGGAGATAATCATGGCGCTTTCAGAAAAGACTCTCTGACTAGCCGCCGTTATTGTGGGGTTTTTCTCCCGCAAGTTCAGGCTTCTCCTGAAGGCCATTTTGAATTTTGTCGAGAATCTTAGGCAATTCTTCTGGTTCAGGCTTCAAGTCGCGCGCATGATTCCATTGGAAGCGGGCCTCGAGTTTGCGATCGACGCGCCAATAGGCGTCTCCAAGATGGTCATTAATCACCGGATCTGATGGTTTCAGGTCAATCGCCTTTTCCAATTCTCTTACTGCTTCTTCGTAGCGGCCCAAGCGATAGAAGGCCCATCCCAGACTATCAACGACGTATCCATCGCGTTGACGCAATTCTACAGCGCGCCGCAGCATCTTAAAGGCCTCGTCAAGATTAACGCCTTGATCCACCCAGCTGTAGCCAAGGTAATTCAATACCAATGGTTGGTCTGGATTAAGTTCAAGAGCTTTTTTCAAATCTGACTCAGCTTGCGGCCATTGCTTGCGCCGTTCATTTGCAATCCCACGATAATAATACAAAAGCCATTGGCCTCTATCTGGCTTACTTTGTAAGTCCAATACGCGTGTATAGGTGCCAACAGCCTCATCAAATAATTTGCGTGAACGCTGAATATTGCCAAGAGCTGTAAGCGCTTCTTCATTTTTTGGATTAGCGGCGACAACAGTTGAAAGATGGTCTGTCGCTTCTTTTGATTTACCAAGCGTTTCGAGCAGCAGGGCTGACTGGACATCCGCATTAACACGCAGCGCGTTGTTTCGCGGCACGCTATTATAAAGATCAATAGCGGCTTCGCTTTGCTTCATGCGCTCATAGACATCACCTAAGGTGACAATTGTGAGTGCGTTCTCGGGGGCAAGGAAAAGAGAGAGCCTGAGATAGACAAGTGATGCGAGTTCATCCCCCTGTCGGCCGCCAACCGCGCCAAGGCCGTAGAGTGCCTCCGCAGCGCCTTCTTGCGCATTACTGACAAAAAGAGGCAAGGGTTTACCCGCTTGTACATCTGCAATGGCCGCAACAATAATTGGATGATTAGGTATGGTCTCATCAAAATCTTTATAGATTTTGAGCGCATCGTCTCGGCGGCCGTGTGACAGAAGAAACCGCCCATAGGCGTCAACAACGCGTAATGTGTTGCGCTCGGCGTTATATGCGGATTTAAAGCGACGATCTGCTTCCGCCGTGTCTCCGCCCAGATCAGCTATTAAGGCGCCGTGATAATCTTTAAAGACAAGAAAGGCATCTTCCTTAAGCGCATCAAGCGTCTCAAGCGCATGACGCGTATCTTTTACGCCTGCAAAGCTCCATGCGGTCAAGAGACTTGATGTGATATCGCGTCGTCGATCGCCCCCGCCTTTATTGAACTCTGCACGGGCCGCTGGAAAGCGATGATTTTTTAGATGATCAACGCCAATTGCAAGATGCGCCAGGCCGTTGGTGCGATCATGAGCGATTACGCGATTTGCAAGCGGGATGGCGTCTTCAACTGCGCCATTCGCCAATGCTGCAATAAATGCGCGATCGATTAGATCCTTGTTTTTTGGGTCCTCGCGCAGCGCTTCGCGAAAAAAGGTCGATGCGGCGAGCGTATCGCGTTCAGCGCCAGCGACAATGGCGGCAAGATAGTTTCCTGATAGGCTTGCGCCCACCTCGAAAGGACGCGGCACGGCAAGGGCGTCAGGCGTGTCGGCGCGACAGGTGAGGGAGGGCAGGCCGATAAGCAAGGCAGAGACAGAAATCAGCTTTGTAAGCGCACGCGTCCTTGCGTTGCGGACAAAACGAGCTTTGGGGCGGGCATTATCGATCACGGGCGCAGTCCTGATGTATCTTAGCGCGCCATAACTGCGCCAAGCGGACGAGGGTCGTCCGATGTTAATTAGTCATGCGCAAAAGTGGCCGTTTTAGGCCGGTTAGTTAAAAGCTGCAGCGTTTTAACGCTGCAAGGCAAAAAGGCATGGCGCAAGAAAGCTGCGCCCGCCTATGTGCATAATTAGGCAGCTTTGATCGCACCGACGATTTTTTGCGCTGCGTCGTCAAGATCATCAGCAGGAATGACGTTTAAACCCGACTGAGAAATGATCTTCTTTCCAAGATCAACATTTGTGCCTTCAAGGCGAACGACAAGAGGGACTTTAAGTCCGACTTCTTTCACCGCAGCAATTACGCCCTCGGCAATCGTGTCACAGCGCATGATGCCGCCAAAAATATTGACGAGTATGCCTTTCACGTTGGGATCGGCGGTAATGATTTTAAAGGCAGCTGTGACCTTTTCCGTGGTCGCACCGCCGCCGACATCAAGAAAGTTTGCTGGGAAGGCGCCGTACAGTTTGATGATGTCCATCGTGGCCATGGCGAGACCAGCGCCATTCACCATACAGCCGATGTTGCCATCAAGAGAAATATAAGCGAGGTCATGCTTGGAAGCCTCGATTTCTTTTTCGTCTTCTTCAGTTAGGTCGCGCAGCTCAACTATGTCTGGATGGCGGTAAAGAGAATTTCCCTCAAAGGACATTTTTGCGTCTAGGCAGCGCAGCTTGGCGTCTTTCGTGACGATCAAAGGGTTGATTTCGAGGAGCTCCATATCTTTTTGTGTGAAAGCTTTATAAAGTTTTTCGGCCAAATCGCCGGCTTGTTTTGCAAGATCTCCCTTCAAGCCAAGGGCGTCAGCAATGCGTCGACCGTGATGCGGCTGTAGTCCCGTTGCTGGATCTATTGAAAAGGTGACGATCTTATCTGGCGTGTCATGGGCGACTTTTTCAATGTCCATACCGCCTTCGGTGGACACCACAAAAGAAATGCGTGAGGTCGCGCGATCTATCAGCATTGAGAGATAAAATTCTTTGTCAATATTGGCTCCGTCTTCAATGTAGAGACGGTTAACCTGCTTGCCGGCCTCTCCGGTCTGCGCCGTTACAAGGGTCGCGCCCATCATCTGCTTTGCGAAAGCGGCGGCTTCTTCAATAGAGGTCGCGATACGGACGCCGCCCTTTTCGCCGGCAGAGGCTTCTTTGAACTTTCCCTTGCCTCGACCGCCTGCATGTATCTGTGCTTTGACGACATAGACTGGCCCAGGCAATTTTCCAGCTGCCGCAGCGGCTTCTTCCGCCCTCAAGACGGGTACGCCGACTGCGACAGGCGCGCCGAATTCGCGTAAGATGGCCTTTGCCTGATATTCGTGAATATTCATCCTTAAACTCTCCTGGCCTAATTGCGGCGGAAATTGCGCGCCGGGCAGAAAATCACATTCGGGTAAAGGGCATGAGCGGGCAGGCTCCGTCAAGCTGTCTTGTGGCCGCAAGATGCGTATGCCTCAACGCTACTCTCCAAGGCCATGCATTATGCGCAACGGTCGCCCTTCTTAGCTGATTTGTCATCAGGAAAAGGCGGGATTGAGCGCCTTTGCCGCCTCGATCAGTGTGCGAACTGAGTTGACAGATTTTTCAAACATCAAAAGCTCGGCTGCGTCGAGTTTAATCTCCATGATTTTCTCAACGCCCCCAGCGCCAATGACGGCAGGCACGCCGACATAAAGGTCCTTAACGCCGTATTCTCCCTGTAAATAAGCGGCGCAGGGCAATACCCGCCGCTTGTCGCGCAGATAGCTCTCCGCCATCGCAATCGCAGCGGTCGCTGGAGCATAGTAAGCTGATCCGGTCTTGAGGAGGCTAACGATTTCACCGCCGCCTTTCCGAGTTCGGTCGACAATTGCATCTATGCGCTCTAGCGTTGTCCATCCCATGCCAATGAGGTCGGGTAAGGGCACCCCTGCGACTGTTGAGTAGCGTATGGATGGCACCATATCATCGCCATGGCCGCCCAGAACAAATGCGCTGACGTCCTCGACTGAGACATTGAATTCAGAAGCGAGAAAATAACGGAACCTCGCTGAGTCCAACACTCCAGCCATGCCGACAATGCGATTTGTTGGAATAGCTGATGCCTTTTGAAGCGCCCAGACCATAACATCCAGAGGATTGGTAATGCATATGACAAATGCGTCTGGAGCGTATTGCTTAATGCCAGCGCCAACTTTGCCGATAACGCCAAGGTTGACGCTAAGGAGGTCGTCACGGCTCATTCCGGGTTGTCTTGGAACGCCAGCAGTTACAATGACGACATCAGCGCCGGCTATCGCTGCATAGTCGGACGCTCCGTTAACGGCGGCGTCAAAAGAGGCGACAGGCGAAGCCTGCGCGAGGTCTAGGGCCTTGCCTTGCGGCACGCCGTCAACAATATCAAAAAGTATAATGTCGCCCAGCTCTTTTAGTCCGGCGAGATGGGCAAGCGTTCCGCCGATATGGCCCGCCCCGATCAGAGCGATTTTATTGCGCGACATTTGTGGTCTCTTGCTAATGCAACTCTTTTGACAGCTACCCCGGTTTTCCTCGTGAGGGAAGACGCAAGCCAAGTTTTTCTAATTTTCGAGCGTGAGTTTTGAGGGCAGCATTGCTTGAGAGAAAATTGTGCCGATGTGTCGAATACAAGTTTTGCTCCCGCTAACATATGAGGCGTTATTGGTCCGCTATAGTGTACAAAAAAGATTTGCGTAATTTTGAAAAATTAAATGACTTTACATTGTATTTAGTAGGCTTAGACGCGTCTCGATCAACACAAAAATATAAGTCACTGAAATAATTGAACAATATTGTCTTATCAGAACCCGACTGTTGCTCTAGGATTATTTATAAGCAGTCTTTATTGTTGGCTGTACGTGATCCTATCGGCGAAGAATTGCATTTATGTTCGAGCCGGCAAAAGCATGTTTGATGGCGCCTCCCAACCTAGCACTGGACACGGCTGGTCGCATTTGTTACTTGCGCCCCTCGTTTCGGCAGCCTCGTGCTAACGAACGGGCGCATAGCTCAGTTGGTAGAGCAGCTGACTCTTAATCAGCGGGTCCTAGGTTCGAGCCCTAGTGCGCCCACCAATAAAATCAGTAACTTAAGCTGATTTTGGCGGTCGGAAACCCACCCCAAAAAAGTTATAAACTAGTATAAACTCAAACTGGATGATCCTAGGCTGGATTCGGCGGTTTTTCAGAGTTTTGTGGGGTAGGCGGGGTCCCCTCTTGCTTTAAAGTCTCAACTTATTCCCAGACTCGCTGATGAAGCCTCTCGCTTACTCATTGCTTTTCTTCGTGCTGATTGACGCTTTCTCAGTGGGTGTGGCAGTTGGCGAGCCATCCAAATCGACCCGAGCGGTTCATCGATCCGCCCTCAAGCCAGAAACTGCAATCGGCGTGGAGACGCTCAAGCCGAATGAAGCTGACGAAATAGCAAAAGAAAATAGTGGCGCTTGGAATAGTCCTTACGTTGGCGTGAATGCCGGAGCGATTTTTGGAGCGACGGTGGGCAAGGATGTTTTGATCCCGTTGGGATTGTTAGGCCAATGAATTACGTTTTAAACCTTAAAAAGATTTGTCTCTTTGTAAGAGACGAACTTTGCGATATTATTATTTCGGTTTCTGAAATTGTTTCAA
>DAIRFH010000067.1:0-10181 GCA_036795145.1 Methylocystis sp. | reverse complement strand
AAGTTTTTTGATAAAATTATCAAATTAGCACCAAAAGTTGATCTTACTTATTTAGCAAAAGGGTCGGCACTAATTGAATTAGGTAAACATAAACAAGCAATTATTAATTTTAAGAAAGCGCTTGAGATTAACGAAACATCCTATCAAGCCCTCAATAATCTAGGCAACGCCTATGCTGATATCAAAAACTTTCAAGAAGCGCTCTCTTATTTTGATAGAGCAATCGAGCTTCAACCTCAATATGCAGAATCATATAATGGTCGAGGCAGCGTACTGCTAGATCTTGATGCATCAAATGATGCTCTTACTAATTTTGAGAAAGCCCTGTCTCTTGCGCCACAACATGCCGATGCATTGAATGGCTTCGGGGCAGCACTTGCTAAATTAAACAGAACTCAAGAGGCGATTGAAAGCATACAAAGCGCCATATCTCTTAATCCGTGCAATTCAAAATATCACAACAATCTTGGACACATTCTATGTAGAGTAAACTCTTATTCTGAGGCAATTGGACATTTTGATATTGCCATCCAATATAATAGATGCAGCGCCGAATATTTCTACAACCGAGCGGCAGCTCTGTTTGGGTTAAAAAAATATTTAGAAGCAATAAACGACTATGAGAGCTGCTTAACATTAGACCCCAATTACCCAAAGGCGCTTGGCGAGGCACAACGCACTAGAATGCTTTTAAATGACTGGTCAAACTATGAAACGACAATACTTAGAATTAAAAATAAACTAAGCAAGAATGAGATAATAATACAGCCTTTTATTGTCTTAAGCCTGTTAGACAACATTGATGCTCAAAAAAAAGCTGCGCTATTATTCGATGAAGAGATTTCAAAGAAATTTAATAAAAAAAACATTCACAAGATAGAAAGAAAAAAAAGTCGTATTCGTGTTGGATATTTCTCGTCAGACTTTAGAAATCATCCAGTCTGTCATCTATTCTTTCAGACCATTGAGCGGCATCAAAGAGAAACATTCGAGATTTTTGCATTTTCTTTTATAGACGTCCCTGAAGACCCCTGGAATATAAAAATAAGAGATAGTGTCGAACATTATATAAACGTCAGCGATAAAACCGACGATGAGATCGTGAAAATAGCGAGAAGCCTAGAATTGGATATAGCCGTTGACATGAACGGACACACTGATGGCCGCAAGATTGGTGTATTTTTATCAAGAGTCGCAGCTATTCAAGTAAATTACTTAGGCTATCCCGGCACAAGTGCGTATGCAACAATGGATTATATCATCGCTGACCAGGTTATAATCCCGCGAGATGAAAAAGATTTTTATAGCGAGAAGGTTGTCTATCTGCCCGACACTTACCAACCTAACAGCTCGCAAAGAGAGGTTAGCCGCCCCCTTAGTCGAGAGGATGTTGGGCTGCCTCCAGAAAAAATGATTTATTGCTGTTTCAATCAAAACAACAAAATCACACCCATTGTTTTTGACACGTGGATGAAAATTTTAACAAGCGTTAACAATTCGGTATTGTGGCTCTGGGTAGACGATGAAATCGCTCGTTTAAACCTTAAGAAGGAAGCGATCGCGAGAGGGATAGAAGGATCGCGCCTCTTATTTGCAGAACGCATGCCAATTGAGGCTCATTTATCGCGTCTACGTCTTGCTGATTTGTTTTTAGACACATTTCCTTACAATGCCCACACATCTGCGAGCGACGCCCTGAGAATGGGCTTGCCTGTCTTGACCTGCCAGGGGAGTTCTTTTGTCAGTAGGGTGGCTTCAAGCCTGCTTAACGCGGCAGGTATTCCTGAACTTATCACTTCAAATCACTCCGACTATGAGCTGCTTGCAGTTCATCTTGGAACACACCCTGAAGAATTAAAAAGCATAAAAGAAAAGCTAAATAAAAACATACTAACCTGCGCCCTATTCGACAGCGTTAAGTACACAAAAAATCTAGAAAAAGCATATTTTAATATGTTTGAGAAATATCATATTGGTCTTCCAGCAGACCACATCGTCATTGAGAATGATGCGTAAATCGACGATGAAATTGACAAGAATTTTTGTTACAATCGCCAAAAAGTATTTTTTAATTTTTTTAAACGCCACGTGATTTTGATTTGAACAACAAGATAAAAACTTACCCCTTCACTGTCTTTAATCTGTCAAATATGCTTTAATGTCATTGTATTTCAAGACATTATTTAATTCAATAAATACACCGTTTACCCTAAGTTAATAACACCAAAACCCCAAAGATCTTAAAATCTTATTTAAAAAACAAGAGGCTAACCAGATAAAATTTGAAAAAGCCCTTAACTCAACGTAGCTGGTATGATAATGCGTCGCAAGATCGCGAGATTCTGTTGGTCTCCTGTTTGCCAGGACGCAAGATAAACATGACATATTCTTACGATCCAGAATTCTAATGAGGAGCAAAGCATGAAAAAATCTATGTTAAAGTCAATTGCGCTTCTTGCGTCCGCAAGCGCCTTTTCCTTTTTCGCTACCAGCGCTACGCGCGCCGATGATCCATTAAAGTATCCTCCCTTTAACTGGAATTTCAATGACGGTCCGGTAGTCGTTGGACCAAAGGCTGAGAAGCCCGCTGAAGCGAAGGCTGATACCAAAAAGGGCAAGAAGACCTCAACCAATAATGGTCCTCAAACTGACTTTGCCCAGGGCAAAGATAAAAGTAAGCAATGGTATGACGGCGACTTCAACGGTCTTGATGACGATTGATCCGAAATTCGGCCGTCAATCTTGATCAGTAAATTATGGGCTACCAATTCTGGTAGCCCTTTTTTAATGAGCAATTATAATACAGTAGATACATATCTTGCCGATCGCAGGTTAGGAAAATAGAAGCTGGATTTTTAATCGATTCATGAAAAGCACGGCGGAATTCACTTAAACACACAAATCAACCGTTTTAGTGTTAGCATTGAATTAACTATCCCCATCGACTGACGCAAATGAAACCATAGATAGGAAGCGATTGAGTTTTTATTCAACTTAAGTCATTTATTTCAACCCAACAGATTGCGTCATAAACTATTCATATCCATGAAATTACCCAACTGTTATCTATGTATAAACAAGAGAAATCTATTTTGCAGGCTCTAAGACCAAACAACAAAGTGGCCTATCTTTCTCAAGAAGATTTGCTCCCAAAGGCAAATGAATTTGATAATCCTTTGGTTAATTTGAGAAGCATTCGGGCAATCAGAGGCTCTCTTGGTTTCTCGCTAGCTGACGAAGAACAAAAATCAAGGATATTGCAAGAAGGGTATGATGCTTATTTTATTCAGCAAATGAACGAGCTATCACATATAGGCTCTGAAGATTTTTATGCGCTTTGCAGAATTGGAAAAGTAAATCTAACAATGGAATATGGTATATTTCATAATTTTTTGAAAACTTGAAAAAAAGAAGCCTGCCTCAAAATAGCAAACCTACTTGTCAGCATTTACGACAGAGAACTCTCATCACCCAACAGAGAAGCCTTTACTTACCATCTGTTCACTTGAGACATACGCTCACGTCTAAAAAATCAAAGCAGAACTTTCCTTAGAATGTCTTAGTTGGTCTCTACTGCCAATAATGATACGAGCTGAGCTAATTCTTTTCAGTTCCCTTAGCAAAGCTTGGCATCATAGAGCCAATGGTGGATAAAAATCCGCTCTTTTGAGCAGGGGGCTCTTCAGGCTTGGGCTTATCTGTAGATGAAGCACTTGCATTATTGTCAGGCTGAACGCTACCCGTCGCCTTAGCACTATCCTTCTTCGGATCGACAACCGTAAGCTGATGTCCAAATAGGTTCCAAACGCTAGGCTTTTTATCAGTATCGGCAACCTTACTCAGATCCTGCGTTGGCGTGCGCAACCCATCAGGCGGATCAGCGAGAACACGTCTCGCGGGAGTGTCATCTTCATCTATGCCAGCACGCTTACGGTTCTCACGCAAATTTACAAAGGCGCCAATAATACCGCCCTCGGTATCATTGGCGCGCGCGGGATCTGGCGCCCGGTGCGGGCCATTAATCTTCTCTAGAATGCTTGGTTTTGGCTTTTCTGGGGGAGCATTTGGATTACGTGCGAAACGATCCGTGCGACGCACGCCAACGGCAGCATCAACTGGCCAATCAGGCGGCCGCTGGGCCTCCTTATCGCGTGGTGCAGGGAGCATATCCATCCGAGGCGGCATGACGAGCTTCGGACGCTCACTATAGTCAATCTTTTCCTGTTGCTGGTCGGATGTCAGACCAAACATGTCTGTAACAGCCTTGACCGTTGACTTGTCGTCGGCCGCCCAAGCTGGGCACGCGATCATCAACGCCGTCAGCGCAAGGCCAGACCCAAGTCTTTGTTTCCACGCGGCATTCATTCAACCAACTCCTAGGAGATTTCTTGATTTTATCTCTTAACAAATTGGCCAATTAATGGCGCCAATGATTTAGTCGACAATAAAGATCTACTGTATTGTTATTATTGGAACTTCTGACCAACGAGATCTCAAAACAAAAGGCTCCGGACAGCCTAGGCATTAACCTTCAAACAACCAGAATGGTCTTAGCTAATCATGAAAACAGACGAGGCAAGCCTCCCCTTTGACAAAGTTTGCGGCAATTCGGGAAATTTGGCGGCCTTGATGTGCATGACGACTTGCTGCTGAAAGCCATTCTTAAACTTGGCATAAAATTGGTATGTTTTTAAATGCGAGAACTATATTCTCAAATTTGCAGTCACCCGCTTCCAAAAAGGAAAAACTGAAATACTGAATTTTTTCTGCGACTTATTATTACAAAAGCTTGGATATCGTCATCTCTTAAGGGACATGCAAATCATGACGCCAGCTCAATGTCGTGCCGCCCGCGCTCTTCTTGCTATTACGCAACAACGCCTTGCGGACATGGCGGATGTAAGCCTACACACCATTACAGATTTTGAAATGGAGCAACGTCAAATTTCTGAAGGACTCGTGCATACGATCGAAGTGGCGTTAGAGGCTGCGGGCATACACTTCATTCCTGAGCACGGGTTCTCAACACATGGCGGCGTTGGGGTGAGAATACGACATCTCGGCGAAACAGGATAAGCCAAGCAGCCCATTTATAGCGGGGCAGCCATCTAAGAAATTTAAGGCACCTTCAGCAACCCCGGAAGAAACCAATCATGCCGACGATATAGGCTGGAAATAAGATAATTATTACCAATAACAGCAGCAAGAGAATAGAAATTGGCGAAAGCAGAAAACTAAAGAATAAAAACAGGGCAACAGCCAGAAATATCATGAAACTCGTTTTCTTATCATACTCGATTTCGCGCGCCCAATCTTCATTCGCGCTCATCCAAAAATGCAGCGGCATATCTTGATCCGAAAAAAAGATGAACTCGACACGATGCTCTGGCGGCGAAATCATCACGTGACACTCCTGAGCTCAAAAGAAAGTTCAATTAAAATTCTATCCTCTGCCTATGCGAACTCAAGAACTATTTAAACATCACGAACAATGATCTTGAACCATCACTCGTAATAATGAGATAACAAATTATTAATAGCCTCCCCTATGACACCTATAAATTATTGCCTAAATCCGTAAATAAACCTGAAACCTCAATCATCTAACTAAACCTCAATTATGTGGCTATCTCTTATGAAGTGAGTTTAATCCATCTTTTTAGACGCGCCTTTCTTCTCTCTACACTTTCATATATTTTCAGTGTAGATTTAGAATAATTTATTTACGCTGGGAGCTTTTGAACGTGAAACAAGCAAAAATAAGATTATTTGTTGTAGGATTTCTTTCGATCTTAAGCGCAAGCGCCGCCGCAGATGACGGCGCGACAGCTACTTTTGTTATCGACACTGTTCGTCATCAGGGGATGAAATGCGACCGCGTTCTCAGCCTCGAAAAAGCGGTTTTTGAATCAATTCCAGTTGAGAGCTCTTGGAAGCTCCGCTGCACGAACGCTTCTTACTGGGTGCAAATCATTCCCAATGTCTTTACTCATATCGAAAAAGTAGACCCCGCAGATGATCTGTCTACTGTTGGAAAATCCTGGCTGCAGTAGAGAAAACTGAATAGTTCTGAAAACCTAATCACTCAAAACTCTGCACGCAGACGCAATCCAAAGAAATTCACTGGACCCCGCGCAAGATTATATCCGGGATTGGCAAAAAACTGATAATCCGCCGTCGCTTCCAGCCAATCATTAATGTGCCACTTATAAAACGTCTCAAGATTTTTCTCTTGCGTGTAAGATAGGCGACCATCACCAACGAATGATCCAATGCCGCCCAAAGAAAGATAGCGCACAAAAGATCCAGAAATGCCGCTAATCGCGCCCGCCACGCCAATTTTATCGTCGGGCCGATCCCATAAGCCGCCAAAGAAGACGAGCCCGGCCGTCATGGTTTTATTCATATCTGTATAGTCAACAGTCTCGTAGCGCCCATTATTGGCGCCGCCGCGTAAAAAGAAGCCAACATTTGGCATGATTTGTTGAGAGATATTTACGCCAACGCCATCTTTCTGGCGCCACTGCCTTAAACTATTATTGGTAATAGATGGCGGAAAAGATTCTTTCGCATAAGAGAGCGCGACAACGTCATCGAATTTGTTGAAATAGCCATTGTCACTAAAAAATAAGAATTTTAACACGCCGGGCTGCCCAAGAATCTGATAGCGCCCCTCAACTTCGCCAACCGCCATATATTGACGGAAAATTACAGGCTCAATATTCACGCTGCCAGGCAATTGAGAGAGTTGATAAACTCCCGCCCGCGTGGTCCACCAATTCTGTCGCCACTCCAAAACGGCGCCATCTGTATAACCCCACTTATTAGCCGCATAATCAAATGTGCCAAGCGTGGTAAAAGCAAAATTCATAAAATCTTTTGTCGGATCATGCGCATATTCATTATCGTCAAAAATATCCTGAACTGACATTTTACCGATTGTGAACGTCAAGCGATCCTTATCAACCTTTCCTGAGACTTGATTAGCTGTCGATTCCAATAACTCACTTTGCGCGCCCGTCTCGCTAAAATCTTCCTGCTTCCCTCCGCCCAATCCAATGTTTTGCCTTAAAAACAACCGCTGCGCGCGCATATAGGGCGCGCTGGAGCCCACCCTGGTCGTGGAGGCGTTAACGTAAGAGGCGGCGCCGACAGTGTTTTGTAAGCCATAACCCTGATCCATTTCAGGATTAAAATAGGCGGAAGCGCCCTCCCACAAACGTATGCCTATAAAAAGTCCTGCCGTTGTGCCGGAGCGGACTTGACCCTGTGGTTTAAAACTATTCGCACCACTATACTTTGCATAAAACTCTGGGTAGCCCTGGACTGATGACGTTGTCAGGCCATGAAAACTATAGAGCTCCTCTTTAACTTTTTCTTTTTCCTTATTGTCTGTGTTTTCTTCAATTGTGCCGCCAACATCATTCTCATCACCAAAATGATGATTAATTCCTGCTCGAAAAATAAAATCTTCATTACGAAATGACGATAAATATTGGCCACGTGACCCAATATTAAAATCCTGATTGTTTAGCTGTCGATTGAGATAAAAAGCTTCAAACCGCAAACTTGTATCGTCAAGAAAGGCATATTCTGCGCCAGCGCCTAAAATATATTTCATGCGCCTAGAGAAGGATTGTAAAGCAGCAAAACCATATTTTGGCGCAACTGGAAAAGTCTGCTCTTTCTCGTCAGCGAGAAAAGCCATCGACGCTGGGCCGCGCGTGCCCCCAAGCGCAACGCCGCCTGTCCCATAAATGAGTAATCGATCAAATGCTAAGCCTAACCTCGCGCGCATACTGCCATAGAAATTTTCTGCGCGTTGATAGTTTAACCAATAACCTGTAACCCCTCGCGGATAATAAAATGCAGGCGTTTGAAAAAAGCCGCTCTTGCCGTCCTGGCCTGCGAGATAATTAAAATCAGTTTCAACGCCGTAGACCAAATGATCTTTCTGCCAATTATATCCAACTTGCGCGCCAAAAGTGACGCCCGTGCGCACGCCGCTCGTGGGATAAAGATCAACTGTTGAAATATCGCGGCCGCCATTTGGATGTAAGTGCTCACTGGGATGCAGCGGAACGCCTGCGCCACTATTGATGCCAAAATACATTCCAGCCCAGGAAAAAGTCGGCGGCTCCGTTTGCGCTGTGTTTGCTGCTTCGCCGGCTATAGAATGGTGAGCCGAAAAAAAAGAAAATGATAAAAACAAGAGCAGGCCTCTCGCAATGCAGGAGCGCCATTTTCTTGTCGCCTCATCTTGTTGTGGCCCGAGCATGCGCAGCCTCTAAAAGATGAAAAAGTCGCATCGAGGCAGCGGATACAATAAAACCCTTGCCTGCTTGAGGCAGCGCCACAAGCCTAGAGGTCTAGAGTATTCTCCTGCGGTATTTTGCATAACGTCGTCACAACATCTGAGGTCAACACAAGTGCTCTGGCTCAGAAATTATCGCACATGTCATAGTGACAAGTCGGCAACAGGTGAGATTGTCAAATATGGTGAAATCTCGTCAAAAAAACCTCAAAATGCAGAATTTTCAAACTATAAGCTATATTAATGACACCCTTATCCGCTACTCAATGAATAAAGCTAAGGGCTAGTCTATAAAATGAATACCGCCCGCGCTGGGAGGCACGGACGGTATTCTGCCTGACCCGCATTACTTGCCCCGGGAGTAACGAGCGCGCAAAGCGGGAGACATCTCGCAAAAGAATTTACCGCCCTAGATCATCGTCAAATGGCCAGTTGATATTTTTAAAGACAAGTCAAGAGTGTGGGAGTTTTATAAACACAACTATATTTAGTGAATTCACCAAACACGCTTCATTTTCTCTAACTATCTCATCAACAAAAAAAGGGGCTCAGCAGATGCTGAGCCCTGTTAGGTGTCAGAGAGTGAACTGTGTTCTTGCTGGATGCGCAGCCATCCCACCCATGTCAGTCTCTGCGCCCATTCCTGTTGCAGGAACTGAGGGTCCGCCAGATGACATGTTTGTCGGCGCTGCCGGCATGTCTTCTCTCGTTGGTCGCTTGCCTGCGAGAAGATTAATGATTTCCTCTCCAGATAGGGTTTCAAACTCGAGTAGACCGTTGGCAAGCGCATCAAGGTGCGCACGCTTTTCTGTCAGAATGCGCTTTGCCGTATCATAAGCGTCTTGGACGAGACGTCTTACTTCTGAGTCGATCAACTGCTGTGTCGCTTCAGAAATTTTCTGCTGCCGTCCCATTGAGTAGCCCAAGAATTGCTCTTGTTGAGGCTCCGCATAGGCAACAGTGCCAAGCTTATCTGAGAAGCCGAGCTGAGTGATCATAGCGCGCGCAACACGGGTGCATTGTTGGATATCAGAAGCAGCGCCTGATGTCACATGCTCACGCCCAAATACGAGCTCTTCAGCAACGCGTCCACCCATCGCCATCGCCAACATTGCGATCATTTCTTCATAACTTTGAGAAATCTGATCGCGCTCAGGCAAGCTTTGAACCATACCCAGTGCACCGCCGCGAGGAATGATTGTCGCTTTATGTATGGGCGTTGAGCCTGGCATATTGAGGGAGACAAGCGCATGCCCACCCTCATGATACGCCGTCAGACGTTTTTCTTCTTCCGTCATCATAAGGGTGCGACGCTCAGCCCCCATGAGTATTTTGTCGCGAGCATCTTCAAATTCCGAACGAGTGACGATACGCTTGGAACGACGCGCCGCGAGCAAGGCTGCTTCATTGACGAGGTTCATCAAGTCAGCGCCAGAGAAGCCAGGCGTGCCACGCGCCACAACTTTGAGATCAACATCCGGCCCAAGCGGCACTTTACGAGAATGCACACGCAGGATTTTCTCACGACCGATGAAGTCTGGCGGCGGGACCTGGATCTGACGATCAAAGCGGCCGGGTCTCAGCAAAGCCGGATCCAACACGTCTGCACGGTTTGTGGCCGCAATCAGGATGATGCCCTCATTGGCCTCAAAACCATCCATCTCAACCAGCAACTGGTTTAGGGTCTGCTCACGCTCGTCATTGCCGCCGCCAAGGCCAGCGCCACGATGGCGTCCAACGGCGTCGATTTCGTCAACGAATATAATGCAGGGCGCATTTTTCTTGGCTTGCTCAAACATGTCACGGATACGTGAGGCGCCAACGCCCACAAACATTTCGACGAAATCTGAGCCAGAGATTGAGAAGA
>DAIRFH010000148.1:0-1902 GCA_036795145.1 Methylocystis sp. | reverse complement strand
GGCTTTCTGAAGTTGCTCATGGTGCTTGGAGGTTTACAAACGATCATTGAGGCGACCCAGCCAATGCCCAAACAATTTTCCTCGATCGACGAGGTCCTCGACGCCGACAAAAGTCAGGCAAGGAAAAGAGGCAGGCGCAAGTGAAAACCTACACCGGCGTCACGGAGATATCCGTCGGGCTCAATTTTGGTGCGGCAACAATCCCCGTCGGCCGTTTGGCGGCGCGCGACCGTAAGATTTATTTCGAATACGATAAATCGTTCATCGAACACCGCCTCGAAATTTCTCCCCTACGCCTGCCATTAAAGCCCGGCCTAGTCAGCTTTGATTACAGTCTATTCGAGGGATTGCCTGGCGTATTTAATGACAGCCTTCCCGACGGCTGGGGGCGTCTCCTCTTCGACCGCCTTGCGCGCTCGCGCGGCATTTTTCCGTCGGATGTCACGCCCCTCAGCCGGCTTGCCCATGTCGGCAACCACGGCCTTGGTGCACTCGTCTATGCGCCAGATTACAGTGTGGCTGAGAGTAACGAGAGCATGAACCTAGATAGGCTCGCTGCGCAGGCGCAAGACGTGCTCGACGGCACCTCAGATCAGGTCCTGCAGGAGCTGATTGCGTTGAACGGCTCATCCGCGGGTGCGCGTCCGAAGGCCCTCATCGGGCTCAATGATACGCGGCAGCAGATTGTTCATGGCGCCCATGACTTGCCTAATGGCTTCCTGCCGTGGATTGTTAAATTTGGTAGCGCCCAAGATGGCGCGGACGCCGGCGCCATTGAGTATGTGTATGCGAAGATGGCAATTAATGCCGGCGTTCCCATGCCCGACATCCATTTATTTCCCGCGCAGAAGGGTTCCGGATACTTTGCAGTTAAGCGATTTGATCGCGATGGAGCGAGACGTTTTCACATGCACACGGCCTGCGGCTTGCTGCATTCCGATTTCAGGACACCCTCGCTCGATTATGAGGATTTAATCGCGCTGACTGGCGCCTTGACCCGCGACGTACGCGAGGTAGAAAAAATGTATCGGATGGCAGTGTTCAATGTGCTGGCCCACAACCGAGATGACCACTCCAAGAACTTCAGTTTTTTAATGGATGAAGGAGGCCAATGGAGGCTCGCCCCAGCCTATGACCTCACCTTTTCCTCAGGCCCGCGCGGCGAGCAGAGTACGATGGTTATGGGAGAGGGGCGAAACCCCGGAGTGGATCACCTCATAAAACTGGGTGTAGAAGCCAAAATCTCCAAACAGCGCATCAGTGAAATCATTGATCAAACGCGAACCGCTCTGGCCGACTGGCAAATTCTAGCAAAAGACCATGGCGTCCATCCAAATAACATTAACCTCATCGGCGCACGGATCAGCCTGAATTAGTATTTGCGCATTGGCTGTTGACAGAGCCGGGTATTGGGCGATGACGGTGACTAAAAACTGGCGCCTAATTTTCATCAAGGTCAATGAGACAACGACTGGCGACTTAGATTTGGAGGACTACAACCGATGGCCCTGATCATGCACCCCTCGCTCGCGGTTCACCCCGGCGACTGGCTAAAGAGCGAAATCGTCGACGCCCACGGCGTTAGCATCAACCGCTTCGCAACCAGTTTCCACGTGACACGCCAGACACTCAGTAATCTCTTCAATGGTCATACCGCGTTGTCCGCCGACATGGCGATCCGGTTTGAGAAGGCGTTTGGCATTAGGGCCGACACCTTGATACGTATGCAGGCCAATTATGACATCGCGCAAGCCCGCGCCGACGATCAAACCACGACCCATTCCGACCGCACTAAGCGTCAAGTAATTGATTGATAACCGTGAGGGCGGCTATCGATCACGGCAAACTCCAGAACGAAGCCAAATCTTATCGTTCAGGCCAGTTTTTCCTTGTGATACCCTC
>DAIRFH010000066.1:0-10570 GCA_036795145.1 Methylocystis sp. | reverse complement strand
CGGAAGAGGTGAGATTCGAACTCACGGTAGGCTTTCACCTACGGCGGTTTTCAAGACCGCTGCCTTAAACCACTCGGCCACCCTTCCAGCGGGTGCTTGATATAACAACTTATCGCTTCGCGCGAGAGGGAAGTTATCCTTTGGGGCGTTTTTCCCATTTTAAGACGACAAGCACATATTGCGACCATCTTTCAGGCGGTTGCATTTTGATCGATCTTTGAGATCTATGCGTGATTGGCATGCGTTTAAAATGCTGGCGTCTCTCTTGCGACGCTACCCTCATTTTTTATTTCCACGGGACGCGTTCAAGATGACAACGGATGGTTTGGTTGCAACAACGATTGAGCATTTGCGTAATTTTGTTCGCGCTCGCCGTCAGGCCGGTCGAAGCATAGGCCTTGTTCCAACAATGGGCGCTTTGCATGAGGGGCATTTGTCGCTGGTAAAACGTCTTAAGGGTGATGTTGACGAGGTCATTGTCACCATCTTCGTCAATCCTGCTCAGTTTGGTCCAAAGGAAGATTTCGATAAATATCCGCGTCAATTGAGCAACGATCTCGAGAAGCTTAAAAGCGTTGAGGCGGATCTTGTTTTTGCGCCATGTGTTGACGAGATCTATCCTAAAAATTTTGCAACAACCATCTCTGTCGCCGGGCCGGCGCAAGCTGGCCTTGAAGATCGGTTTCGCCCGACGCATTTTACAGGCGTTGCGACGATTGTCGCTAAATTGCTCATTCAAGCACAGGCGGATATTGCTATATTTGGAGAGAAGGATTTCCAACAGTTGCTTGTGATCCGTCAGCTTGCGCGCGATCTTGATATTCCAACGCGGATTTTTTCTGGACCAACGCTGCGAGAAAGCGATGGCTTGGCTATGTCCTCGCGTAATGTGTATTTATCTCCTAGTGAGCGCGCCATTGCGCCTTTAATTTATCAAACCCTTTTGGCGGCGGCGCGCGACATCAATTCTGGCGAGAAGCCAGGCGCTGCGATCCATAAGGCGCAAGAGGCGCTGCAGAAAGCGGGCTTTGTCGTTGATTATGTTGAGGCGCGTTGTGCTGAGACTTTATTGCCGCTAACACAGGCGCATGCCGGTCCAATTCGCTTACTCGTTGCTGCAAACATTGGCAAGACACGGCTAATTGATAATATTGCCGCGACCTAAAAACTTAAATCTTATGAGATGTGTTGAGGTCTCGTCATTTAAAAGCGCTTCGTCACAAGCGAGTAGAAATCCTTCAATTTTTGATGAAAGAAATGAAGTGATCAGATCAAATCATTTTCTATGAGCTCTTGCGCCTTTGTCGGGCCAAATAGTTTTATAAAATTCTTACGCAATGAATCATCAATTGATGCAAGATCTGCGTCAATGCCAAGATCACGCAGACTCGTGACGCCAAGGTGTTTTTCCTTAACGCCGCAGGGATTAATTCCGCTATAATGCGATAAATCTGTCGCGACATTTAAGGCAAGGCCGTGGAAGCTTACCCAATGGCGCAGTTGCACGCCAATTGCCGCAATTTTATCTTCTGCAACCTCTCCTAAAGCGCCAGGCGCCTTATCAGGACGGCGCACCCAGACGCCGACGCGTGAGGGATGGCGCAGGCCCTGAACGCCAAAATCCGCTAGCGTTGCGATGACCCAATCTTCGAGATGATAAACAAAGGCCCTGACGTCGCGCTGACGATGTGAGAGATTCAGCATCACATAAGCAATACGCTGTCCTGGGCCATGATAGGTCAATTGTCCGCCGCGACGAATGCGATGAAGTGGAAAACGCGCGTCAAGAAGATCATGTTCTTTTGCGGAAGCGCCCGCGGTATAAAGCGCGGTATGTTCGAGTAGCCAGAGTGTTTCCGGCGCCTGATTTTTTATAATTTGTTCGACGCGCTGCTCCATTTGCAACAATGCATGGGCATAATCGATAGGCGCAGCGCTCACCAGCCAGCTGACGGGCGGTGTTTCTATAGTAGGATGCATGGAAGCGCTGTTAGCGTTGCGCAAGAAAACGTTTTGGGTTGCAGCGTCGCGCATGACAAGGCTAGGGCTTTAATCAAATTTTTCTCGAGATCATGTCGTTTTCACGCAAATTGAGCGATGATATCGGCCTGGCTTGTCATCCCTCTGTCAATTTGTTAGAGCCAGCCCGCCAGCGTTCGGATAATTGCCGGGCGCTTCCTGCGGCCGTGGCGGAATTGGTAGACGCGCTAGCTTGAGGTGCTAGTTGGGTAACACCAGTGATGGTTCGAGTCCATTCGGCCGCACCAATTCGTAAGATTGACCTTTCGGCGTCAGCCGGGGTCAATCTTTCGCTTCTTTCCTTGCGCAATTTTAAGAGATCATAGACGCGCTGGAGGCGCATTCATTGCTGCTGCGTGGCTGGGGCTGGATCTTTGCCTGTCTCTGTCTCGACGCCATGGTCGTGGCTGTGCGCATCATGCGCAGGCTTGGATTTTGACTCATTACTGTATCCACTCAACGTTTTTGCGATAATTGGCTCTGTCGTTGACGTCCAATTCTGATCTGCTTGCTTGAGAGGCGTTGGCTCGTCTCCTGGGACAATATGGACGACATGAAAGCCGCGCATTTTGAGCTCATGCAGAAACTCAGGAAGCATCTGTGCAGTTTGCAGCTTTGAGTCATGAAAAAGAATAATGCCTTTGCCGGCTTTCTCGAGACGGCTCAACACAAGATCAAGTTCGGCCTTGGGCGTCATATCTCTCCAGTCGGAGGCCCAAATATCAGAGCCAAATATTGTATATCCGCGCGCGATCAGGCTGTCTTTGAGGCTTTGCGTGTCTGCAAAGCCCGGAAAGCGAAAGAAGTTTGTGCTCGTTCCGCCCGCTGCTTTGGTAACCGCGGCGATGCCTTTCTCAATATCTGCCTTAGCGGCCGCATCATCCATTAATCTGAGCGTTTGAGAGGGATGGCTGTATGAATGATGCGCGATACTATGGCCGTCATCAGCTGTGCGTTTGACGAGTGCGGGCTGAGCCTCAGCATTGTGGCCGATGATAAAAAAGGTCGCCTTTACACATTCTTTTGCAAGCGCATCGAGAAGTTTGGCTGTTGGCGCGGCGGGTCCATCATCAAAGGTCAGCACAACTTCATGATCATTAAGCGCAAGGGTGCGTGGGTAGCTTTGCAAGCCAACAGCCGTTCCTTGCGTGCGGCTTACTGTCAGAACGCGGTCAACGCCAAGCGTCTCAGGGCCGCATTGCGCATGCGCCAAACTCGCTGAGAGCGCGAGGGCCATCAAGCAATAAGAAAACAATGAAACTTTGCTCATGTCGATATTGCCAGTTTGCATCCGCGCGCAGGCGGGTTAAGAGCCAGAGGCTCTTATAGCGCGGATTCGGCCATGGCGCTCGATCAAGAAGAAAAAACGTCCGGCGCGGAGCATTTCCGTGAGGAGGGCGGTGGACCGGACGCCGACTTCGTCTTCGAAGTCGAGGCGGCTGTCGCCCTTGGCAACGCTGATCGCGTTCATGAACTTGTTGGGGATCTGCATGAGGCGGATCTCGGCGCGCTGATTGAATCGCTCAGTCACGAAGCGCGGCCGCGTCTTGTCGAATTGATGGGCGCGGATTTCGATTTTACCGCGCTGATGGAAGTGGGTGAGACAACCCGCGAAGACATTCTTGAAGAATTGCCGGTTGAAACGCTGGTCGAGGGCATGCGCGACCTCGAAAGCGACGATGCTGTTGCGCTTCTGGAGACCTTGGAGCCTGAAGAACAGGCTGAAGTTCTTGACGCCATGCCGGCGCAAGAGCGCATCGTTTTGCGTCGGTCTTTGGATTATCCCGAAGATTCAGCCGGGCGCTTGATGCAAACAACGCTTGTGATTGCGCCGCCATTTTGGACGGCTGGCAGGGTATTTGATTATTTTCGTGAAACAGACGCGCAAAATCTGCCTGATAGTTTCTTTGAAGTCTTTGTTGTTGACCCAGGCCATCATCTGCTTGGCACAGTTTTTCTTGACGCGCTGGTGCGTGCGGAAACAACGACGCCGCTTGATAAAATCATGGAAACCGACAGACGTCGGGTAAAAGCGACAGAAGACGGCGCTGAAGCCGCGCGTCTGTTTGAGCGCTATAATCTGGTCTCTGTTCCTGTTGTTGACGAGGATGATCGTCTGGTCGGCGTGCTAACGATTGACGATATCGTCGACGTTATTCAGGAGCAGGCGTCAGAAGAAATCCTGGCGTTGGGCGGCGTTAATCCAGACGAAGAACTCACTGATAGTTTCTGGTGGATCGCCCGCAGCCGGTTTAGTTGGCTCTTCGTCAATATGCTTACGGCCTTTATCACATCCTCCGTGCTCAAGACCTTTCAGTCGCAGTTGGAGCAGATGGTGGCGCTCGCCGTCCTGGGGCCGATTGTTGCGGGGCAGGGCGGTAATTCCGCTACACAGACGATGACTGTTGCGGTGCGGGCCTTGGCGACTCGAGAATTGACGCGCACAAATGCCATGCGGATCATTTTGCGCGAATTGGCCATTGGCGCTGTTAATGGCGCTGCCTTTGGTTTGGTCACGGGGATTGTGGCGGCAAACTGGTTTCAAAATGTTGGCTTAGGGCCTGTGATGGCGCTTGCGATGTTCACCAATCTTGTTGCTGGCGCATTTGGCGGTATAGTTGTGCCGCTTGTGGCGGATCGCTTAAAATTTGATCCAGCTGTCGCGTCGGGTCCATTTGTGACCACGATCACGGATGTCGTGGGTTACGGGGCCTTTCTGACAATCGCCAGCATCTGGTTCCATCTTTATTAAGCTTTTGTCGCGCGTTAACGCTCCGTTACCGGATTTGAGGATAATTAACGGCATGCGCTCATTACATCCTTCTTTCACACGGTTTCTTTCTGTTGGCGCCCTTGTTGGGGCAATATTCTCTCTTGTGGGCTGTGGCAGCGGGCTTGATCCAAATTATAGCCGCGGCCAACGCTTTGCGACGAGCGCGCCCCTTCTCAACTCAAAAAAAGACCCGAGTTTTCTGGCCTATGCCGTTCCTGAAACCGAATTGCATAAATTTCCCGCGACGCGCAGCGCCGAATTTTCAGTGCATGGCATAGATGTGTCGAAATATCAGGGCGACATTGATTGGCAGCAGGTCAAGGAGGCAGGCGTCGCCTTTGCTTTTATCAAAGCGACAGAAGGCGGCGATCGAACAGACTCAAAATTCCAATATAATTGGGCTGCCGCTAAAGCCGCTGGCGTTCCGCGCGGCGCCTATCATTTTGTCTATTGGTGCCGGCCGCCGCATGAAGAAATCGGCAATTTTATCGCCAATGTGCCGGTTGATTCCGAGGCCTTGCCGCCTGTTCTGGATGTCGAAGCCACGCCCGAGTCAAAAAGCTGCAAGCGCACCCTCTATCGCGATGAAGCACTGCGTGACATGCGCGCCATGCTTGAGCAGATGGAGCGCCATTATGGCAAGAAACCCATCATCTATTCATCCGTCGACTTCTATCAGGCTATTCTTCACTCTGACGCGCTTTCTGAATATCCAATTTGGGTGCGTTCGACCAAATATCATCCGCAGGTGCGCTATGGCGATCGGAAATGGACCTTCTGGCAATATCGCTCAGACGGCCATATCCCCGGCATTGGCAATGCTGTTGACCAAAACACCTTCAATGGCACGGCGGCGCAGTGGCAAAGCTGGCTAGCCTCTCAGACGGGGTTGAGCGCTGGTCCAAGCATCGCGATGAAGCCGCTCGACGATCGGGGAACAAAACAGCTGATCGAAGAAGACCCCGCCATGCTGCCGCCAGGCCAGGGTGGGGCAAAATAGCGCCGCGAAATATGGCTCCCAGCATTTGCCAGCTGTGATAGGGGTAGTCACGGGGCAGGATTTAGTGTAGTTGCGCGCATCACAGAATTTTAGTCAGGCTGGCGTCAAGCGCGGCCAGGCGCCGTGGAGATTAAGTTAATGGCTGTTCCAAAGAGAAAAACATCGCCTATGAAACGCGGCTTTCGCCGTTCAGCGGATGCGTTGAAAGCGCCGACTTATGTTGAAGACAAGGATTCTGGCGAATTGCGTCGTCCGCACCATGTTGATCTGAAGACGGGCATGTATCGTGGCCGCCAGATCCTAAAGATCAAATCCACGGAAGAATAAGTCTCTTCTCAGGGCTAATCTTAAAAAGGCGGTCATTTGGCCGCTTTTTTTATTGCCGTTAGCGCTTCTTTTGTGCGGCCGCCAGAAGGGGGAGCAAAATAGCGCGCGGCGTGAGGGCGGTAAAAAATACGAGCAGGCGATTAATGAGGCCTGGAATAACGATGCGGCGGCCCTGCATCAGGCCGTCATAAGCCTCGCGGGCGACGTCAAGGGCTGGCACCATGGCTGGTTTCATGGCCCCCATTGGGCCTGAAAAATCGAAACCAGCGCGTTGTTGAAATCCTGTCGCCACGGGGCCTGGACACAGACAGGATACTTTCACGCCGGTTGATTTTAGTTCCTCTCCCAGCGCTTCGCTGAAGGAACGGACATAGGCTTTGCTGGCGTAGTAAACGGCAAAGCCTGGGCCAGGCATGAAGGCGGCGATGGATGCGACATTGAGAATGCCGCCTTGTTGTCGTGTGATATCTGGGAGAAAGGCGAGCGTCAGAGCGCTCAGGGCGCGAACATTAAGATCAATGACGCAGAGTTGTTCGTTTGCGTTAAGATCGCTCACGCGTCCCATCAGGCCAAAACCGGCATTATTGACGAGATATTTGGTCGCGAGACCCGCTGCGCTCAGCTTTTGCGCAAGAATATCGCTGGCGTCTGGCGATAACAGATCCAGCACAATAATTGTTGGCGTTTTAGCGCCAGCGCGCGTGATTTCATCGGCCAGGGCGTCGAGACGCTCTTTTCTGCGCGCCACAATAACAATCTCATGGCCTTTTTGAGCAAAAACGCGGGCGAGTTCTGCGCCAATGCCATCTGATGCGCCGGTGATGACAGCGGCTGGACGAAACGAAGATGACGGTTGCGTCACGTGATTAGTTTCCAGAAGTGGACCAGGGGCCGTCAGGCGACGGCGTTGCAAGATATTCACGCACTTCTCGTCTGAGTTCGACGCGATCGCGCGTTGAAACGCCAAGAAGTTCAGAAACGCGCCATACGACATTTTCTTCAAATTCGTGGACTTTGCCGTCAGCGTGCGCCAAGTCCCACAACATGCCGACAACTTGAATGCGGCCATCTTCATCTAGGCGGCGTTTTAACACGCTTGTGAAGCGGTAGAGATCAACAGCGTCGCGTTCGCTTTCCCAGGCGGCGGCGATCAGCGCGCTTGCGTCAGCTGGCGCTAGTCCAAAGCGCGTCTCAACGAGTTGCTGTATTCTTTGTCGTTCCTGTGCGTCGAAATCGCCGTCGATCGAAGCGATGTGAACAAGCAAGGCCGCAGCGGCAAGTTGATAGTCCGCGGGTTCGACGGGCTTGTCCTTAGCGCTGTCGCCGGTCAGTTCATTGATGAAGTTTTTTAACGCATCCAACATCTTACAATGATCCCGGAAAGGGGTGAGAGATTAAGTCTCGTTGAAATTCTATAGAGCAGCGCGCGTGTTCTGCCTAGCTATCCATCGTGGCGATGTCCGCGCGCATTTTTCAAAGCGCCGCATGCAAGATGTGCTTGATCCAAGGTTCGGAAAGACCGTCCTATAAAGACATAAAGAAATCTTTATATCTTTATTGATCTTCTTTTCCAGGCTTGCTATAAGACGCCTCGCGTTGCTTTGTCGTCAATGACAATAGGCTTAGCGGCCCAACCGATGAATTATTGCATGCTTATGATTTAAAAGCGTTTTGCTTTTAGACGGGTATGACCTCCCCATGAAATCTCAAAGAAAGGCAGAGGTAAAATGACCGCCCATTTCAATGATTATACTGTTACCGATCTAAGTTTGGCCGATTGGGGTAGAAAAGAAATCGCCATTGCTGAAACGGAAATGCCGGGCCTGATGGCGACGCGCGCGGAATATGGTCCCTCGCAGCCCTTGAAGGGCGCCCGCGTGGCGGGTTCGCTGCACATGACCATTCAGACGGCTGTCTTGATAGAGACCTTAAATGCGCTGGGCGCGGATGTGCGCTGGGCGTCTTGCAATATTTACTCAACGCAAGATCACGCTGCTGCAGCGATTGCAGCGGCCGGTATTCCAGTTTTCGCCAAGAAAGGCGAGAGCTTGGAGGATTATTGGGATTATACGCATAAAATATTTGAATGGTCCGACGGCGGTTGCCCAAACATGATCCTGGATGACGGCGGCGATGCAACGCTGCTCATTCATTTGGGTTTGCGCGCGGAAAATGGCGATACGGCTTTTCTTGAAAAGGCCAGTAATGAAGAAGAAGAAGTTCTCTTCGCCGCTATTAAGAAACGTCTCAAATCAAATCCAGGTTGGTATCGGCGCAATGCCGAGGCCATCAAAGGCGTCACGGAAGAAACAACAACCGGCGTGCATCGACTCTACATCATGCAAAAGGAAGGCAAGCTTCTTTGGCCGGCCATCAATGTCAATGACTCTGTCACCAAGTCAAAGTTTGATAATCTTTATGGCTGCCGTGAATCTCTTGTCGACGGCATTCGTCGCGGCACCGATGTGATGATGGCGGGCAAGGTCGCCATGGTTGCAGGTTTTGGCGACGTCGGCAAAGGCTCTGCCGCTTCCTTGCGTAATGCTGGCTGCCGCGTGCTTGTCTCCGAGATTGACCCAATCTGCGCGTTGCAGGCGGCGATGGAAGGCTATGAAGTCACAACGATGGAAGACGCGGCAAAGCGCGCTGACATCTTTGTCACAGCCACGGGCAATGTTGACGTTATTACTATTGAGCATATGCGCGTGATGAAAGATCGCGCCATTGTCTGCAACATCGGCCATTTCGACAGTGAAATCCAAGTTGCGGGTCTAAAGAATCTGAAGTGGCACAATGTTAAGCCGCAGGTTGACGAAATCGAGTTCCAAGACGGCAAGCGTATCATTTTGTTGTCTGAGGGTCGTCTGGTTAACCTTGGCAATGCGACAGGCCATCCTTCTTTTGTGATGTCGGCCTCATTCACCAATCAGACGCTGGCGCAGATCGAGCTCTTCACTAAGCAAAGCGCTTATAAGAAGGAAGTCTACACGCTGCCCAAGCATCTTGATGAGAAGGTCGCCTCGCTGCATTTGGATAAGATCGGCGTCAAGCTCACGCAGATGACATCTGAGCAGGCTGTTTATTTGAATATACCTCAGAATGGTCCGTTCAAGCCTGAGCATTATCGTTACTGATCGGCGCAAGCTGTATCATTCTGAATCAACTTTCTCGTTAACATGTCCCCTTCTTGCAGAAGGGGACATTTTTTTTGATTTTTCGCGTCATTCTTTTGCAAAACACGATTCCGTTTTTTGTTTGGAACCATTAGATTGAAGTGATTCGGAGCGCGCTCGGCGCATGAGGCTGTTGGTGTTGTTAGGCAGTCGGAATGTTGCCCCGCGTTGGTTATGCGATGATTGTTTGTCATCGTAGGCGCCGCTCTCAGCGTTGTCGTAATGAGCATCAGCATTCGACCGTGGGGACCGGTTAAGATGACGTTATTTGCAGATCATGCGCTTATAGGGACTGCTCGCGCATGAAGAATGTTTTTGTCTCCGATCTTGGCGATCAATTTTTGTCCTTATCGCGATCCGTGAGGATGACGGCGACGGCGCGTTTCATGCCGTGTTTCATTATGATTTTGTTGTTGTGCTGGGCGCTCACGGCGCCGGATCCAGCCTTTGCGCAAATCATGACGATTATTGCTGACGCAGGCTTTGATGCAGGGATTGCAAGCTTCGCCTTTACTAGCGGTCTAGCGCTTATTACGGTTGTGGTCGCCTTAACCTATATAGGCGAGCGCAGATCCTGGTTGCGGCGCGCTTATCGTCTATCGCGAGAGCTTGATGGCGCGCGCGTTGGTCTTGATCAGGCAAAAACATTTTTATCCTGCGAGGCGCAGCTTCTTGTCTCTTGGTCTGGTCTTGATCGTCAGCCTGATATGCTTGTGTCCTCTCTCGCCTTGCCGGAAACGCTCTCTTCATCGCGCCTGCTGTCATTTGGAGAATGGTTGGCGCCTGATGACGCGCAGGCTCTAGAGGTTGCTGTTGAGCGTATGCGACTTAACGGCGAGGCGTTTCGCATGCCGCTCGTTGGTCTATGTGGTCGTCATTTTGACGCCGACGGGCGCGCGATTGGATCACATGCTGTCTTGCGTGTGCGTGAAGTCTCCGGCGACCGCTTGGAGTTGATCGCGCTGCGCCAGCGTATGGCTGAAGTTGAAGGCGAGCTTGCGGGTTTATGCGCTTTGCTTGACGCGTCATCTGCGCCTGTGTGGGTGCGTGATCGTCAGGGAGCGCTTATCTTTGTCAATAATGCTTATGCGCGTGCGGTAGAAGCCAAAGATGTCGATGACGCTGTGTCGCGTGGTCTTGAATTGCTCGACCAGCCAGGCCGAGAGCTCGCTGCTAGCGCCGCGCAACGTGGCGGCGTCTGGCATGAAAGCCTTGCCTCTATCGTTGCAGGTCAGCGACATTTGCTGGATGTCACTCAGGCGGTTTCAGATACGATGA
>DAIRFH010000010.1:0-47542 GCA_036795145.1 Methylocystis sp. | reverse complement strand
CACCTCCGGGAAAAAAGCGTCCTGCAACAAGACGCGCGCCGCTCTCTTGGCCAAGGCTGGCGCAAGGAGAAAGCCATGTCGATATAGGCCATTGATATAAAGGGTCCGCCCCCGCCGAATGAGACGCGGGTGATTATCAGCAAAAGCTGGGCGTAGGTCTGATCCTGTTTCTAACACTTCAGCCTCTGCAAAGGCTGGGTGGAGCGCAAATGCTGAGGTTACCAGCTCAACAAGGCCACGCGCCGTCACACGCGTCCTTTCTTCATTTTCGATCATTGTCGCCCCAACCATGAAACGTCCGTCGCCGCGTGGAACAATATAGACTGGACGGCGCGGATGCAGCATGCGCACAGGGCGTGATAAGGAAAGCTCACGACTTTGCAACACGAGCATTTCGCCTTTGACGCCCCGCAAGCTTTTGAGCGCGTCACGCGCTGCAAATCCTCTGCAATCAACGACCCAGTCCGGCGCAGCCCCAAGCGAGGCGACATCAACGCCAAAATGCAGCGTTACATTACTCATCGCGGCCAGGCGGCGGATCAAATCAGCTAGCGCATGGCGTGGATCTAAATGCGCTTCTTGAGTAAAATAAAGCGCGCGATCAAATCTTCCCGAGAGGTCAGGCTCCAGAAGGGCGAGCGCAGCGCCGTCGAGATGTTGGAATGCGCGGGTGCGCTTTGCAAAATCAACTAATTCTGCGTCTTCGCGCGCTGGCGCAACCACCAAACTGCCGGTGCGAAGGGCAAGAGAGAGCTCCTGCACCCAAAAATCCAAAGACTCCTGGCCGAGCTCAGAAATGACCGGCGAAGCGGTTTCCAATTCGCACCAAGGCGCCAACATGCCGCCAGCATAGAATGAACACCCCTGACCTGGTTCAGCCGCCCGCTCGATAAGCTCGACGTCAATATTCTCGTGCGCAAGCACATAGGCTGTGCATAATCCCGCGACGCCAGCGCCGATAATGCGTGCATGCATCAGATATATTGAGAAGGTACGATCAACAGCGCCCTCCCTCCGCCAGCGACAAACTGGATCAGTTTCAAAGGGTCGCCGCATGGCGCAAAATACTGCTGCGCTGACAGCCTCTCAGCCCGCCCGGTTTTGGTCCAGACCAACCCCGGCAGGGCTCCCCCGGTTTCGAAACAAAGGCTTGCGACAATACGGACCCAAGGTCAAGCGCGACGCTGCGCCTCTAAGGCCTTGTCAGGGCCGCTTGTGTGACCCAGTTCTATGCTATTGGCGTGCGTCCTTCGTCGTCCAGCACATCCATGGGGAGAAAAAGATGTATTCATTAAAGCTGTCGACAGTTCGTCGCGCGCCTATTGTCGCTTTTCTTTTTGGCGCAACGGTCAGTTTCGCCGTATCTGCCTACGCTGCCCCAGTCGGCACCTATTTTCCAATTCCCAACGGATTTAATTTAACTGGCGTTGCCAAGGACTCGCTCCTGACGATTGAGACCAGCTGGCTTCAAAACGGCATAGAGAATCTTTCAAAAGCGCGCACAGAGACCGAAGCGGCGCTTGAGAAGGCCAAAACAAGCGCTCAAGATCAAGTTGGCGCCCTCGAAGAGAAGCTCAAAACTATCGACAAACTGACAACGGACGCCAAGGCTGAACTAACCCTAGCGACCAATACGGATCCCCAGCACGAAATTCAGGTTGCGCGCAAGAACAAGCTCATTCTCAATCTCAATCAATGGATCAATGAGCTCAATCGTCTTGCAACCGAACAAATGAAAATTGCAATTCTTAAGGACGGCAACGAAGCCATGGCGGCGCAAAATCGAAATTATCAACTTTCTGAACAAGCAGATAATCTAGAAAAAGCCAAGCAAGACCCAAGTATGGAGAATTGGGGCAAATAACCGAGGATATACATACTTTAGATGATTTCATCCCGTGCGGCTGTGTGCTTGCTCAAAGCACTCGCCGCATTTTCAATTCTGATTGCAGCGTCTTGCAAGGCCTGAAAGACGCGAGCTGCTTCCTCTGCCTGCTTCTGTTTTGACTCTTCGTGATCTTTGTGCGCGCGCGCGAGCTCTTGCTCCAATGCGACGATCTTCTCACGCGCGTCAAAAGATTCGTCAGCGATCGCAATCGCAGCCATGACATTGATGCGTTGCTCGCCAATCTCTCCGAAATTTTCATGCATGGACTGAATTTTAGTCTCGACATAGCGCGCAAGTTCTTCGAGGCGCGCCTCCTCTCCGTCTCCACAGGCAATCCGATAGCTGCGACCGGCAATTGAAACAACGAGCGCCGCCATATTGGCTCCTAATCGTCCGAGGCTGCAACAGGCGTCGCAAGAACTGCCGCAACATTTGCGCCAACGACCTCAAGACGCTGTAAAACCTCATCCCGTGTTTTTTCAAAAATTGCCGCTCGCGTCAGCGCCGCATCCAACTCCAACGCAAGACGCGAACGATCATCTTCCATAATCTCCAACTCTTCTTCGAGCTCTGCGCCAGTCAGATCATTCTCTAACCGCGCAGCAACGGCGTTCTCCAACTGGCTCAGCGCGCGTCCCAGACGCAAAAGCGCCGCGTCAAATTTGACTTGATCAGTCATCGCTGAGAGCCCTTAGCTGAAAGACAGGATCGCGACTGTATCTCATGACGTCGATTCGATATGGGACTTTTGGTAGCATGATTTTATCAAATCCCAATTTGCGGCGGCGCGCGGCGCCAGACGCCGCGTTGACAGCGCAACGCGAGGTGCTATCAAACCCTCGCTTCATAAGCCGGCGCCCCGCGCCCAAGGCAAAGCAACAAAGCCGCCACCCCCTTGTTCCGACCCGGCGGCCCCAAGGAGTTTTCAAATGACCGTGAGAGTGGCGATCAACGGCTTCGGGCGCATTGGCCGCAATATTTTGAGATTCATTGTCGAATCTGGACGCGCTGACCTGCATGTCGTCGCCATCAACGATCTGGGTTCTGTGGAAACCAATGCGCATCTTCTGCGCTATGACTCCGTTCATGGACGCTTCCCGCATGAGGTGAAGGTCGCCAATGACTCGATCGACGTTGGCCAGGGGCCGATTAAAGTAACCTCGATTAAGAATCCGGCCGATCTTCCCTACGGTGACATCGGCGTTGATATCGCCTTGGAATGCACCGGGCTTTTCACCGCCCGCGATAAGGCAAAACTGCTTTTGGATGCTGGCGCGAAGCGTGTGCTTGTTTCTGCGCCGGGAGACGGTGCCGACGTCACAATCGTTTATGGCGTCAATCACGAGAAATTGACCAAAGACCATCTGATTGTCTCAAACGCCTCATGCACAACCAATTGTCTCGCGCCCGTGGCAAAAGTTCTCAATGACACCGTTGGTATTGAGAAAGGGATTATGACGACAATCCACTCTTATACCGGCGACCAACCAACGCTTGATACATTTCATAAAGACCTGTACCGCGCGCGCGCAGCGGCCTTATCGATGATCCCGACATCAACCGGCGCTGCAAAGGCTGTTGGACTTGTCTTGCCAGAACTCAACGGTAAACTTGATGGTTATGCGATCCGCGTACCGACGCCTAACGTTTCAGCGGTTGATTTAAAGTTCGTTTCAAAACGTCCAACTTCCCGGGAAGAAATTCACTCTCTTATCAAAGCAGCCGCTGACGGCCCGATGAAGGGCGTGCTTGGCTATACGGATGAAAAACTCGTATCAATCGACTTCAATCATAATCCCCTGTCGTCATGCTTTCATCTTGACCAAACTAAGGTCATGGACGGCAATCTTGTGTCAGTCCTGAGCTGGTACGATAATGAGTGGGGTTTTTCTGGCCGCATGACAGACACAGCGGCGCTGATGGGAAAATTGATTTAAAAAATTTGATCACATCAATTTAGAGCGGGTGATTAACGCCCGCTCTATCCTTTTGCTATTAGCCCGGAGTGCGCTGATGAGTTCCTTTCGTACGCTCAACGACGTCGATGTGAAAGGCAAACGCGTTCTACTGCGCGTCGATCTCAACCTGCCGATAGAAAACGGCGTCGTCACTGATACAACGCGCATCGATC
This sequence comes from Methylocystis sp., assembly GCA_036795145.1. Taxonomy (GTDB): domain Bacteria; phylum Pseudomonadota; class Alphaproteobacteria; order Rhizobiales; family Beijerinckiaceae; genus Methylocystis. The sequence goes on along the minus strand of DAIRFH010000010.1, from coordinate 43,523 downwards.
GCGTGCGGCAAACGATTGATGAAATCTCTGAAAAGGGCGGCAAAGTTATTCTGCTTTCCCATCTTGGTCGTCCAAAGGGTCAAGTGAAGGAAGCCGATTCCTTGCGCCAAATTATCCCTTCGCTTGAAAAAGTCCTTGAGCGCAAGATTACCTTTGCTGACGATTGTATTGGACAATCAGCCGCCGCCGTCGTCAATGACATGATGAACGGCGACATCTCGCTTCTTGAAAATACGCGCTTTCATGAAGAAGAAGAAAAAAACGATCCTGCATTTACTCATGAGCTGGCAAAAAACGGCGATATTTTTGTTAATGACGCCTTTTCAGCGGCCCACCGCGCACACGCCTCAACCGAAGGACTTGCGCATATTCTGCCAGCCTTTGCAGGCCGCGCCATGCAAGCAGAACTTGATGCGCTTCGCGCGGCGTTGCTCAACCCCTCCCGTCCAGTCATGGCCATTGTTGGGGGCGCAAAAGTTTCCACCAAACTTGACCTGCTCGGGAATCTTGTCAGCGTGGTGCAATATCTCGTTATTGGCGGCGGTATGGCTAACACATTCCTTGCCGCACAGGGAAAATCCGTTGGGAAGTCCTTGTGCGAACGTGAGCTTGTTGACACCGCGCGCGCTATTCTTGCAAAAGCAACAGGGGAAAATTGCGCGATTATCCTACCGCTTGACGGCGTTGTTGCTAGAAAATTTGAGGCGCACGCTCCCTCACAAATTATAAATATTGATCATGTCGAAGCGGAAGACATGATCTTGGACGTTGGGCCAAAAACCATCGCACATGTAATTGAGCTTATGGAAACTTGCAGAACACTCGTTTGGAACGGGCCATTCGGGGCATTTGAATTGCCGCCTTTCAATGCCGGCACCAACGCCATTGCCAAAAGGGCGGCGCAGTTAACAAAAGAAGGGGGATTGCTATCCGTTGCCGGTGGCGGCGACACTGTCGCGGCGCTTAATCAAGCCAATGTCGCCACGCAATTTTCTTATGTATCCACCGCTGGGGGCGCATTTCTCGAATGGCTCGAGGGCAGAACGCTGCCAGGCGTTGCTGCGTTACAGCGATAGAGCGTATTGGCGCAGCCGTTGACGCCGCTGGCCTGGCTAGGCTACGAAACGAACGGTTTGTTTCTGCGTTAATGGGCGTTTGCAAGATGCCGCGAGAGAGTATCGCTAAATTTGCGATTGGGCAGGTCGTCAAACATCGCCGCTATCCATTCCGCGGCGTCATATATGACGTTGACCCTGAATTCGCCAATACTGAGGAGTGGTGGCTCTCAATTCCAGAAGAGCTACGTCCGCGCAAGGACCAGCCCTTCTATCATCTCTTCGCAGAAAATGCTGAAACGGAATATGTCGCTTACGTTTCGGAACAAAATCTTGTCCCTGACACGTCCGGCGACCCAGTGCGTCACCCGCAAGTCGACGAAACCTTCGAACGAGACGGCGCCGGCACCTATCGCGTTCGTGCCTCAATCCGCCACTAATCTCTTAGCTGACTTCTGACGTGTCGCGCGCACGCCGCACAACGCTGAACAAAACGCCCGGACCTAAGGTCCGGGCGTTTTGCATATCTTTTTGGCAGCTCCAAGTGAGCTGGAGCAGAATTTACTTGAATTTACTTGGCGGCTGGAGCCGGCGCTGCGCCGCCTTTGCCTTCAAGACGCTTGCGTTCTTCTTCAGCCTTCTTTTGCAATTCAGATTGCAGCTTCTTTTGCTGATCTTCGAGCACCTTCGGATCAATTGGCGCGCCGTCAAAAGCTTTGCCGAAATTGCTCAGAGGAAGGAAAAAGGTCACTTCAGCATTGGCCTGATTTTTGACGATAACCGTCATATTCTCAGCCTTTTTCATGCTATCGACGACAGCCTTCTTCACCTTGGCTTCAGCAAAACAACCATTCGGGAAGCAGATTTCAAACGCGCCCGTTTCCATAGCACCCTTGTCGATTGCGAAACGGAAACCAGGCTTGAGCATAAGTCCTGGCGGCAACAGCAGTCTGATCAACTTCTGATCGTCGCCTTTGGGATCATATACAGCAAGCGCTAACAACGGCTGTGGAGGATCTTCCGGCTTTGCGCCAGGGACACCAAAATCCCGGGTGGTGTAACAGATTTCTTTCTTGCTGGCGGGATCAGCGCCGCAGATTTTTGTCCAGTCAGGCTGAACCGGCGTCAAGGTGGCCGCAACCGGGCCTCCTGGCGCTGCGCCCTGTTGCGGGGCACCCGCACCTGGAGCGGCGGCTGGAGCCTGCGCCCCCGCCGGCGCCGCAGGAGCTTGTGCCTGAGCCTGGAAGCCGGCCAGCAGGAAGGCTCCCGCAAGGGCGATCGCGCAACCGCGCGAGAATTGGATCGACATCGGAAATCCTTTCGATTTTCGGCAACACGACGCCAATGAGCGCCGCAAATAGGTGGCCTGGTCTTCCACACAGAGAGCGCCAACACCCCAAAGGGCGCGGCAGATCCGCGAATAGACAGTTTACCCCAAACCGCGAGTGCATCCGACAACCGTCGGAAAGACAGACTGCTCATACATGGTCGCGGCGGCAAATTCCAGCCGTCTGGGAACAGATCTGGGCGACCTTTTGGTGGTTTTCACTGAAAAACTGCAAATCAATGCTTACTTTAAGCCTCGCCGCCTTAAAGCGGTCCCAGCTTCGACTAAGGTTAACTCATGACAATTGCTGCGATTCGCTGGCGCAAAGCCGTTATCCGCCGATTTTGGAGCCGCTTCTTAGGCGTTTGCTTGGCGAGCGTGACGCCATGCATGTCGCTTCAGGCTGGGCAGCCCACCTTCATACAGCCCTCTTCTGGACTACAACCCGCTCATGGTCTCGCCATGCATGGCGCGCCGCAACTGCCGGAGGGCTTTGACCATTTTCCCTATGCCGACCCGACGGCGCCAAAGGGCGGCGTGCTGCGCATCGGCTTGGCTGGCACCTTTGACAGTCTCAATCCTTTCAATCTGAAATCAGGATCGGCTGCGCAAGGTTTGGTTGGAAATGTTTTTCAAAGTTTGATGGCGCGATCGCAAGATGAACCTTTCACGCTTTATCCTCTCATCGCGCAATCAATAGAGATCGACCCGGCGCGGACGCATATTGTTTTCCATCTCAATCCTGCGGCGCATTTTTCCGATGGCGCGCAAATAAGCGCTGATGACGTTGTCTTTAGCTTTGAGCTATTAAAGTCAAAAGGGCGACCACAACAACGCGGCGCCTTTAATCTCGTTAAATCTATTGACGCGCGTGACGCACACACAATTGCTTTTGATCTAACTGGCGCCAATGATCGTGAATTACCGATGATCCTCGCCATCATGCCTGTATTGCCAAAGCATGCAACAAATATTGAACGCTTTGCTGACGCAACGCTTGCAAAGCCCTTGGGCTCAGGTCCCTACATTGTTGCAGACGTCAAGCCTGGCGCGCGGCTATTACTGCGACGTGATCCAAATTATTGGGGACTTGATACGCCAAGTCAGCGCGGTTTCTATAATTTTGATGAAATCGATATTCAGTATTTTCGCGACGGTAATTCACTTTTTGAAGCCTTCAAGGCCGGACTGCTCGATTATCGCGAGGAAACCAGCACGATGCGTTGGTCAAGCGCATATGATTTTCCTGCTGCACAAGACGGCCGTATCATTAAGGAAGCGCTGAAAAATGACATGCCGAAGGGATTAGAGGGTTTTGTCTTCAACACGCGTAAACACATTTTCCAAGATCCACGGTTACGCGAAGCGCTTGGTCTCATGTTTGATTTCGAATGGGTCAACGCCAACCTGTATTCTGGACTTTATACGCGCACAAAAAGTTTCTTTGACGAGTCCGAACTTTCCTCCTCTGGTCGTCCGGCAAGTCGAGAAGAAAGAGCGCTGCTTGCGCCTTTCCCCAACGCAGTCAGACGGGACATTCTGGAGGGCGAATGGAAGCCGCCAACTCATGATGGCTCGGGCAGAGACCGCGATATGGCGAAGCGTGCGCTCGAGCTCTTGGATCAGGCGGGATATCATCTTGAGGCTGGCGTCTTGAAACAGGGCGACACGCCAGTTGCTTTCGAAATCATGGTCAAGGATCGCAACCAGGAACGTCTAGCACTAAATTATGTCACATCACTGCGTCGGATTGGCGTTGACGCGCAGGTTCGACTTGTTGATGAGGTTCAATATCAGCGACGTCGTCAAAAATTTGATTTCGACATGATGATTGGCCAGTGGATCGCCTCCGCGTCTCCAGGCAATGAACAACGCAATCGCTGGAGCTCCGCCAGCGCGACGCAAGAAGCCTCTTTTAATCTTGCTGGCGCCGCATCGCCTGCGCTTGACGCCTTGATCGCAGCTCTGCTTGCAGCACAAACACATGAAGAGTTTGTCACCGCGGTGCGTGCCTTTGATCGGGTGTTACTCTCAGGTTTTTATGTCGTACCATTGTTTCACGCCTCAGAACAATGGAATGCTCATTCAAATAAAATCTCGCATCCCCAAAGAACGCCACGCTACGCTATGCCGATGTTTGGGCCAACGCTGGAAAGTTGGCGTCAACAGTCTTCGACAAGCGCAACGCCGTAACCCTTACGCCTCTTGATGCGCTTAGAGAGCAAACAATAAATGGCTGTTCGTCGTCTTGATCCTATTCTTGTTGATCGAATCGCTGCCGGCGAAGTCGTCGAACGACCAGCGTCTGCTGTCAAAGAGCTTGTTGAAAATGCGCTCGACGCCAAAGCCACGAAAATTGATGTGGCGATTGAAGATGGTGGCCGTGCGCTTATCCGTGTCATTGATGATGGCTGCGGAATGGATGAGAGAGACCTCTCTCTCGCCATCGAACGTCATGCAACATCCAAAATTCCTAATGGCGATCTGACCAATATTTTGACCTTAGGCTTTCGTGGCGAAGCGCTTCCGTCTATTGCGGCAGTCAGCGATCTTACCATTGACACGCGTATCCAAGATACGCCGCATGGGCATATGCTCCGTGTTGAAGCAGGCGAAAAACGTGGGCTCACTGCAAGCAATTGGCCGCGCGGAACGCGTATTGAAGTCCGCAGCCTTTTTGCAGCAACGCCTGCACGATTAAAATTTTTAAAAACACAACGAACGGAAACATCCGCAGTCAGCGACGTCATAAAAAGACTGGCGATGGCGCATCCGCATGTGCGATTTAGCTTTTCGTCTGATCTCGGCGTTTTATTTGACTACCCCACCTGCGACGAAAACAATGTTGGACGCGCCCGCAGGATTGCACAAGTTCTGGGTTCAGAATTCGAAACCAATGCGATTATCATTGAGGCGTCGCGCGACGACGTTATGTTAACAGGTCTTGCAAGCCTTCCGACATATAATCGCGGCAATGCTCAGCAACAATTCATCTATGTTAACGGACGCCCTATAAGAGACAAGCTATTCACAGGCGCAATACGGGCAGCCTATATGGATTTTCTTGCGCATGACCGTCACCCAACTCTCGTTTTATTTCTCGAGTGCGATCCAAAAATTGTTGATGTTAATGTTCATCCTGCAAAAGCAGAGGTTAGATTTTCGGACGCTGGCCTCATCCGCGGACTTGTTGTTGGCGCACTCAAACAATCGCTTGCTCGCGAAAGTCATCGCAGCGCAAATTCAACAGCGCGCGCCGCAATCACTATGTTCGCACGCTCACCTGGCTTCACGTCCACTGCGCCTGTAAATTGGGACGTCAGTCGCTCGCCATCGGCGCCAAATAATTATATGCCGCCACAAAGGGCGTTCGATATTGGCGCGCCATCAGCCGATACAAGCGCAAATGACGATATCTCTCGAATAAAAGATATACATGCAGTAAGTATGGAGACAGAAAACGCGCCGCTCGGCGCAGCGCGGGCGCAACTTCACGAAACCTATATTATCGCCCAAACAAGAGACGGGCTCGTTATTGTTGATCAACATGCAGCACATGAACGGCTAGTCTATGAAAAACTTAAAAGCGATCGCGCGCGCAATGCCATTGCTCGTCAGATGCTACTCATTCCTGTCGTCGTTGATCTTGATCCTTCGCGCATAGAAGCTCTGATGGTCGCACTCGAGGAACTTGCAACATTTGGCCTCGTGCTCGAAGCTTTTGGCCCCGGGGCTGTAATTGTCCGTGAAAGCCCTGCAGCTCTAGGAGATATTGATCACAAAAGACTTGTTGCAGACATCGCAGATTTACTCGCTGAAGCTGACGATATTCGCGGCCTATCGCGTCAACTCGACCATGTTCTTGCAAGCTGCGCCTGCCATCACTCGATCAGAGCAGGTCGACGGTTGAACGCCATGGAAATGAATGCCTTGTTGCGAGAAATGGAAACAACGCCAGGCGCAGGTCAATGCAATCACGGCCGACCAACCTATGTTGAGTTAAAGCTCTCGGACATTGAAAAGCTTTTTGGTCGAAGATAAATTTATTTAAGAAACTATGCAGGCGATCGGCGGCTGTGACGCACAGATAAGGCTCAATCATGAAACCACAACTTACTCGACGCGCTGCAACGGCGTCGATTACTATGCTCATTGCTTGGCCCTTTCCTTCGTATTCTGTCGAGACTGTCGAAATTGAAGAGTTTGATGATTTTGGCGTCAGCACGGGTGTGACGCGCGCACCTAAGATCGTCAAAACAGACCCTGAATGGCGCGCTCAATTATCCACTCTTGCGTATAGCGTCACGCGTCAAGAGGGCACAGAGCGCGCTTTTACTGGAAATTACTGGGATCATCACGCACAAGGTTGTTACCGCTGCATCTGCTGTCAGACAGCGCTCTTCGACTCAAAGACAAAATTTGACTCTGGCACGGGTTGGCCAAGTTTCTGGGCGCCGATCTCGCAGAAAAATATTCGTGACATTTCTGATACAAGCCTCGGCATGCGTCGCACAGCCATTTCATGCACGCGTTGCGATGCCCATCTTGGCCATGTCTTTACAGATGGTCCAAAGCCAACAGGGTTACGATATTGCATAAACTCTGTGGCTTTGACGTTTCTGCCAAAGGCAAAAGAAAGATAAGCGCATTGAACCGATCGTAAAAAAATATGCTCATACGAGCGTGACGATGGGCTCGGCGATCAAGAAGACGATACGCTTTCCTCACGTCGCAACAACCAGACAATCTGTTGCGCCTTTTCAGGGGAGGTCCATTCTCCACCCTCACGCGCTAACAGATATTCACTAAGCAACGCTATCTCCGAATTATTGCTTTTCTTCTCCAAATCGGCAAAGGCCTGAGCAAGATAATCCTTATCCATCAAATATTGCGCGGCTTCATTCGCTGCCCGCCAATTTTCAATATCCTGCGGCAAAGAGATGCGAGCGACACGCATATGTGAGATATTCAGCCCTCGCTGCAACGCAAGAAATGTGCGCGCTTGTTGCATCAGCGTCAAGTTTTCTGTCGCCATCCCGTGCACGCCGCAAACTGCCAGATAACGTTGCAAAAGAGGGGTCAAGTGAAGCAAGCGCGGCAAGGACGTGATTTGAGCATGCTCAGCAAATTCGCCGCTATTGACAATCGCAATTGTCAGCGCCGGATCTGCGTCATAGGCCTCAAATCCCCCAAGAGAAGTTAAAATAGCCTGTTGCGCTTGAGACGCCGAGATAAACAAGTGAGCGAAACTTATGTTCACGATGGGATCGAGCACACGCCAGTCACCAGAAAGATCAAACAAAGGTTTGGAGCTTTTGTGCCTGATCAACTGATTTAGAGCTTGGACAAATTGCTCTCGACGTCGTCGAAGCTCAACTGCTGCAGGCGCCGTCTGCGACGTCTCACGCGCTTTTTGTATTATAGCCGCAACAGGCGGATCTTCCTCGCTCACACGCCACGGCGTGAGTGCGTCTGCATCAAATCGAAATAAGCGTATAATTGACGACCCGCCTGGATCTTGCGGGGCGACAAGAAGATCTCCAGCCATGGCGGCAGGAAGAATAACGCCAACATCATCTCCCAGGGCGGCGCCATAAAAATCAATCTCTAGAAGCTCTCCGCGTCCAGGCGCAGGCGATGACTGACGTCTGACAGCGACGCCACACCCAGCATGGGTTTCTGGATCGATGATGAGACGCAATAAATTTGCGACGGTTAACGCCGCGTTTGAAGTTACAGCATCCGTTTCTTCATCATGTACGCCAGTTGCGGCGCGAATATCTGAAAGCGTGAGGGGATCAACTTGTGGCGCGCCAATGCGCTTCTGCGTCTGTATCCAGAGATCGAACCGCTGCCGCTGTCGCATGGCGATCACCACATAGATGCGACGCAGTAATTGCGTGTGATCCTCCAAACCTTCACGTAGCAGTAATTCAAGAATTGCGCGCGGCGCTCCGCCTTCGTTGACCCAGTGTTGCATGATGGCAAATGGCGCTTCCCGCATATCTGAAACGGGATGTAAATTTACAGCTTGCGGTGAGAGAATTACCCGGCTTTGTTCAAGCGGAAAAATACGCTGAGCTGGCGTCAACCGCACAATGGCGCCGCCATCAGCGCCTCGATCGTTGGCGCGCTTTTGACTGATCGCCCAAAGGAGATGCGTAGAAGCCTGCGCGATAAATCCCCGCATGGCGCGCCCTTGGTCATTTTGGCGTGACAGAGTACGTAACTTGAGGGAAATCTTTTCCTGATCGTCGCTTTCAGCTTTAAGCGCCATCAACAGTTGCGTTTCAGCGTCAGCAGGCAGCTCATTTTCTGTACAAAGATGAAGCGACAACACATCGCCAACGCCAGTAATAAGCTGAACAAATCTGTGCCCCTCCGGCAGATCAACGACAATGACCTGTGCATCCCAGCGAAAGAGATCAATGACATCAATTAGTCGCGACTCACGTTGAAACCTCTCATCAGTTGATGAGATAAGTGTCAGTAGGGGCATAGGGTTTTTTTGAAGTAGATCAAAATAGCCAAACGTTAGGCGACGCTGACCATCCCAAAAAAACGCTAATTGCTCTCGCCACATTATCCGGCGTCCGAAAAAAGCATGACAGCGCCATGCAGAAAACTCACGCTCTCGCTTATCGGCGCGTCACGCAACTGAACAGAGCCTCGCGCCAACCACATGTGGGCGGAACGCCTAGTGAGTTCGGGGCGGCAAGATGGGCAACGTGACGTCGGGCTGACGTCCTGTGAGCGATTTTAAAAAAGCGACAATTTTTTTATTTTCATCGTCAGAAAGGGCTAAGCCTAATTGCGCCGCGCCCATAATCGAAACGGCTTTCGACAAGTCAAAGGTCGCGCCATTATGAAAATACGGCCCCGTTAATTCGACGTTGCGCAAAGAGGGTATTTTGAATACGTAACGATCGGCAATGGCCTTTGTGACGCCGAAGCGGCCTTGATCGTCGGCAGGCAAATATTCTGCCGGTGGAGCTGCCGCGACGCCAAATTTTGCATAGGAAGCCCCACCAATATTAACGCCATTATGGCAGGCTGCACAGCCTTTATCCATGAATAACTTGGCTCCAGATTTCTGCTCGTCCGTCAGCGCATTGTCATCGCCCATCAGCCAGCGATCGAAAGGCGCATCAGGCGTGATTAAGGTTGCTTCAAAAAGCGAGATCGCGCGACCAATATTTTCATAGACAAGCGGCTCAGCCTGACCTGGAAAGGCTTTCTTAAATGCCTCGACATAGGCAGGAACAGATTTCAATTCATCAATCGCGCGTTGTTTGGACGCCGCCAGCTCCATTGGGTTAATCGCCATTGGTCCGCCACGCGTTTTCAACATGGCTTTTGGATTAGCCATAACTGAATTGACGACTTGATCTTTTAAGTCACTGGCGCGACCGTCCCAATATTGTGATTTATTAAATACTGCATTGAGCACTGTTTGCACGTCACGGCCGGCAAGCTGCGCATTTCGACCGCCTGATAATTCGCCACCATCAACGCCGCCCATACTGATGTTATGGCAAGCAGCGCAACTGATGTCATGGGCATCAACCAGTCTTGGTTCAAAGAACAGCATTTTCCCAAGCAATAACTTCTCAGGCGTCGCAGGATCTGCCGGATTGACGGGGGCAGATTGCGGGATCGGTTCAAATAACTTTCTCGCCTGCTCGCGTAGTGTTTCCTCCGCCTGTCCCGACCCGGCGCCAAAAGCCATCATCAGCAAGGTTGCGGCAAGGGAGAGTTTGTGGGGAAAACGCATCGTGAGGATCCCTAGGCTATTTCAAGTAAAATGAGAGCCCGTTGATAGCATAGTTTATTTCAACGGGGGGCATGAAGGACGAATCTACCTTTTGCGCCCAGCTGCGAGCTTGGTTTTGGCGCACCTTAAAAAAACCAGAGCCAAGCCATCCGCTCAGGCTTGGCTGCGAAAAGAAAGAATATCTCGCGACTTCACGCGGCACAATGAGCCGGCAGGCAAAATATATATCTCGCTGATCAAGGGGGTGTTTCGTGACCTAAAAGCAAGGCTCGCCCTGCAACGTGCACTAAAGGGCAAGCAATCGCGCATAGACTTCCAGCGTCGCGCGTTGCATTTTCTCGACTGAAAAACGCGCCTGTGCGTGATCTCGCGCCTGACGACTCAAGAGATCTCGCGCCGAGGCTTTCATCGACAATACAGTCGTGATCGCCTGCGCCAAGGCCTCTGGATTTGCAGGTGGCACCCGCCAGCCAGTTGTCCGATGCGCAGGGACGTCCGGCGGTGCGCGAACAATCTCTGGGGCAGCGCCAATGTCGGAGATAATCACGGGCGCTCCCATCGCTTGCGCCTCAACACCAACGCGCCCAAAGGCCTCGGGCACGATTGCTGGCGCAACGACACAGGCTGCGGCGAGATAAGCAGCCGGCATATCATCGCAATATCCAACGCATTGCATCACAGCGCCAAGACCTGCGCGCGCAATCTGCGCTTCAAGATTTTTTCTGAAGGCGCGACTATGCGCATCACCGGCGAGAATGACCTTTAAATCTTTTGCCGCGTCGTTAGTTAGGAGTATCTTGAGCGCTTCAATCAGAGTTTCATGTCCTTTACGCGCAGACAGACGCGCTGGCATTAATAACACGCGTTCGTATGCTGCGACACCCCACTGCTGACGTAAGCGTTCTACGCGCGCGCTATCAACATGGGTTGGCGTAAATTTGTTGAGATCGATGCCACGCGGAATGACGGCAATGCGATCCGAGGCTGCTGGGTAATGCTCACGAATACGTTTTGACGTGTATTCAGAATTCGCAATCACAACATCTCCGCGCGCCATGATTGCGTTGTAACGCTGCTTGATTGGCGAAGCGGCGCCATAACTGCTGTGATAAGTAGTAACAAATCTGACGCCCGCGCGCTGGGCGGCATAATAGGCAACCCAAGCAGGCGCACGCGAGCGGGCATGGACAAGATCGACCCCTTCCTCACGCAGCAAACGCGCAAGCCGTGAGATGTTCAAGGCCATTTTTAGTGGGTTTTTTGTAGCTGCTGGAAAAGGAGTCCAAATCCCTCCCTTGGCTTGCAATTCACTGACCATGCGTCCGCCAGCTGAAGCTACAAGACTGCGGGCGCCGGCTGAAGATAAAGCAGCGGCAATATCGACGCAGGCGCGCTCAGCTCCGCCAGATTGCAGTTCAGGCACAATCTGCAAAATCGTATAACCGACCAAATTATGGTCCGTTAGCGAGAGTGGGTCAAAATGTTGCGTCATCGGTCATTAGTCTAGCAAGCGCGCTTGCGGCTGTGATTCTATCAGTCTGGCCCATAATCCTTTATCAACTATGAGCGACGAGATAATATTGGGCTCACTCTTCATCCAAGGCTTAATGGCTCAACTGTGAAAAACAGCGCGATCGATTTTCTTGACGTTCCTGTTCCTGGCGCTGATGCGAGCTGGAAGATTGCGCGATCGGTGACGCCGTCAACAAAACGTGGCGGACATAGGCCAGGCCTTGTCTGGCTCGGGGGATTCGCCTCCGACATGAGTGGAACGAAAGCCGTCTATCTCGAGACATTCGCGCGTCAACGCGGTCAAGCTTTTCTGCGTTTTGATTACTCTGGTCACGGCGCATCGCATGGCCGCTTCGATCAGGCCTGCATTGGCGACTGGCTTGCTCAAAGCATCGCCCTCATGGAGACCTCAACGACGGGTCAACAAATTCTGATTGGCAGCTCAATGGGAGGATGGATCGCCTTATTAATGGCGCGTTATTTTGCGACCAAAGGCACACAAAACCGTTTAGCCGGTCTTGTCTTGCTGGCGCCAGCCGTTGACTTCACGGAAACTCTGATTTGGGCGCGACTTGATGAACCAACGCGTTGCAGCATTATGGAAAATGGCTTTTGGGCACGGCCATCTGACTACTCCCCTGAACCCACGCCCATCACACGACGCCTGATTGAAGAAGGTCGACAGCATCTGCTCTTTGGCGATATTATCCGTTCCTATGCGCCCGTTCACATATTGCAAGGAATGTCGGACCTAGATGTCCCATGGCGTCATGCGTTGAAAATAGTCGCGCATCTAAGCGCAGACCCAACGACACTAACCTTGGTTTCAGAGGGCGATCATCGACTGTCGCGTGAGAGCGATCTCGCTCTGCTCGCCCGCAGTGTTGAGCTTATGACAGAGCGCTTTGAACAATCCGCCGGCGCTTGGGACAAGACCTTCCGATAAGAAACTTGACAGACCCGCGCCGCACATCAATGTTGCCGAACAATTCGTTCGTCCTATCGAACACGGCAAGGTTGTCTGAGATGCCGAGGCTATTGTGACTAATTTTTCTCAACCGCGTCAGGATCAGGCCAGCTCAAGTCCTCTAGCCGGGAAATCTGTGACTTTTACGGCTGATCAGGCTCTCCTAACAGATGGGGGAGGGCGCATCGCGCCGCTCACATTGGCCTATGAAACCTATGGCGAACTCAATAATGCGCGCAGCAACGCCATTCTCTTGTGTCATGCGCTAACGGGCGATCAATATGCTGCCGGCGTGCATCCCGTCACCGGCAAGCCGGGCTGGTGGGAATCCATGGTAGGGCCTGGCAAGCCCTTTGATACGGATCGTTATTTTTTGATCTGTTCCAATGTCGTTGGCGGCTGCATGGGATCAACCGGCCCTGCGTCCGCCAATGCTGCAACCAACAAGCCCTATGGTCTGGATTTTCCTGTTGTGACCATACGCGACATGGTGCGCGCGCAGGCGATGCTGATCGATCACCTTGGCGTCGACACGCTGTTTTGCGTCGCGGGCGGATCAATGGGCGGCATGCAGGTGCTTCAATGGGCCGCGAGCTATCCGCAGCGCGTCTTTTCTGCAATGCCGATTGCAACAGCAGCAAAACATTCAGCGCAAAATATCGCTTTTCATGAAGTCGGACGACAAGCCGTTATGGCCGATCCTGACTGGCGAAGCGGACGATATCTCGAGCAAGGCGTAAGACCGGAAAAAGGCTTAGCCGTTGCGCGCATGTCAGCACATATCACTTATCTCTCCGAAGCAGCTCTGCAGAGGAAATTTGGCCGCAAGCTCCAAGACCGTAGCGCGCCGACCTTTTCATTTGACGCAGATTTTCAAATTGAAAACTATTTACGTCATCAAGGATTGGCTTTTGTTGAGCGTTTTGACGCGAATTCTTATCTCTTTGTTACCCGCGCCTGCGACTATTTCGACCTGGCGGCAGATTATGATGGGGTGTTGGCGCGGGCATTTAAAGCCACCAAAACCAGATTCTGCGTTGTCGCTTTTGATAGCGACTGGCTTTACCCGACAAGCGACTCGCGGGCAATCGTTCATGCCTTGAATGCAGGCGGCGCCTCTGTCTCTTTTGTTGAAATTCAGTCTGACAAAGGTCATGACGCCTTTTTGCTTCATGAACCAATGTTTATCGCCACGACAAGAGGTTTTCTTGAGTCTGCCGCCACTGCGCGCGGACTGAAAAAATAATCAATATGAACAAAGTCGCCTCAAACCCAAGACTTGACCTTGCCGTCATCGCTGACCTGGTCACGCCAGCTTCGCGCGTCCTAGATGTTGGATGCGGTGATGGCGCATTGTTGCAACTTCTTGCGCAAACTAAAAATGTCGATGGCCGTGGCATCGAACTCTCACAAAAAGGCGTCAATGACTGTGTCGCGAAAGGTTTGTCCGTCATACAGGGCGACGCAGATACCGATCTTGTCGACTACCCTGACGACGGCTTTGATTACGTAATCTTATCGCAAACTTTACAAGCAACGCGACACCCGCGTGAGGCGCTGCGCAATATGCTGCGCATTGGAAGGCGCGCGATTATTTCTTTCCCAAATTTTGGTCATTGGCGCGTGCGCATGCAACTGGCGTTTCGCGGGAGAATGCCGGTTACAGGCAATCTTTCCAGCAGTTGGCATGACACGCCGAATATTCACCTTTGTACGATCAGGGATTTCGTCGAACTCATTGAAGAGCTCGGCGCCCATATTGAGCATGGGGCGGCGCTCAACCGCTATGGCTCCCCAATTCGTTTTAATGCGCCATGGTGGGTCTGGAATTTAATGGGCGAGCAAGCAGTGTTTCTGCTGGAACGCGGCGAAACTAAAAAGTAATCCTCGCTCCTGCGACGGTTTGTCCCGCTTACTTGTCTTTCATCGCCTAGATATTCGCGTTAGCCTCAGACTGACATACGCTGCCTGTTCCCCGATGATGCGGCGGCAGTCGTTCACGCTAAAAGCGTGCCGACACAAGTGGGGCGGGCGGCCCTGAAATCGCTTAGCGGCGCATGGGAGGCCACCATTTTGGCGACGCATGTTAATGATTCTGCGCTCGGCGTTATGTCGGCGCCGAAAAAAAATCGCCTGGCGCGCCGCCATGAGCGGCTGAAAGTTTCTGAGTCTCTGTCCTTACGAGATGCGCCGCTCTTTGCGCGTGTTGACGACGAAACTATTTCTCAACTGACCGCGGAAGCAAAGTTTGAGATTTATAATCCAGGTGAGACGATTTTTCGACAGGACGATCCAGTTTCAACAATCAATATCATTCTTAATGGCTATGCTAAGGTCCTGCGCATTGCGCCAAATGGCGATGAGACGCTTGTAGCCATCCGTGCTGACGGAGAAACAATCGTTGAGCCGCTTTATGGACCTCATGAATTTTATGGGGTCTGCGCTGAGGCGATCAGTCAGGTGTCACTCGTCAAAATCGCGACTACGCGCTTTATGCGTATGATGAGCGAATCTAATTCGTTAAACGCTGCCGCCTTACAAGACGCCAAAGAAAAATCAGCGGCGTTGATTTATGAAATTGAGGCTCTGAAATCTCAAACAGCTGATCAAAGACTGGCGCAATTTATCCTTGCGCTCTGTCCTGCGGGACAGGAACGCTGCCGTTTTCGCTTGCCATATGACAAGCGTTTAATCGCTGCGCAGCTCGGGGTTAAACAAGAAACGCTTTCCAGGGCCTTTGCAAAACTCAGAGAGATTGGCGTTCGTACAGAGACGCGAGATATTCTGGTTGAAAACCTTAGTCGACTGAAAGAAGTCTGCGAGCTGGCCGGCCGATCGGCGACAAGCTTGCCTTCAGAGCGCCGCAGCCCCATCTCCCGTGAAAATGCGGCCTAAGCGCATTTATTGCCGCGCCTGAAAGAAAGCACCCTCATGGTTGCGCAAACAATCCTGTCATCAGAAGCCGTTAGAATCCTTGTCTGCACCGCCTGTCGTGCGCTCGATCAAGAGAATGTGCGCCCTGGCGCAGATTTGATCGCCCGACTTCGCGAGCGTCTCAACGCGCGGGCGCTCTCCATTGCTATCGCCGACGTGGAATGTTTTGCTGTTTGCAAGAGACCAACAACTGTTTCGCTGACCGCGCCAAATAAATGGAGCTATATTCTTGGCGATCTTGATGCTCAAACTGAGGTCGACGATTTAATTGATGCCGCCTGTAGTTACGCGACAAGCGAGACAGGCATCGTTCCTTGGAAAGAACGGCCGTCATGCTTCAAAAAAGGCGTTGTGTCACGGCTGCCGCCGCTCAACGGCATTAAAGCTTAACCAGCTCTCTAGGCGCGTTATTTCTTTTCTGCCGCCTTCGCAATTGCTTTAGCAATACACGCCCGCGCGTCCGCCGCGTCGCCCCATCCGGCAACATTGGCCCATTTATTGGGTTCAAGATCTTTATAATGCAAAAAGAAATGCTCAATGCGGCGCCACGTCATCTCTTGAAGATCCGTATAGTTATGAACGTCGCTATAACGAGGCGTTAGACGCGTCGTGGGCACGGCGATAATCTTTTCATCGCCGCCCGCCTCGTCCGTCATGCGCAGAACGCCGATCGGGCGCACCGCCATTACAACACCCGGCGCAACCGGACGCGTATTGGCCACAAGCACGTCGCAAGGATCGCCATCATCAGACAGCGTATGTGGGATGAAGCCATAATTTCCTGGATAGCGCATGGCTGTGTAGAGGAAGCGATCAACGAAAAGCGTGCCAGAGGCCTTATCAAGTTCATATTTGATTGGCTCGCCGCCAAGTGGAACTTCGATAACCACATTGACTTCATGCGGAGGGTTTGCACCAATCGGAATCGCGTCAAGACGCATAAGAAAGTCTCCTTGTCGGATTACCGACTGATGTTAATGGCGCCGCGACAATTTCTGCACCGATTCGTTGCAGGGTTTATCATAATAAAATTGAACTACGCCACGCCTTAAGGCCTGGTGAGCTGGAAAACCCAAAGGAAATAGGATTATTGTCCAGGAGCCGGCAAGTTCACACGCGCGGCGGCGGATTCTGCAACGGATTGCATCTCATCAACAGACAGCGGCCCGATGAGAACAAAAGCAAAATCCGCTGCGCGCCATTCAATGGCGGCTATGCCGATGCCAACCTTGGCATTCTGCTGAGACACTGACGCGGTTGCGCGCTCAAAGTAGAGCCCAACACGACCACCGTCAGCGCGTTCATAGACTAAAAAGCCCGCAGGAGCTGCAACGCCCGGCGCAACACGGCCCCCAAGCAGCCGTAAGCCATGCGCCGACAGATCAGGAAGTTTTGCAAAGCCTACCCGTGATTTAAGCCAGCTCATCAGTTCATCATGACGGGAGGCGTCAATCTCAACGGCATGCACATCGGAAATATAGGTCGCATAGGTTAAGCCTGCCCGCGACACATAACCCTGAGGTACCGACATCACGCTTTGCGACGGCGATGACTCATGACGGCCGGCAAAGATGAATGTTGCGAGCGCTGCGACAGCGGCAACCGCCAAGACAGCGAGAACTGAGGCGAATATCGCCTGACGGCGTTGCTGCGCCAAAACATCCTCTCGTCGACGCATGCGGGGCAAAACGCCTGGACGGCCCCAATGCGTCGCTCCGGTCTCAATGGCGGGGCCTTGGGGTTGCGACGTCACTTGAGCAGCGGCGCTGCGCAATGACGGCGCGGGAGTCTCTCGAGCGATTGGCTCGTAGACTGCGCGTAACGCAGCATTCTGCCGTCGCCAATTTTCAACGAGGGCCGCGTCTTCTGGATGGGTCAAGAGATGTTCTTCAACCTGGCGACGCTGTTGCGGATCAAGCAATCCGTCAACAAAGGCATGCAGATCTGCTTCTTCCACAAAACTGGAGGGCGGCGGCGTCAAATCTGCGGCAAACCTATTTAACGACGCGCAAATGCGCACTGTTGCGGGTTGGGCTCATCTCAGCAGGAATATTGGTCATGTCCGCCCAATCCGCCATCGCCAGCCGCGCGCGCTGTAATCGGACGAAAACACTCTCACGTGACGCGCCGACAATCCGCGCTACAGTCTCATAACCAAAACCCTCGAGACAAATAAGCAGCAAAACCGCGCGATCATCAACATGAAGTCGCGACAATCCATGAACGATTGGCGGCTGCCTGGGACCTGGACCGGGGGTGGCAATAAATTTTCGCGCAGCAAGGGCGGTGATGGCGGCATAGGCCTCGACGCGCGCCGCCTCTCGATCTGTTGGACAGATTTCGCGGGCGCGCATACGGGCACCAAGCCCCTGAAGCGCTGCCTGCACCACCCCATCCGCCACGACCAGGCCAGCGCCGGCGCCAAGGGCGCGCGCATATCGACGAAAGGCGGGGGTCGCCTCACTTAATCCATCAAGGATATCAGCGCTTTTCGTCATGTTCCATCCCAGTTTCGTCGCCTCAATTAGCTTTAAAGGCGTTATCTATGAGATGATAGAACAAAGCCGCGCAATTTTCCACGGGTTTGAGCGTTGTTTTTACGATTTAAGCTTCAGGCGAGATCCCTTCCTCTAGGGTTTCCTTCACCAGTAAAGCAGGCTAAAGGGCGCGGAGCCTTCAAATCAGCAAATGGAAAGAGTACGATGACCGACCAAGCGCCGCCCGCCACGCCTTTCACCGGAGTACTTGCCGGAAAAAAGGGTCTCATTCTTGGCGTCGCCAATAATCGTTCTATTGCCTGGGGCATCGCAAAAGCGGCGCGTGACGCTGGGGCCGAACTCGCTCTTACCTATCAGATTGAAGCGCTCGAAAAACGCGTGCGACCCTTGGCCACCGAACTCGGGGCCCATGTCGTGGGCCGCTGCGACGTCTCCGAAGCTGACACAATCGACGCCATATTCTCAGAAGTAGAAAAACTTTGGGGCAAATTAGATTTTGTCGTGCATTGCCTCGCCTTCTCGGACAAGGATCAGCTCGACGGGCGCTATGTCGACACAACAGCTGAGAATTTCTCTCAAACAATGCTGGTCTCATGCTTCTCTTTTACCGCGGTGGCGCAACGGGCTGAAAAGCTGATGAGCGATGGCGGCGCGCTTTTGACCTTGTCGTATTATGGCGCTGAAAAGTGGATGCCACACTATAATGTCATGGGCGTCGCCAAAGCCGCCTTAGAGGCCTCGGTGCGCTATCTTGCCGCCGACCTCGGCGAAAAGAATATTCGCGTCAACGCTATTTCAGCTGGACCAATCAAAACCATGGCGGCCTCTGGCATTGGGGATTTTCGCTACATCCTGCGCTGGAATGAATATAATGCGCCGCTGCGTCGGGTTGTGACCATCGAGGAAGTTGGCGAAACAGCCGTGTATTTGCTCTCGCCGATGTCGCGCGGCGTCTCAGGAGAGGTGCTCCATGTCGACGCGGGTTATCATATTGTCGGCATGATGAATCCTGCAGCCGCCCCTAAAATGGCGGATCTGCTGGCGCTGTTACCCCAAGGCGGAAAATAATTTTTTGCTGCTCGAGAGCCCGCGCTATAGACCTTCGGGCTGACCAGCAACGCTTACGAGCAAACCACCGTCGCCCAACAGCTTCTTTGCTGCGCGCTGGCAGTCCGTTAGCGTAACGGCGGCGATGCGATCATTTCGCGTATCAAGATAAGCTGCGTCAAAACCATCTAGCTGAAGGTTGACTAATTGACTGGCTATTTTTGTTGAGGTGTCAAACCTTAGCGCATAGGAGCCAATAAGATATTTTTTGGCCTTGTCGAGTTCGTCTTCTGTTGGCCCATGATCTGCGAATCGGCGCACTTCTTCTTCAATGATCTTGAGCGCTTCTCCTGCCCGCTCATTTTTCGTCGCGGCCGCACCAATTAACATTGGACATTGGTCATACTCATTTAATTGCGAATAAACGCTGTAGGCCATGCCGCGCTTCTCGCGCACTTCATGAAATAATCGCGCGGTAAACGTGCCACCGCCAAGAATATGATTTGCGACGACGACGGCAAAATAATCTGGATCATGTTTTGTGACGCCCGGCCGACCAAAACGAATGGTTGATTGCGGCACGTCAACGTCGGTTATTTTTCGCACCCCTACGTTGTTTACTCGGATTGGCGGTATAGCGATAAGATCATTTGTCTTGGCAAAAGCGCCAAAAACATCATCCAGCATGGTCGACAAGGTTGATGCGTCAATCGCGCCGACAACAGCAATTTTAAGATCTTTTGACGAAAACAACCGTTCGCGTAAGGCAATAATGTCTTCACGCACAAGCGTATCAATGGTTGTAAGTTCGCCGCGCACGGGGCGTCCATAGGGATGGTTGGGAAATGCAGCTTCTCGAAAGGCTCTTGCCGCCATCGCATCAGGATCATTGGCGTCGCGTTTGAGTTCGGCGACAAGCTGGCTGCGAACGCGCGCAACATCATGTGCGTCAAGTCGCGCTTGCGTTAAGGCAAGCTTGAGTAACTCAAAAGCCTTATCCATATTTCGCGACAGCGTTTGCAAATGACCTGACAGTGAATCTCTGTCAGCGCCAAAACCAAGGTGAATCGCCTGATCCTCAATCGCACGATGAAAGCCGCGCGCATCAAATGGACCAGCGCCTTCATCAAGCATGCCGGCAAGCAGCGTTGCAACGCCAGGCTTATCCACCGGATCTTGCGACGCGCCGCCGCGAAGCGCAAATTCAAGCGCAACAAGCGGCACAGCATAGCTTTCCACAAGCCAAGCCGTCAGACCGCCTGGCGTGATAACTTTCTGCACATGTTCGGCGCGAGAGGCTGAGGTAACCTCAGGAGCATGGGCGATCATCAATTATTTCCAATTCAGCATGAGAAAAACAAGCGATCGAATAAAATGGAAAACTCAGGCGTTGTCAGCCGGGAGCAAGAAACCCGTGACGGCATGACGCTTATCAAGCCATTTACGCGCAGACGCCTGAACGTGCTCTGATGTAACAGCCTCCATTCTGGCGGGCCATGCCTGAACATCTTCAATCGCCAGTCCCGTTGCTAGAGATTCACCATACCACCGTGCAAGCGAGGCCTGGCTATCTTGCGCATAAATCGCATCTGCAATCAGTCTAGTTTTTGTTCGCTGCAGATGCTGTGCGTCAATCTGAGTGTCAAGAAACTCTTTGATCACCACATCCATCGCCGCATCCAGCTTTTCAAGCGTAACGCCTGGAGACGGCGTGGCGAAAATCCAAAAACGCGTATCATCAACGGCAGAACCTGCGTAATAAGCGCCGGCGCTGACGGCAAGTTTCTGGTCTACAACAAGCCGCTCATAGAGCACGCTGGTCGGGCCGCCCCCGAGCATATGAGCCAATGTTTCGAGCGCTTCTGCTTCTGCAGGCGCAGCTGTTCGATATGAGGGTACTTTGAACACCCGCTCATGCGACGGCTGTTCAACTTTTTCATCTGACAACGTCACGAGCCGATGGGCGCGATGCGGCGGTTCTTGTGTGCGCATGCGCTTGGGGGGCTCTGCCCGCGCCGGAATTTTGCCGTAGGTTTCGCGCGCCAATCGGATCACATCATCGGCGTCAATATCGCCCGCAACAATGAGGATGGCGTTCTCTGGCGTGTAGAAACGATTGTAATAATCGAGAGCATCTTCCCTTCCTAGGCGCTCAATTTCATGGTTCCAGCCAATAATCGGCGTTCCGTATGGATGATGCGCAAAAAGCGCAGCTTGCACGGCTTCGTCAAGTTGCGCCGAGGGATCCGAATCCGTTCGCATGCGCCTTTCTTCTAATACAACATCGCGTTCTGGCGTCACGACATCATCGGACAAGACGAGGTTGCACATACGATCGGCTTCAAAGGCCATTAAGATACCAAGGTGCTCTTTGCCAATGCGCTGGAAATAGGCTGTGTAATCATAGCTGGTAAAGGCGTTTTCTTGTCCGCCTAATTCAGCAACGACATTTGAAAACTCTCCTTGCGGATGCTTCTTTGTGCCTTTGAACATCAAATGTTCTAGAAAATGCGCAATACCTGATTTTCCCAAAGGATCATCCGCTGAACCGTTTTTGTACCAAATCATATGCGTTACGACAGGCGTGCGCATGTCTGGGATAACAACGACTTCAAGACCGTTGTCGAGTTTAGCATGTGTTACGGACGCGCCGCTTTTCTTGGCGCCAGCAGCATCTGCTGGCGTAAGGGCGGGACTTAGTGCCGAGACAGGCAAAGTCATGGAAACCTTTCTAGCGCCGCTAGCGCCGCCAAATAATGAACGAATAAGCACCTATATAGGACGAAAATCATTTTATGTCAGAGCGATCATGACTGTGATCTGGCGTTGAGGAAGGTCCAAGCGTCAAACTCTCGTATAGAAGCAGGCCAGCGCCAATGGTGATGCCTACATCAGCAAGGTTGAAGACGTAATTGGCCAACGGACCGACGGGCAGAGTTGAATGAAAGTAAAAAAAATCAGCTACAGCGCCCCGAAAAACCCGATCGGTCATGTTTCCCAGGGCTCCGCCAATCACCCCCCCCAGGGCTATGCAGGTCCAGAGATTTTTTGATCTCGCCAACCAATAAATCAACAAGGCGACAATCAGGCTCTGCAAGCCAATGAGCAAAACGCGCGCAACAACGGCATGAGCGGCGAACAAGGAATAAGAGACGCCGAAGTTCCATGACAGCACAACATCCAAAAAGGGCGTGAGCCGTATTGGCTGCCTTGCCATGATATTTAATCCATAAAGCATCCAGGCCTTATGGAGCTGATCGAATGTCAAGATCGTCGCCGCGACCGCGCCGCCGATCATCTGCGGGGAGGTTTGGCGCAAAAACAAAAGCCGTTATCTCCGGTTTGGAACTGGACGCAGTGCGAGAATTCCGCAACGCCGTTCAGCCTCATAGCCTCTTACGCCTTGACAATCTACCGAGCGCACCCTACTTCCAGCTCGCTGGTAGCACTCGTCAAAGGAGAGTGCCAACAGCGTTCGCTTATCTCTTTGCCGAGTGGGCAGTAGACTGTCCTCGGCGCAGAAAAGGAAAAGATTACAATGGCGTTTCGTCCCCTGCACGACCGCGTGGTCGTCAAGCGTCTCGAAGGCGAGGAAAAGACCAAAGGCGGCATCATCATTCCAGATACCGCAAAGGAAAAGCCGCAAGAAGGTAAGGTTGTCTCTGTTGGCCCAGGCGCGCGCGACGAAAGCGGCAAGCTCGTCCCGCTGGACGTCAAGGCCGGCGACCGCGTGCTGTTCGGCAAATGGTCCGGAACAGAGGTCAAGATTGATGGCGAAGATCTGCTCATCATGAAGGAAAGCGACATTCTGGGCATTGTCGACTAACTCGACCCCGCCCCTCTCGCACCCCATCAGTTCCAGGAGTTTTTAATATGGCTGCTAAAGACGTACGTTTCTCCACCGACGCGCGCGACCGCATTCTTCGCGGCGTCGATATTCTCGCTAACGCGGTAAAGGTGACATTAGGTCCAAAGGGCCGCAATGTTGTGATCGAAAAGAGCTTCGGAGCCCCCCGGATTACCAAGGACGGCGTTACAGTCGCCAAGGAAATTGAGCTCGCGGATAAGTTCGAAAATCTTGGCGCCCAGCTGGTGCGCGAAGTCGCCTCTAAGCAGAACGACATGGCTGGCGACGGCACTACGACTGCAACGGTTCTAGCTGCGTCAATCGCCAAAGAAGGCTCAAAGGCTGTTGCTGCCGGCCTCAATCCTATGGATCTTAAGCGCGGCGTTGATCTTGCTGTCGAAGCCATTGTCGCCGATCTCAAGAAACACTCAAAGAAGGTGACGTCCAACGACGAGATCGCCCAGGTCGGCAAAATCTCCGCTAATGGCGACGAATTCATTGGCCAAGAAATCGCCAAGGCGATGCAGAAGGTTGGCAATGAAGGCGTTATCACCGTTGAGGAGGCAAAGAGCCTCGAGACGGAGACCGATATCGTCGAAGGCATGCAGTTCGATCGCGGCTATCTGTCGCCCTATTTCATCACAAATGCGGAAAAGATGATCGCCGAGCTCGACGACGCTTATATTCTCATTCATGAGAAGAAGCTCTCGACGCTTCAACCGCTGCTGCCAATATTGGAAGCTGTTGTTCAAACTGGCAAACCGCTCATCATCATTGCAGAAGATATTGAAGGCGAGGCGCTTGCGACTCTCGTCGTCAACAAGTTGCGTGGCGGTTTGAAAATTGCCGCCGTCAAGGCCCCAGGTTTTGGCGATCGTCGTAAGGCGATGCTGGAAGATATTGCCATCCTGACCGGCGGTCAGATGATTGCGGAAGATCTTGGCATTAAGCTTGAAAACGTCACGCTTGCTATGCTCGGCCGCGCCAAGCGCGTTCGTATCGAAAAAGAAAACACAACGATTATTGACGGCGCTGGCGAGAAAAAAGAAATTGAAGCCCGCATCGGACAGATCAAAGGTCAGATCGAGGAAACTACCTCAGACTATGACCGCGAGAAGCTCCAAGAGCGTCTGGCAAAACTGGCTGGCGGCGTTGCTGTCATCCGCGTTGGCGGCGCAACTGAAGTTGAAGTCAAAGAAAAGAAAGATCGCGTTGACGACGCCCTTAACGCTACGCGTGCGGCGGTTGAAGAAGGCGTTTCTCCTGGCGGCGGCGTCGCTCTCCTGCGCGCGATTAAAGCCCTTAACGGCGTCAAGGTCGCAAATTCTGACCAGCAAACTGGTGTTGAGATTGTCCGTAAGGCGATTCAAGCGCCAGCGCGTCAGATCATCGACAATGCGGGCGGCGACGGCGCAGTTGTCGTTGGCAAACTTCTCGAGTCGAATGATTACGGCTTTGGCTTCGACGCCCAGAAGGGCGAGTATGGCGACCTCATGAAGCTTGGCATTATCGATCCGACGAAGGTCGTGCGCACCGCGCTGCAAGATGCAGCGTCAATTGCCGGCCTGATCATCACCACTGAGGCGACGATCACGGAACAGCCGAAGAAAGAGGCTCCCCCAATGCCAGGCGGCGGTATGGGCGGTATGGGCGGTATGGATTTCTAATCCGCTCAAAGATCAAGCTAACTTGCAAAGAAAGGCTCCGGCATCCGCCGGGGCTTTTTTCTTTGCCGCCCGCGGCGACAAGGCTCATTGCAGTTGGTCTGGGCCTCGTTTAATTTCAATCCGCGCGCGCCGGCTGACGCAGACGCGCATGTTGATAGCGGAGATGTTTCAATGGCGGGCAATCACGGCTCTGGCTCTGGCGACGCAGACTGGTCGGAACATGTTAAAACATACAATGGCTTTATCTGGCTTCTAAAATATTCAGCAGGCTTTTCTGCGCTCACCTTGATCGCGCTTTATCTCATCTGCGCGCGATGATGACCTAGCCCCCTCAGGCCATGCCGTTGAGGGGGCTTCCCCCGAGACGACCCGGCCTGTTCACAGGAACAGGAGTGCGTCATGCGCATCGCCATCTTGGCCGAAACGGAGCGTGCAGAGTTTCGGGTCGCGGCGACACCCGAAACTGTTAAAAAATTTCTTGCTCTTGGCGTCGAGACAATTGTGCAAGCTGGCGCTGGCGTTTCCGCAGGTTTTTCTGACGCAGATTACGAAGCCGCGGGCGCCAGCCTTGTCGGCGACCCAGAAACAACGCTCAAGAATGCCGATGCCGCCCTCGCAGTGCGACGGCCTGCTGCATCACGTCTCATCGGAGCCAAACGAAATATTGCCGTTCTCTCGCTCATGGACCCATATGGTCACGAAACTGAGATCGCAGAACTTGCTGAAATTGGCGTCAACGCTTTCGCCATGGAGCTCATGCCGCGCATCACGCGCGCGCAATCGATGGATGTTCTTTCCTCTCAAGCCAATCTTGCAGGTTATCGCGCTGTCATTGAAGCCGCGGCTGAATATGGGCGCTCCTTTCCAATGATGATGACAGCAGCGGGCACCGTGCCTGCAGCAAAAGTATTCATCATGGGCGTTGGCGTGGCGGGCTTACAGGCCATTGCTACCGCGCGGCGCCTTGGCGCAATCGTCACAGCCACCGATGTGCGGCCCGCAACCAAGGAACAAGTTGACTCTCTAGGCGCGAAATTCATCGCAATTGAAAATGATGAATTCAAACAAGCTGAAACAGCAGGCGGCTACGCAAAAGAAATGTCGCCAGAATATCAAAAAGCACAAGCACAGCTTGTCGCAGCGCATATCGCCAAACAAGATATTGTTATTACAACCGCGCTTATTCCTGGTCGTCCTGCGCCAAAGCTTATTTCTGCTGAGATGACGAAATCCATGCGTATTGGTTCTGTTATTGTCGATCTAGCGGCTGAACGCGGCGGCAATTGTGAATTAACAAAACCAGACCAGATCAGCATAGAGTATGGCGTGAAAATCATTGGCGCTTCAAATCTTATGAGCCGGATGGCGTCTACGGCATCAAGCCTTTACGCTAGGAATCTTTTCGCCTTCGTCGAGACAATGATATCGACGCAAAGCAAAAGCTTTACGATCAATTGGGATGATGAGCTTGTTAAAGCTACAGCCTTAACACGCGACGGCGTTGTTCTTAACGCACGCTGACAATCGAGTATTTAGCGGCGCAAGACGCCAAAAGCAGGGCCAACAATATGACCGACTCCACACAACAATTGATTGATAAAGCGCGGGCTGCGGCAGACGCCGCCCATCAGATGGCCGAACAGGCGCAGCTCTATTCAGATCACATTGCGCAAACCGCCGCCGCAATTTCTGCTCATGGTCTTGGCGGCAATATGGTTGATCCAGTTATCTTTCGGCTCGCCATTTTCGTGCTCGCGGTATTCATTGGATATTACGTCGTCTGGTCTGTAACGCCCGCCCTGCATACGCCTTTGATGTCGGTAACCAACGCAATTTCCTCTGTGATTGTTGTTGGCGCATTGCTGTCAACTGGCGTCGATGTATCGCATGCCGGCGATGGCGGTGAGAGCTGGGCGCGCTGGCTTGGTTTTATCGCGCTCATTCTTGCGTGCATAAATATTTTTGGCGGCTTCCTCGTCACAGAACGCATGCTGGCCATGTATAAAAAGAAAGGCTGACAAAATGAGCGCCAATCTCGCAGCCATTCTATACCTTGTCGCAGGCATATTGTTCATTCTTGCGTTACGTGGATTGTCTTCTCCCGCCACGTCACGCGAAGGCAATCGCTATGGCATGATTGGTATGGCGCTTGCGGTTGCAACGACGCTCTTTTTGCATTTGCCGCCCTTGTTTGGCTTTCTGCTGATTATCCTTGGCGTAGGACTTGGCGGCGGCGCTGGGGCGTTTCTCGCTCAGCGCATTGAAATGACAAAAATGCCTGAGCTTGTCGCTTTCTTTCATTCTTTGGTCGGCCTCGCAGCCGTATTGGTGGCGGCGAGCGCTTTTTTTGCGCCCCAGGCTTTTGGCATTGGCGCAGTGGGACATATCGAGAGCGGCAGTCTTTTTGAAATGTCTCTTGGCGCTGCAATAGGCGCAATCACCTTCACCGGCTCAATCATCGCTTTTCTAAAACTTTCTGAACGCATGAGTGGTAAGCCAATCTTGTTGCCGGAGCGCCATAAGATCAACATCGGCTTAGCGACAGCGCTCACCATTTTCATTTTTCTATTCGTGACAACCGGCAGCGGCGCCTGTCTGCTCTTGCTAATCCTGCTTTCTTTTGCGCTTGGGGTTACCTTGATCATTCCCATTGGCGGCGCCGACATGCCCGTTGTCGTCTCCATGCTCAATTCCTATTCAGGCTGGGCGGCGGCCGGCATTGGCTTCACGCTTGGCAATCTCGCTTTGATCATTACTGGCGCCTTGGTTGGCTCTTCTGGCGCCATTTTGTCTTACATCATGTGCAAAGGCATGAACCGTAGTTTCATTTCGGTTATTCT
The DNA here is from genome assembly GCA_036795145.1 of Methylocystis sp. GTDB lineage: Bacteria > Pseudomonadota > Alphaproteobacteria > Rhizobiales > Beijerinckiaceae > Methylocystis. The sequence goes on along the minus strand of DAIRFH010000010.1, from coordinate 16,055 downwards.
CGGCGGTTTTGGCGGTGAAACGACAAGCGCGCGCGATGAAAAAGAAACGCGCAATGTGAAACAGGGTTCTGCAGAAGACGCTGCATATATTATGCAAAACGCTAGCAAAATTATTATTATCCCTGGATATGGTATGGCGGTTGCGCAAGCCCAACACGCGCTGCGCGAGATGGCGGATCTTTTAAAGAAAGAGGGCGTCACTGTCAGTTACGCCATTCATCCTGTAGCTGGCCGCATGCCTGGCCACATGAATGTGCTGCTTGCTGAAGCCAATGTTCCATACGATGAAGTTTTTGAATTAGAAGACATCAACTCTGAATTTGGCCAAGCTGACGTGGCCCTTGTAATTGGCGCGAATGATGTGACAAATCCGGCGGCAAAAACCGATAAAAGCTCGGCCATTTATGGCATGCCAATCCTTGACGTCGAAAAAGCAAAGACTGTTTTATTTCTCAAGCGCGGCATGGGCTCTGGCTATGCGGGCGTTGAAAATGAATTATTCTTCAAACCAAATACAATGATGCTGTTTGGCGACGCTAAAAAAACGGTAGAGACTATCGTCAAGGCGCTATCGCATTAGCGTCAAATGCGCTTCACACGTTCAACCTGTCAGCTCCATGCCAGGAGATGTAAGCATCTGACTAAATGCTGCATTTAAGAAGGGGCGTTATCATGCCAGAACGGCGCGCCCGCCGATCCCAGCCAACGCTGGCAGGATAGCGGACGTCTCCGAAGTCGAAAGATCAACCGCCGTTTTTGTCCAAACTTGTGCGGTCAACGGAAAGAGCATGCCGGAAGACGCGAAACTTTCCAAGATAGAACGCGTTGTCAATGAATGAAAAATCCGATATGAGACATTTATGTCACAGTTGCGCGTCATGCTTGGATGGGTTCGTTCGGCGATCGTCGCCGTTTCCATCTGCGCGACGTTAATTGCTGGATCTGCGTTCCCAGCTTCTGCGCATTACCTCTCTGATACCGCCTCGATTACAGTTTTCGATCAGAGCGCAACTCACGCCTCCTGCGCCCATGCGCATGCACTGCCTTCTAATTTCGCAGACGCAACGCCAACTCAGCCCGCACGCCTGCCGATCAGGAAACATGGATCAGGCCATCATTGTCCAGATTGCTGTTTTTTTGCTGGGATCGGAGATTGGGCTTTATCTGAACGACCTCTCGGCATTATCCAAAGCCTGACCGATATATCTGCAAGACTGGCCTATCCTGCAAAGATGCCCAATCGGTCGCATGGACTCCTCATGCGAGCTGCTCATGGCGCGCGCGCGCCGCCTGTCACGCTCTAAAATGTGTGATCTCTGACCGTCTATCGGTCCAAAGAGATCCGCCGCGCTATGCTTGGCGCGACCCAAAAGCTTCTCCACCATCACACGCATTCGTTACTTTGAAACATGCGCCCGACCCAGATCGGGTTGCAGACGCCAGAAACGGTTTTAACAATGGATCATACATCACTCTCTCCTCTCGCCATGTTTCTGAACGCCGGCCCTGTCGGTAAATTAGTCATGGCGCTTCTCCTCGCTGCTTCTGTCTGGACATGGGTGCTGATTGTGGAAGGCGTCGTTGCTGTCCGCCGCATTACCAAAGCAGCACAATCTGCGCGTACTGGCGGACCTATTGGCGTACTTCAACCGGTGGCAGACGCTGGACGAGAAGCCTACGCGCTGACCTTGCCAGATGAAACAACCGGCGAGAAACGCGAGCGCATTGCGGAATATATGAGCCGAACAGCCAGGGAGTTTCTCACGACAGCAGAAGGCGGCTTGCCTAATCTAGCCGTTATTTCCTCCGTTGCGCCTTTCATTGGCCTGTTTGGAACTGTCTGGGGCATCATGACGAGTTTTGCCGGCATTGCCCAATCGCAAGACACAAGCCTCGCCGTCGTTGCTCCTGGTATTGCAGAAGCGCTAGCCGCGACGGCCTATGGCCTGGCTGCAGCTATTCCGGCCTCGATCGGCTATAATCGTATTGGGGCTTCTTTTGCGCGCTTGGGACAAGAGGTTGCGCATTATATTGAAGATGAAGCGCTGCATATGACGAGCGGCGGTCCACGCTCACGACAACACAAGGAGGCCGCATAATGGCGCTTCCTGCTCGCTTTAAAAAAAATAATGACCTTTACCAGCCACTTGCGGATATCAACGTCACGCCGCTGGTTGACGTCATGCTGGTGCTGCTCATCATCTTCATGGTGACTGCGCCTTTGCTCGCTAAGGGCGTCAAAGTTAACCTTCCGCAAGCCAGCGCGGCGCAACCAATAAATCAAAAAGATCCAATCGTCGTCAGCGTGGGCAAGGACGGCAAAGTCTCGCTTGGAGGGGATACAGTCACAATGGAAACATTGCTTGACGGTATTCGCGCCATGATGGGCGGAGACACCTCTCGCGTTGTCCATGTGCGTGGGGATAGTGAAGCTGTTTATGGTGAAGTTGTCGGGGTGATGGATAAACTTGCCAGCAATGGCATCACCCATATTGCGATCATGACGAATTCACACCGCAGCAAAACTGGCGCGATGCTCAAAACACATGACGCTCCCGCCGGGGGAAGCGCACCAAAATGACGGAACTTGCCATGACGCAAGCCTCAACAGGTCAGAGGCTCAATCCCTCCCATAAAGCGTCATCCGTATTGCCAAATTGGCTGCGGCCAGCAACGATCATTGTCATTGTTTTAGCGCATATCGGTGTATTTGCCGCGTTCATGGTCGTCTCACCGCCTGCCGTCGTCTCTCTTGACTCCTTGACGATGGATCTCGTGCAAGAGGGCGATTTTTTTGAGGCGGAGGAAGTCGCTGAAGCTGAAGATACGCCGCCGCCCGAGGTTGTCGAGGACCCAGAATTCGCGCTGCCGCCGCCCGAAATCATGTCGCCTGATGCCTTAACGCTGCCGACAAAGCGCGACGATATGGAAAAAGTCGAAAAGAAAACCGAGGAGCAGCAAGCACAGCAAGCCACACAAGCGCGTGAAGCGCAGGCGCGCCGTCATGCAGGCGCGCCCGAAGGACGCTCAGGATCCGGAGCGTCTCAAGCACTGTGTCTCGCTCATGTCGCCTCAGATCTACGACGCCATACCCCAGGCTCAACCAGCCTTGGGCCGGGTCATGCGCATGTGACCTTCCGGATTAATCTTGGCGGCGGCTTGTCAGACATCAATGTATCTGGCTCTACGCCTGCACATGCAGCGCTTGCCCGCCGCATCGTGGCATCTTCACATGGTCCTGGAAGTTGCAGCTCGGCCTTGGTGACTCAAAGCTTTGCTTTTCACTAAGGACAATGCCTGCGCTTCCTAACAGCAGGTGCTTTGTAAAAATTTGGAACACTGCATTCTTTAGAGGTCTAAACATGTTTATGCTGCGTGGTCGAACATGTCTGACTTTAGTCTGGGCATTTGCAGCGTCGGTTGCACAGGCGCAAAATCTTCCACCGCCACCGCAACAAAACCAACAGAACAATCACCAATCAACGACAGCGCCTGTATCAGCGCCGCCAAACACACAGACTGTTTTATCTGAAAGCAAATTCCTCAGCATTCTTTATGCCGAGATTGCTCGGCGCACGCCTGAAGATAACGCTCTAGGCGAAGGGGAAGTAACTGCAAGCTTTCATGTCAATGCAGCAGGCCGAATAGACAAAGTGACAATAGAAAAAACAACAAGCCCTGTCTTTGCTGAGGCTGTGAAGAAAATACTCGCCAGCGTTGAAGCGCCGTCGCCGCCAGGCGGCTCTATGGATGTTGGTCAAACATTCAAATTTCATCAACCTGCATCAGAGTGAAACGTTGTGTTGACGCGCGCCGCTTGTGTCATTGAGGAAACGCCATGATAAAATATCTTACTATAATTGTTCTATCCAGCGTCCTGACATTGCAGTGCGCAACTGCGCAAGAGGCGCTGGCTCAAGTCTCACCCGCTTCTGAAACCACGAACAAAACGCACCAAGGCAAACATGCCGCTCCTGCCTGCGCTGATCCAAAACCTGACTGCGCAATAACAACCTATCCAAGCTTTGATCAAAAGGGTCGCTTGTGGTTGGCCTTTTCTGTTGGAAAAAGCATTTATGTCGCCGCCTCAAGCGATCAGGGCAAAAGCTTCGCAACGCCCGTAACTATTGCAACGATCGCCGATGGCGTCATTGACGCGCATGGAGACGCTCGTCCAAAAATCATAGCGCTGGCTGACGGCACTTTATTAGCAAGCTATACAACGCGGCCCGACAAACTCATGATCGGAACAATTTATACAGCTCGATCAAATGATGGCGGTAAGAGTTTTACGCTGCCGCAAGCCATGCTGACAGATGGCGGTCAACGCTTTGATGCTTATGTCGTCTCGCCGAAAGGACGGCTTTATGCTGGCTGGCTCGACAAGACGCATGCGATGAGAGCAAAAGCTGAGGGTAAAGAGTTCCTAGGGAGCGGCGTTGCTTTTGCTTGGTCTGACGACAATGGAAAAAGTTTCAGCGGAAAAAACATCCTCATGGATCACGCCTGCGAATGCTGTCGGATGTCGAGCGCGCTTGATCGAGACGGCCAGCCTGTTTTTGCCTGGCGACAAATATTTGATGGCGAGATCCGTGATCATTATGTTGCAAAGCTCTCTGCTAATGGCGCGAAGCTGACTGGCGGGCGGGTCAGTGACGATGACTGGGCAATCAACAGCTGTCCGCATCAGGGGCCGGCGCTGGCGATTGATCGTCAGGGAAGCTGGCATGTTGCTTGGTTCACCAAGGGAAAAAATCGTCAGGGGCTTTTCTTTGCTTCAAGCCGTGACAAAGGCAAAACATTCTCATCGCCAGAAAAATTAGGCGACGATACGCATGCGCCCGCCTTTGCCACTCTTCTGGCGACAAAAAACAAGCTTTATCGTTCTTGGAAGGAATTTGACGGGACCATAACAACAATTCCTATTCAAACGTCACGAGATGGCGGCAAACACTGGACGGCGCCTGAAATTATTGCGCAAACAGCTGACGCCTCCGATAATCCCATCCTTGTTGCGCATGACAATATCGCCTATCTGTCATGGGTGACCCATAAGGAAGGCTATCGCCTGCTACCGCTTCAGGCTGCAAAAGATAAGAGCGCCTCACGTTAATGAAAAAAAGCGCTTACAGGCGATTATCGCTCCTCAGACTCAGCCTGCTCTTTTTTCTAGCGATTGGTAGCCTTGCAACTGCTGCTGCTTTTGATTTTAAACCCTACAGGCGCGGAGATTTCGCCCAGATTGTTGGTGCCCATGCGGGCCGTCCGCTCATTCTGCATTATTGGTCTGTAGCTTGTCCGGCCTGTGTTGCCGAACTCGGACAATGGGGAAAGCTGATCGGTGAACGAAAAGATATTGATATTATTTTTATCAATACAGACGATGAGGATGATCGCGCGCGCGCCGTCGCGCGTCTTGAAAAGTCATCGCTGTTAGAAGCGGTTCATTATGGCTTTGCCGATTCCTTTAGCGAAAAACTTTATTACGAAACCGATAAAAATTGGCGTGGCGAACTCCCCTTTACAGCGCTCATAGCACCCAACCGACCGCGCGTAACCGTCACAGGCGCTGTAACTGACCCAGCTTTTATTGCTTGGCTCGCGTCAGTGAAGCCTTAAATCGCAGAGACCACCGCTGATCGCGTCAGGCTGCCTTACCCGTTGCGCCGGCGTTGCAGCGTTCCAAATGCTGGGCTTGCATATTTTTTCGTTGCGCGCCAACCGCAAGACCAAGCACAATCAATAAATCCGCCGCAAGCATCTTTGCGCCTAAGCGCAGCGCGTCACGGATATCTTTGATCAACATCTGACAAAGATCCTCCTGAACACGACCGCAATTGTTGCGATAAGAAAGGTACAACACATCATGGCGGCGTCCATGCTCAATCTGAGACGCGAGACCTGCGCCATAGGTGTTTTTTAACGCGAGATATTGCTCGAAATAGTCTGACTGGTTCATGACCGCCAAGCTCCATATCATCAACAAGCTTACCTGCTGAGGTGCATTAATTTTGGGCGGATAAAGCCCGCCCTGAGCAATGCAGGAATGGCGCCAGTTCGAGGCCTTGACGGCAAAATGATCGTCCGGTCGGCTTCTGCCGGTTAGTTAACGCGTCGCGCCAGGCTGCCATAGGATATCGCCGCGATCACGGTTAACGTAACGTGAAGCGACAAAGAGAAAGTCTGAGAGCCGATTGACATAGGCAAAGGCGGTTGGGGAGAGCTCCTCTCCCTTCGTTTCGCCAAGCGTCACCAGGATACGCTCCGCCCGACGACAAATCGTTCTGGCAATGTGTAAGTGGGCTGCCGCTGGCATGCCGCCAGGCAGGACAAATGAAGTAAGCGCACCTAAGTCAGCGTTCAATTGGTCGATATCTTTTTCCATGCGCTCAACTTGAGACGGCACTATGACCAGACGCAGGGATGCGTCAGTTGGCTTCTTTGGATCCTGCGGCGTCGCTAACTCTGCGCCAAGATCAAAGAGCTCATTTTGAATGCGCGCCAACATGGCGTCGAGAAGCGCGTCACGCGCTTCAATAGATACACGGGCAACGCCAATCGCCGCATTCGCCTCGTCGATGACGCCGAAGGCTTCAACTCGAATATCGTCTTTGCGACGTCTTGCGCCGGTAGCAAGAGAGGTTTCGCCGCCATCGCCGCCACGCGTGTAAATTTTATCAAGCTTGACCATCTACCAGCGTCCTCTTGCGTAAATAACCATCATCACAATGATCAATGCAACAAATTGCAAGGCGACGCGCCATCTCATCAACAGTTGCGAACGCTGCGCGCCACCGCCTCGAAACACATTTAAAAAGCCTGATATCAGCACAAGGCCGACAACACTTACAGCAACGGCGACAAGAATATTTGAAAAACCACCCATCACGCCTCTTCATCTTGTTAACCCGATGTAAGGAACCTTACTGACGAGAGCAAGCGTTATGGCCGCAGCAGTCGTTGAAGATAATCACGTTCCTGCGCCGGACGCTCTGGCTGGCTCAGGCGTCGGCGCAATTCTTCCTGCAACTGTCGTGCCCGTTGAACTGGCGCCATGCCTAAGGGATCATTTTTATCATGCAAAAAATCTTTGCCGCCAATTGCGCGTCCCAAGGGGTCGCGTCCATTGCCGCGGCTGGCGCGCCGACGGCCGGCGCCCAGATGATGGCCGGCCCCCTCTTGCGCCGTCTGAATTTTCTCCGCCAGACGATCTGCGCCCTGACGTAAGGCGGTGAGCGCGCGGGTCTGGGCTGCTTGAGCAGCGGCGCCCTCAGCTTTTCCTCCCAATGCTTCTTCCGCCTCTCTCATAGCCTCATGCGCTGCATCAAGCGCGCCGGCCGCATCAAAATCTTTTTCCCGGAGCGCTTCCTGCTGGCGCTCCAAACGTTGACGCAAGTCATGCTGTTGCCGATGCAGCGTATCTGATTCCATCTGCCCCATTGCATTTTGATCCGACTCGCCGTCGTTACCCATGTCAGGATCGCGAGACGATCGATGCGTTTCATCCAGCAACTGCTGTTGCGCGCGCGCAAGCGCATCCAGCTCTTTCAATGATTGCTTTGAGGACTGCTGATCAGATGTCGTCTTGTCCTTATTGCCGTTCGCGTTAAGATTTTCCATGACATCTTGTAATTCGTCGAGCAATTGCTCCGCCAGGGCGCGATCGTTTGATCGTGCGGCCACTTCTATCTCATCGAGAATTTGCGCCAAGTCTTCAGTAGAAACGTTGGCTGCGTCACCGTCATCTTGCAACGAGATCTCTTGATCAGCCCGCGCATCAAGCTGTTTTAGAAGATTTGCAAGAGACTCGCGCAGATTTGCCACTTGTTGCGCTAAGGCCTCATCGCTTTCGCCTTGCTTAAGCGACTGACGTAGCGCTCGATCGGCCGCACGCATATCCTTCTGCGCCTGAGAGGCTTTGTCTTCCTCCGCCTCTACGGCGACCGCCCATAACAAATCAACAGTGTTTCGTAGCTCATCGTCACGTCGATTACCCTCAAGACCATGACGCGCGGCGCGCAATCCCAAATATACTGACGACGATAACTCTATCGCTTGTGATGATGAAAGGAGATCATCCAACACCTCAGCCACACTTGTCCGCATGTCTCGATTAAGCGCAAGACGACGTCTCTGTTCAATAATTATTTGAGCAATTGAATTCTTGAAATGTCGTTGCGGCAACGTCACCAACATTGATTGGGACACGCCGATATTATCAGCCGCATCCTTGGCGATGAGCCTCATCATCGTTGTGATTCCGGCGTAAGGACTTTCCGCAAGATCAATAGTCGTGCGCATCTGTGTGTCGTCAGAGGTTCCGCTTGGAGCGTCAAGAGTAAGGCGCGGAGGCTCATAAAGAGCGTGCTCCATGTGTGCAGCTTGACTAAACGCCGCCTCAACGCTCTTAACGCCATAATCGTCTTGCGCTTTGTAACGGATCGTCATTGAGCCTGCCGCATTATTTTGCGCAGGTTCTGAGAAAGCAATGGACGGCGCATTGTCTGCGATCGTTGTCACAGCAAAAAGACGCCCATCAGGCAAGGCAAGTCGACCGGCGCCCGTTATCTTAAAAACTGACGGCTTATTTGATATTGTACTGACGTGATCTAGATGTTGATCTTGCTCTGCGACAATAACAAATGCCCCTTCAACTAAAATAGGGCTATTTTCCGGAAGAGTTCGCACAACAGAATTCACAGGAACGGATATTGCGCCGCCCTGCGTGATCAGCATTAGCGCAGGACGACCTGTGTAGGCCGGAGGCTCAAACCAAGCGTCAATATGCTGAGACGACGCGGATAGAAAAGATCCATGCCAATCAAAAGCCATAGCAAGTCGTGACCATTTTTCATCGCCCGCCACAAAGGCGGCGCCAACAGCGCAGACCACAGCAAAGGCGCGAAGCGCATAAGGATCAAAACGCGCAACATCGGTCCGCAAAGACAAAAGCGGCAGATCAGAAAGGGTCGTTTCTAAACGTTGACGATGCAGAGTCCATAAACCCTGCGTTAATTGTTCAGCGTTGGTTTGCTTCAATGTGTCTTGCAAAGATTGCATGGGAAACAGGCCAGGCGGCGCAAGAGAGTCTATGCGCTTTTGCGCGGCGTTACGCGATGGCCAACCGCGCATAAGCTCCCGCATAATCATCAACGCCATCAGCAGGCCCGTGAGGCTAACGCCTGCGAGCCGCCAAGCGAATGAGACATGTCGCCAAAGACCCAACCAAGAGACAGCAAGAAAAAATAACGCCAGCGTGGCAAGCGCAACTCCCAGTCTTAGCGCGCGCTCAAGCACAATCATCCAGACTGACTGACGCATGGCCTGTTCAAATACAGACAGCGCCTGATCTGATTGACGGCTTTTTTGTTTGAGTCTGAACATATTCTTTATGGTGCGCCTCTCTTGCCGGCCAAGCGTCGTAATAATGCGCCGCCATCCCTATCTCCCGCCGCTATATGCGCCGTCAAACCAATTTTCCTCCTGGTCTTTGAAGGTTGTGCAGATGTTGATGACGGCAAGATCAACACACAGATCACTTTGTGCGCTCGCGCACAGTCGTCAGGAAAACTTTTAAGTGCGGAGAATAACATAAGTTACCAGATAAAGAGAAAAACAATCATGACATCGCTCTTAACGAAAATCATCGCCAGCTTATCTGGCTTTATCATGGCCTTCGGCATGATGGTTGTCATCAGCTCAGGCCTATCTGGATTGGCTTGGCAGGATCAGTGAAGTTAAAATCGCCAGTCGCCGCTCGTAGTTCTTTGCAAGCGCGTAGCTTTGCGGCAAGCGACTTTTCAGACTATGGTTCCTTCGAGGCGTCTTGAGCCTTGAGGAATGAAATGATCAACCAAAACCGTGATATTGTTTCTGCGCCTATCCTGACGCTTGCCGTACTGCCGCAGCCCGTCGCAGCAATCCGTAACAAAATACTGTGGGCTCTTGAAAAAAATAATATTGAGGCGTTGCGTATTCCAATTGACTGGAACGAAGTAAGGCCGATTTTTGCTAAAGGCTTGAGCCTCAAAGCCAACCCCGACCCAATCGATATTTTAAAAAATCAATCTTTTGACGGTCATGGCCAAGAAATATTAAGATTATTGCGCACCGTGCTTGCCCAACCTTTCGTAAAAATTTTACGTGGTCCCGTCACGCTTTATGAGTGGCCTGCTTGCGCGCACAGTCCAACACAGTTTGATGCGCCAGACGATTGGCAAATACGTTGGCAATGTGTGCGCTTTGCCGATCTTGAGCGTTCAAACAAGATTGGACGACCCTGCATCATGCGACTTGGCGTGGCCTCCGACGGAGTATGGCATTATTTTTGGAGCGAGGACTAGAGCGCTGCCTGAAAGCGTATTGGCGCCCCTGTTGACGGCGTCACGAGTTCGCCTTCCCACATAACTTTCTGACCTCGTACAAATGTGCCGATTGGCCATCCCATCACGCTTTTTCCATCATAGGGCGTCCAGCCAACTCGCGAAGCGATCCAGGAGTTTCGGATTGTTTCGCGTCGCTTCAGATCCACAACAGTGAGATCAGCGTCATATCCAACAGCGATACGACCTTTTCGAGCAATGCCAAAAAGACGCGCTGGCCCCGCACTGGTCAAATCAACAAATCGCGTAAGAGTTAGACGTCCGGCATTCAGATGATCAAGTAATAATGGCACTGTTGTCTGGACGCCTGTCATACCTGATGGACTCTGGGGATAGGGCTTAGCCTTTTCCTCCAGGGTGTGCGGCGCATGATCTGACCCAATAACGTCGACCACGCCTTGCATAACGCCGCGCCACAATCCTTCACGATGGCGTGCATCGCGAACCGGCGGATTCATTTGCATCAACGCGCCCAGTCGTGAGTAATCTGTATCATCCATTGTTAGATGATGTGGCGTGACTTCTACTGTTGCGATATCCTTGTGCTGAGAGATGAGTGCAATTTCTTCTTCAGTTGTGACATGGAGAATATGAATGAGCGCACGTTTTTCTCGCGCAATTTTTAATAATCTACGTGTTGATCTAACTGCCGTCTCAACATCCCGCCAAAGAGGATGCGACGCAGGATCTCCTGCAATGCGAAAAGACTTACGCTCATTAAGACGATCCTCATCCTCGCTATGAAAAGCAACACGGCGTCTTGTGTGTGATAATACTTCAGAAATTCCCGCATCATCGGCGATGAGTAACGAGCCCGTAGATGAGCCCATAAACACCTTGACGCCTGCCGCGCCCGGCAAAAGCTCCAACTCGTTTAAATAACGCGCATTCTCATGTGTGCCGCCAACCCAAAAGGCGAAATCACAATGCATGCGCTTGTCGCCGCGGCGAACTTTATCCGCTAGAGCTTCTGGGTTGGATGTGAGCGGATCGGTGTTTGGCATTTCAAAAACGGCGGTGACACCGCCTAAAACCGCGCTTCGCGACCCTGATTCAAGATCTTCCTTATGCGGCATCCCCGGCTCACGAAAATGCACCTGAGTATCTATCACTCCTGGTAAAATATGGAGACCATGACAGGCGATCTTTTCGCCTGCTGAGGCATGGGAAAGATCGCCAATTTCGGCTATAGCGCCATTGCGCACGCCAACATCGCGCCGCGTCTCGCCGTCCTGGTTGACCAGGGCCCCGCCATGAAGAATTATGTCAAAATTCTGCGCCATGCGTCATGCCTCGCTGATTATGCCATATTAGATAAAGATTTATTGTGCGCAGGCCAATGGCGCGGTGGGAGTAAATACAGCCATGACGACGGGAGTTCTTCTCAATGATCGCGGCATCATTGAGGTCACTGGCGCAGAATCAGGAAAGTTCTTGCACAGCCTTGTGACGAATGACGTACTATCCTTGTATGAGGATCAGGCGCGTTTTGCTGCTTTACTCTCGCCTCAGGGAAAAATACTTGCGGATTTTTTTATTTTTCTATCCCGAAACGGATCATATTTTATTGATTGTCCGCGCAGCCGTCTCGATGAACTCTTCAAACGTCTGACAGTTTATAAATTACGCGCCCCGATCGCTTTGCGCGATCGAAGCGCTGAGCTTGCAGTCTATGCTTGTCTTGATCCGACAGTGACCCAAGAGTTAGACGTGCTGGCTCAAGCTCCCGATCCGCGCGCCATATTTGGCCACCGGCTCATCGCCTCAAGTCAGCCGATGAAGACGACGTCGAACTCCAGGCCCAATTATGAGGCGCGTCGCATCGCCCTTTGCCTGCCAGCTGGCGATCTTGATTTCTCTTACAATGACGCCTTTCCGCATGAGGCGAATATGGATTGGCTCAATGGCTTGGACTTCAACAAAGGATGCTATGTTGGGCAAGAGGTCGTGTCCCGCATGAAACATCGCGGCTCAACCCGCAAGCGTATCCTCCGCTATCAATCGCAGGGTCCCGCTGTTGAAGCCGGCGCAACCATTCTTGCCGGCTCCACGGTCATAGGCGTTACAGGCTCCAGCGCCAATGACAACGGCCTGGCGATGATCAGATTAGATCGACTGGCGGAAGCGCAGGAAAAAGGCCAAAACTGCATCGCTGGCGCCGCCATACTGACTTTCGACCCACTGAAAGACTAATCTCTTCGTGGCGGCAGGCCACTAGCGCTTTCACTTCGCAGCAAAGCCCGATAAGTTCCGCCCCGTCGTAACGGCCATGGGAGCCGGATGCGCCGAGTAATTTTGAAAGGATAGGCTGGTGAGCGGAAGCGTAAATAAGGATGGCCGCGTGACGGCAAGCGTCAACACACTTGCTGGCGAAATCGTTGATCGGCTTGTTATGGGCGCAGATCGCTATCGTGTTTCTGTTTCTCACGGCAGCCTTGGAGAAGTGTTAATCGATGCAGGGGCCAAAGCTGTTGGCGGCGTTGATGTTGGCTTGCTGCTGACAGAAATCTGCATGGGTGGATTGGGACGCGTCGCGCTGACACCGGCGCCGGGCCTTTCTCAATGGCCCTTTTGGTTAACCGTCTCGAGCAATGATCCCGTTGTCGCCTGCCTTGCTAGTCAATACGCCGGCTGGAGCCTTCAGCATGAGAAATTTTTCGCGCTAGGTTCTGGACCTGGCCGGGCGCAGGCGCGCGTTGAAAAATTATTCGAAGAGCTCGACTATAAGGATCAGGCCAAACGCGTAACGATCGTGTTGGAAAGCGCATCGCCGCCCCCAAAAGAAGTTGTCGAAAAAGTTGCAACAAAGTCTGGCGTTGATCCCAAACAGGTCACGTTTATTTATGCGCCAACCCAATCTCTTGCGGGCAGCGTTCAAGTTGTCGGCCGCGTTCTTGAAGTCGCTCTGCATAAGGCGCATGAATTACACTTCCCGCTTGATAATATTTTAGATGGCGTCGCGACAGCGCCGCTGTCGCCGCCGCATCCTGACTTTGTGAAAGCAATGGGACGCACCAATGACGCTATTATCTATGCTGGTCGCGCACATCTCTTCGTAAAAGGCTCCGCAGCAGCGGCAAAAGAGCTTGCCGAAAAGCTTCCAAGCAGCAATTCACGTGACTATGGGCAGCCTTTTGCAGAGATCTTCAAAGCTTATAAGGGAGACTTTTATCAAATCGACGGCAGTCTGTTTTCACCTGCAGAAGCTCTGGTTACAGCTGTTGAAACTGGCGAGACATTCCGTGCAGGAAAAATTAACGAAGTCTTACTTGATCGATCTTTTGGAGGTTGAGGCTGAACGCTGGCCTGACGCCTTCACTGGCAAGAAAAAAACGCGTCGCGGTTTTTACGGACAAGCTTGATTGGCACGTTGACGAAACGCTGCGCGCCTTTCACGCGCGCGGCGCGCATCCGATCGCTGTGCGTCTTTCTGACTGCCGCATTGAGACGTCGCAAAAAAAAGGACTGGCGATCCCTGGCTTTCATCATCTTCCCGATCTCGCCATCATACGCGCAATTGGCGATGGGTCTCTTGAAGCAATCACCATGCGGCTTGCCATTTTGCATGCCCTTGAGAAAAGCGGCGTTCACGTCGTAAACCGAACACGGGCCATAGAAAGCTGCACCGATAAATCTATGGCAAGTTTTCTCTTGCAACGCGCCGGCGTCGCGACGCCAGAAACATTCGTGACGCAAAATCACGCTCAAGCGCGAGCAATCGCCAGGCGTGAATGCCACAAAGGACCACTGGTAATGAAGCCGCTGTTTGGCGCTCAAGGTTGGGGATTACGCCTCATCAACGACGAAGCGGATATTCCCTCAAACGAAGAAGCGCGCGGGGTTTTTTACTTACAGCGTTTTGTCGGTCCTGCCCGTCCGCCCTTTGAGGATATGCGTATCCTGGTCGCCCATGGAGAAATTGTCGCAGCGATGCGACGACGTTCAAGCCATTGGGTCACAAATGTTCGACAAGGCGCGCAACCTGTCGCCATAACGCCAACACAGCAACAAAGCACACTTGCTGTCGCCGCCGCTCATGCGCTTGATACGGACATTGCGGGCGTTGATCTGATTGAGGATCCACAAGGCGCATTAATGGTGCTTGAAGTTAACAGCATGGCTGGCTGGTATGGCCTGCAAAAAGTGACGCCTTTTTCTATCGCTGAGCGTCTTGCCGCTCGCGCGCTTGATCAGCTTCAGTGACGTGCTGTCATGCTTGATCCCCAGATCATTTCACAAGCTTTTATTGATTCATGTGAAGGAGAGTTACTGGCGCCCAAACCTGGCAACGTTCATATCTTCGCTGAAGGCCATGGCATGACGGCGCAAGACTTCATCTCCAGCGCAGCCGCGGCAGCGCCCTTTATCGCTCAGCCAGGGCTTCACGTCGGCCAGCGGATACTTGGCGCCATGCAAGCGAGCTTCGCGGCGGTCACGCAAAATACAAACCTTGGCATTATTTTACTCTGCGCGCCCCTAGCCCATGCTGCTCTTAACGCCCAAGGTCGAAACTTGCGCATTGAAGCCCGACGGCAGTTGCACGCGCTTGATCAACAAGACGCTGCCGACGCCTATCAGGCGATCAGTCTCGCCGCGCCTGCTGGACTTGGAACATCCAAAAATCATGACGTTAGAGGCTCTGCACGGACCACGCTGCGCGGAGCCATGGAGGTCGCGTCGCCGCGTGATCGCATCGCTTGGCAATATATACATGACTTTGACGACATTTTTAACCTTGGCCTGCCAGCCTTGCGTGCGGCGCGCCAGCGCGGCCAGGACGCCCCCTGGTCGACGTTGACACTCTACTTGACATTTTTGCGCGCCTTTCCTGATAGTCACGTTGCCCGTAAATACGGCCCCGCAGCGGCGGACGCCTTATATCGTGACGCACAGATAAAATACATAGAAATCAATAAATTAGATAGATCTGAGGCTTTTGCGGCCGCCTTATCCTGGGATCACGCGCTCAAGCAACAACGACTTAATCCTGGCACAAGCGCCGATCTGACCGTTGCATCACTGTTTGCTGATAGGCTGGCCCAGACCTTGGCAAACGCGCCTAAAAATGGTTGAGTCCTGACCCGCGCGAGGGAAAATCGCGGCTATCTGTTTCTGCAGCAGCGCCGATGCGCGGCTTCTTAAAAAGATAGATCGGTCATGATGAAACATGCTCGACCGTTTAAGAGTTTCTGTTGGAGGAAAAAAAATGGCTTTGATTAATAAGATGCTTGTTGGCGAGTCGCTTGTTGGCGAGGGTAATGAAGTTGCGCATATCGACCTGATCATGGGTCCACGCGGTTCAGCCGCTGAGCTGGCGTTTGCGAATGCGCTTGTTAACAACAAGGACGGCTTCACCACGCTTCTTGCCGTTGTTGCGCCGAACCTTCTGTGCAAGCCAAACACAATCCTGTTTAACAAAGTAACCATTAAGGGCGCCAAGCAGGCTGTTCAAATGTTTGGCCCAGCGCAGCATGGCGTCGCAAAGGCTGTTGCGGATTCCGTTGCTGAAGGCGTGATCCCTGTTTCTGAAGCTGACGACCTGTTTATTTCTGTTGGCGTGTTCATTCATTGGGATGCGAGCGACGACAAGAAGATTCAGGAATACAACTATACGGCGACCAAAGAAGCGATCGCACGCGCTGTTCGCGGCGAGCCAAAGGCTTCTGAAGTTGT
>DAIRFH010000065.1:0-10740 GCA_036795145.1 Methylocystis sp. | reverse complement strand
CAATGATGCTTTTTCAGGTTTCCGAGGCATTACGTTCATTGGGGCCGGATGCAAACATCAGTGTGATATTTGTTACAGTTGATCCCGAGAGAGATAATCCTGCAATTTTGAAAGATTATTTGGCGAATTTTGACCCAAGAATTGATGGGCTGTCAGGAGAAAGGCCCGCTATCAATCAAATGCTTAAATCTTTCCATATTTATTCAAAGAATGTACCTTTAAAGAACAATGACTACGCAATTAATCACACCACAGTTGTTTATCTTATGAACAAGCTTGGGGAGTTTGTTGGGACGCTAGATGTTTCCGGGCGCGCTGATGACACAGCCGCCTTGCTGCGCAAATATCTTTAAAAACAATTGCCGGCGTCCTAATTCGTCATAGCCAACTGTTCAGCTGGCTGATTCTTGCTGATCGTTTATTGATTAATTTACAAGGATTTAGGGAGGCGATCTTTATTGGAGTTTGAATAGGCGCCATTTATGCATTAGTTGGGTGTAATTCGCAGTTATTTGCAAGGGGTATATGATGGAAAGACGAGACTTTATCACTGCTGTTGGAGCCGCGGCGGCCTTTGTAACAGCTTCTAACGCAGTTGCTAATGAACACCAACATCATCACACCTCAACTGGCGAACATCACCATCCGCCAAAATATAAATCTCTGTCAGATGCGAGTGGAAAATGCGTAATTGAAGGCGAAAACTGCCTGCGACACTGTTTTGGCATGCTGTCTATGAATGACGCTAGCATGTCAGATTGCACTAAGTTAACCTATGATACGATTGCCGCTTGCAGAGCATTGGAGTCTTTATCCGCGGTCAATTCAACATTTACGCCTGCCGTGGCTAAAATTGTCGCTGACATTTGCCATGCTTGTAAAAAAGAGTGTGATAAGTTTCCTCAATATGTAGAATGTAGAGACATGAGCGTAGCATGCCAAACATGCGCTGCTGAGTGTATGAAAGTAGGTTGATACGCAAGAGGGCAGGCCGGCAAAATTTATTCTCCGGCAGGTTCCTAATTTCTCATGCGTTAGAATTTACTGGTCGGAGTGAGAGGATTCGAACCTCCGACCCCCTCGTCCCGAACGAGGTGCGCTACCAGGCTGCGCTACACTCCGACGTCATTTTGACCCCATGACCGCCCGCTTTATAGCTATCGGTTCATGGTCGATCAACTCTTTCATGGACGTGTTTATTCATATTTAGTTTTTCACTCGACGCAGTGTGACATAATGAAAATCGGCCTCATCATTTAATCCGCGCGGCGGATGTTCTTTTCGTATTTCTTCCCATTCAGTGGGATCTAATTTTGGGAAGCGTATTTCTCCGTCCGTTTCAAGCGCGACTTCAGTAATTTCGATTAAATCGGTGTGCGCGAGAAAGAGCCGAAATATTTCTTCACCGCCAGCGATGATAATTTCTTCTGCGCCGCTGTTTACCGCGAGGCGTCGTGCTGTTGTTAGCGCTTCGGCAGGACTAGCCGCCAGATGTGCGCCATCAGCCCGAAAAGATGTGTCTTTAGTCAGGACTATTGTTTCACGGCCGGGAAGGGGCCGTCCAATTGACTCCCATGTGCGGCGTCCCATGATGATGGGCTTTCCCATTGTGAGCGCTTTGAACCGTTTGAGATCGCTTGAGAGCCGCCACGGGAGATTATTATTGGCGCCAATAACGCCGTTGCGATCTCTGGCGACAATGGCGATGATTTTGGGTTGCATTTCGTCCTCAGATGGCAATTGGCGCAGCAAGCGCAGGCCAGGATGCATAATTGTTGATTTTGATGTCATCGAAAGTGAAATCAAACAGGTTTTGAATATCTTGATTTAGGCTGAGCGTCGGCAACTGCATTGGCGCGCGCGTGAGTTGGGTCTGTGCTTGTTCTAAATGATTGAGATAAAGATGCGCATCGCCAAAACTATGAACGAAATCACCAGGGGTGCAGCCCGTTGCTTGCGCCACCATGTGTGTGAGTAAGGCATAGCTTGCGATATTAAAGGGCACGCCAAGGAACACGTCGGCAGAGCGTTGGTAGAGCTGACAGGAGAGGCGTTTAACCCCATCCCTCTCTGCAACATGAAATTGGAAGAGACAGTGACATGGCGCCAGCGCCATTTTGTCGATATCGGCAGGATTCCATGCCGTGACAATCAGGCGACGAGAGAAAGGGTTGCGCTTTATTTCATTGATCAGCCAGGTGATCTGATCAATTGTCTCGCCGCCAGGCGACGCCCAAGAGCGCCATTGCTGCCCATAGACTGGACCAAGATCGCCATTCGCGTCAGCCCACTCATCCCATATTGTCACGCCGTTTTCACGCAGATAGGCGATGTTTGTGTCGCCTTTCAAGAACCAAAGTAATTCATGAATGATGGAGCGAAGATGCAACCGCTTGGTTGTCACAAGCGGGAAGCCTTCAGAGAGGTCAAAGCGCATCTGATGACCAAAAAGGGATAGGGTGCCCGTTCCTGTTCGATCTTCCTTACGGACGCCCTCACGAAGAATTTTATCCAATAGGTGGAGATACTGCTGCATGGCCCGATTTAACCCTTAAACCTGAGCTAAGTCCCGTCATGAAGGGCAAAAAGAGGGATGAAAGTTGTTGAAACCCATGAAAAGGCTCAATCGTAATATTCTATTCTCCCCCTTTGCGCCTGAGCCTTGCGGCCCCTATATCTAATGATCATTCAAGGCATTCTTGCCTTTTAAGAGAGGAAACAATCATGTTGCGGTTTTTTGCGTTGAATCGCGGATCGCTGAAAATACTCGCTCTTGCGGGCCTCCTGGCTCTCGCACCTGCCATTGCTGAGGCCCGTATGGGCGGCGGCGGCAGTTTCGGCAGCAGAGGGGCGCGCACGTGGTCAGCTCCTCCCTCAACCCGCACCATGCCCGGGACGGCTTCCCCTTTTGAGCGAAGCGTGACCCCGCGGCCGAGCCAAAATATGAACGGCGGCTTTGGCGCGCAACCTGGCTTCGCGGGCTCTTCATTTGGTCGCAGCTTCATGGGCGGTCTCGCTGGCGGCCTGCTTGGCGCTGGACTTTTTGGTCTTTTAATGGGCCACGGGTTTTTCGGCGGCATCGGCGGCTTTATGTCGATCATCGGTCTGCTCATGCAGGCTGCGCTGATCTTCTTCCTGGCGAGATTGGCCTTCTCATGGTTTGCCAATCGTAATGCGGCTGGCAGAACAAACACCGGCGCACCCCTCATGAACCCATTCAATGGGGGCGCTCCGTTTGGCGGTGCGCAACCACGCGCTGGCGCTTCGGGCTTTGGCGGATGGAATGGCGCACGGCCGACGCAGACGACGCCGATTGTTCCGACTGCAGATGACTTTAATCAGTTCGAACGCCTTCTTGGCGATTTGCAGGGCGCTTACAGTAAAGAGGATCTCGGCGCGCTTCGAATGATGACGACGCCAGAAATGTCCTCCTATTTCGACGATGAGTTCGAGGAGAACCGTCGCCGGGGACAGATTAACAGGATTTCAAATGTTAAGCTGGTGCAGGGTGATTTGTCAGAGGCTTGGCGCGAGGGCGGGGAAGAATATGCAACTGTCGCCATGCGCTTCAAGCTCACCGACATAATGGAAGATCGTAATTCCGGCGAGAGACTTCCTCACTCTCAAGGCGATGGAGAAGTCACGGAGGCATGGACCTTCAAACGTGACGTTGGATCAGGCGTTCAAGGCTGGAAGCTGTCGGCTATCCAGCAGCAGCAGTAAGTCTGACATCAGTCGCGCATCTGCTACACGATAGGCGTCCTCTTCATATTTGAAGAGGACGTTTTTTTAGGTTCCGTGTGACGCCAGAATTCTCCTCATCTTTACCAATCGATACTGTTTTGCCTCAGATCAAAGAGGCTTTGCAGGCGCGCGCTCAGCTCGTCATCGTTGCACCGCCAGGCGCAGGAAAGACAACGCGGGTGCCATTGGCGCTTCTCAATGCGCCATGGATGATGGGTCGTAAGATAATATTACTGGAGCCGCGAAGATTAGCGGCAAGGGCTGCGGCTAACCGTATGGCGGCAATGATCGGCGAGGGCGTTGGCGAAACAATTGGCCTGCGCATGCGTCTTGAATCGAAAGTGTCCGACAAAACACGCATAGAAATTGTAACAGAGGGCGTCTTCGTCCGAATGATATTAGATGATCCAGCACTAGAAAATGTTGGTTGTGTTTTGTTCGATGAATATCATGAGCGCTCATTAGATGCAGATGTCGGATTGGCCCTTGCACTTGATGCCCAAGAAGGCTTGCGGAATGATCTGAAACTCATCGCGATGTCAGCGACTATTGATGCAGAGCGCGTTGCAAAACTCATGCATGAGGCCCCTGTGATTGTTTCGCAGGGACGCGCTTTTGACGTTGAGACGCGTTATCTTGGCCGCCAGCCAAATGAGTCAGTTGAAGATGCGATGATCCGCGCCATAAAACTGGCCTTGCGAGAGGAGCGCGGATCGATACTCGCTTTTTTACCCGGACAAGGCGAGATTTTACGGGTCGCGAGAAGATTAACTGAATTGGACCTTAAGGGTGTTTTGATCACATCGCTCTATGGCGCGCAGGAGCGTGTTGATCAGGAGCGCGCGATTGCGCCGCCGCCTTCAGGCCAACGTAAAGTGACGCTGGCAACAACGATCGCTGAAACATCGCTCACTATTGAAGGGGTTCGGATTGTTATTGATTGCGGCTTGTCGCGAGTGCAGCGTTACGAACCTGATATTGGACTGTCGCGTCTTGAAACGGTGCGGGCTGCGCGCGCAAGCGTAGAACAACGCGCTGGCCGTGCAGGACGTATGGAGCCTGGCGTATGCTATCGCTTATGGGATGAGCAGCAGACAAAATCTCTGCAGCCTTTTTTAACTCCTGAAATTTTGACGGCGGATCTCGCCAGTCTTGCCCTGGATTTGGCGGCCTGGGGCGTCAGCGATCCAGGAAATCTGCGCTGGTTGGATCCGCCAGAGGGTCCTTCTTGGAAAGAAGCGATTTCTCTTAATCGTGATCTTGGCGCTTTGGATGCAGATGGACGGTTGACAGAAGATGGTCACGCCTTGCGCAGTCTGCCACTCGCGCCGCGGCTCGCACGCATGGTGATCGTCGCCGCATCTCATGGTCATGCAGAAAGGGCTGCAGATCTTGCGATGCTTTTATCTGAGCGGGGACTTGGCGGGACTGGGGTTGATCTTTCGGAACGTCTGGAGCGCTTTAACAGCGATATGTCAAAGCGTGCGCGCGAGGCGAAACGATTGGCTTCACATTGGGCGCGCCAAGCAAAGGCAAAAGCCATAAAAGGGAAGGAAAAGCCACTCTCCAATGGCGCTTTGATCATGCTTGCCTTTCCAGATCGTCTTGCAAAGTCGCGCGGCGCTCGCGGAGAGTTTTTGATGGTTAATGGCCGTGCGGCGAGTTTGTTAAATGATGATGCGTTATCTCACGCTGCATTTTTAGCAATCGCAGAATTGACGGGTCGCGCTGGACAGACGCGCATCATCGCTGCCTGCGCCATGGAAGAACAAGAAATTGAGGATGTTGCAGGCCATCGTCTTGAGACGCAAGACGAGACAAGCTTCGATAGTGTTAAAGCGGCGCTGCGCCGGCGCGCTTATCGACGGATTGGCGCCATCCGTATGAGTGAACAAAATCTCATGCCCGAGGCAACGATTGAAAATGCGTCAATTCTTGCAAAAGGCATTGGCAAGTTGGGCGTGTCACGCTTGCCCTGGAGCAAAGAGCAGACACAGCTTCGCCATCGCATAAATTTTTTGCGTATGAGTGAGGGTGAGGCAAGCGACTGGCCGCAACTGAGCGATGATATTCTGGATGCGACGATTGAAATTTGGTTATCGCCTTTTATCGTGGGGCGCCATTCCCTTAGCGAGATATCCGCAGCCGAACTGTCGGCGGCTTTAGCGCATTTGGTTCCTTATGAGTTGATGCGTCGGGCTGAGATAGAAGCGCCTTCCTTCTTTGAAACGCCTGTTGGTCTCAAACATGCGCTCGATTATTCAACGGAAAATGGGCCCGTCCTCTGCGTTCGCGTGCAGGAGTTATTTGGTCTGACAACCCATCCAACGCTTGCGCGCGGGCGTGCGGCTTTAACCTTGGAGCTACTGTCGCCGGCGCATCGTCCGATCCAGAAGACAAAAGATTTGCCAGGCTTTTGGAAAGGGTCGTGGAGTGAGGTAAAAAAAGAAATGAAGGGGCGTTATCCAAAGCATGATTGGCCAGATGATCCGGCGCAGGCTAAGCCTTCAACGCGTCTGAGGCCCCGCAAAACTGACTAGAAGCGCTCTTTTTCGCTGCAGCTTTGATGTCAAAATTGTTATGGTGATGGTTGAAAAGAATCAGTCAAACGAAGTCTTGAGGGATGAAACATGTTTCCTAAACCCGTTCAGAACCTGCGCCCCAATACGTTTGATTATGAAATGACGCCGCTTGTTAAGCAGACAGGGTTTCGGGAATATGACGCAAGATGGCTCTTTGGCGATGAATTAAATTTGATGGGCGTGCAGGCCCTTGGCATGGGGCTTGGCTCATTGTTGCGTGAGTTAGGCGTGAAGCCTGAGATCGTCGTTGGCCATGATTATCGCAGCTACTCTTCTTCAATAAAATTAGCCCTTGTGACAGGGCTCATGGCGTCTGGCGTTAAGGTGCGCGATATTGGCCTCGCGCTCTCGCCAATGGCCTATTTTGCACAATTTGATCTTGAGACCTCAGCTGTTGCGATGGTGACCGCCTCTCATAATGACAATGGGTGGACGGGCGTTAAGATGGGGGCGCAAAGGCCTGTGACATTTGGCCCTGAGGAGATGACAAGGCTTAAAGAAATTGTGTTAGCGGGAGAATTTGCAGAGCGAAGCGGGGGCTCATATCACTATGTTGAAAACTTCTCCGCTCGTTATCTGGATGACTTGACGCGTCGTCCGCCTTTTGCGCGCAAAATGAAAGTTGTCGCCGCCTGTGGCAATGGCACGGCAGGCGCCTTTGCGCCGCTGATGCTTGAGCGTTTGGGATGCGATGTTATTCCTTTAGACGTAACGCCAGATTTTAATTTTCCGCGGTATAATCCAAATCCTGAAGATTTGGAGATGTTACATGCGATTGCTGAAAAGGTGAGAGAAACAAAGGCAGACGTTGGTCTGGGCTTTGATGGCGATGGCGATCGATGTGGCGTTGTCGATAATAATGGGGAAGAGATTTTTGCAGATAAAATTGGGGTTATGCTGGCAAGAGATCTGTCAAAGATTTATCCCGGCGCCAAATTTGTCGTTGATGTTAAATCAACAGGTCTTTTTGCAACAGATCCCGAATTAGCGAGCCGTAATGTCAAAACGGAATATTGGAAAACAGGACATTCTTATATCAAGCGTCGTGTTAGCCAATCACAGGCTCTGGCTGGTTTTGAGAAGTCAGGACATTTCTTTTTTAATGCGCCAATTGGCCGTGGATATGATGACGGTCTCCTAACTGCGGTGCATATATTGGAGATGCTTGATCGCAATCCGACAAAATCAATGTCAGATCTTTATCAGTCCTTGCCCAAGACATGGGGCTCTCCCACCATGTCCCCGCATTGCGATGATGAAAAGAAATATCAGGTTGTTGAAAAAGTTGTTGCTCATATTACTGGGATGCAGTCGCGCGGCGATTTATTGATCGGCCAGAAAATCAGAGACATTGTGACCGTCAACGGCGTCCGCGTAACGGTGGAAGACGGTACTTGGGGTCTTGTGCGTGCGTCCTCCAATAAGCCAGAGCTTGTTGTTGTTTGTGAGAGTCCAACCTCAGACAAGCGTCTTCGCGCCATGTTTTCAGAAATTGATGGCATTTTGCGCAAAAACCCCGAAGTTGGGGCCTATAACCAAACGCTTTAGCCTGATTAGGGACCTTTATAATTGATTACGTTCTTGAGGGATATGTTATAAAACGCTTCATCACGCCAATCATGGACTGTCTGGCGTTTTATACGCGCTTGCCCTTATCCGCCTTTTTTCTATCTCATCACCCCCTGGACATAGAGCGTCGAGGCTGGGCCATTCCCGTTGCTGGGGCGATTATTGGCTTGACGAGCGCTATGACGCTTTGTCTTTTTCAAATGATCGGCTTTTCTTCTCTAATATGCGCTATTTTTTCGGTTATCTGTGTTGTGTTGATAACGGGCGGCTTACATGAAGATGGGCTTGCAGATTTTGTTGATGGCGTAGGCGGCGGTAAAAACCGCGAGGATAAACTCAAGATTATGCGTGACAGCCATATTGGTTCTTTTGGCGCGCTCGCAATATTTTTAGCTCTTTTATTGCGTGTTGCAGCCATTAGCGCATTGTTACAGCATGGGCTTTTGAT
Organism: Methylocystis sp.; assembly: GCA_036795145.1. Taxonomy (GTDB): domain Bacteria; phylum Pseudomonadota; class Alphaproteobacteria; order Rhizobiales; family Beijerinckiaceae; genus Methylocystis. The sequence goes on along the minus strand of DAIRFH010000065.1, from coordinate 2,397 downwards.
TTCCTGTCTCGCACTTGTGATGGCGGCGTTTTGTTCGCGTGTCTTTGGGCTTGCGCCCATGATTTTCATGCCGAGCGCCCGACAAGATGGGCTCGGCGCCATGATGGCGGCGCCGTCAATGCGTCGCTATAATTTTTTAATCGGAATGGTTTTTTTTATAGCTATCATTTTGTCGTGTTCTGAGATGGCCCTAGCCATCGTTTTTATAGCGCTTGCGCTATCTTTATTCTCATCAATAATAATTGGCATAATCGCGCGACGCTATCTTGGCGGCTACACTGGCGATGTGCTTGGTGCGGCGCAACAAGCAGCAGAAATAACCGCGCTACTCATGCTATCAATTGCCTAGCGTTAAGGGCTGCAGTTTCTTCTATACGCATTTTTGCCTCTCTTACCCGCTTGACAGCATTAAGCAGCGTCTCAACGCCGGCGTCTTTCTTTGTGCATTCAAGAGACAGATTTTGTCTAAAGAGGCGGGCTCCGGGTTGGCCAGCGAACAGTCCGATTATATGGCGGGTCATATTGGAAAGTTTTTCGCCGCGCGATAGTTCGCGCTCAATATAGGGTATGAGCAACTCAATGATGTCAAAGTCTGTTTCGTTGCGATCATCCAGGCCAAAAAGAGCAGCGTCAACCTGCATTAATAATTCTGGATGATGATAGGCGGCGCGACCAACCATGACGCCATCAACATGAGATAATTGTTCGTGAATCTGATCGATTGTCGTTAATCCGCCATTGATGGCGATCAACGTATCTGGAAAGTGACGTTTAAGTTCATAGACAATTGAATAGTCTAGAGGCGGTATATCTCGATTTTCTTTTGGAGAAAGCCCTTTGAGCCAGGCTTTGCGCGCATGCACAAAGAGCGCGTCAACATTAGCCTCAATACAATGTTCTGCGAGATCAAAAAGCGCGATGTTTGGATCTTGCTCGTCTACGCCAATGCGACATTTAACCGTAATGGGCAGGCATGTGGCGTCCTTCATCGCCTTGACGCAGTCAGCCACAAGTTTGGGGTTTTGCATGAGACAGGCCCCAAAAGACCCATTTTGAACGCGATCAGACGGACAGCCAACATTTAAATTGATTTCGCAATAACCAAAAGCTTCGATAATTTTGGTTACTTCAGCGAGTTCACGAGGATTGCTCCCGCCGATTTGAAAAGCGACAGGGCTTTCAAACGCGTCAAAGGACATAAGACGCGCACGATCTCCATATTTAACAGCCCCAGAGGTCAGCATTTCAGTATAAAGACGCGCCTTGCGCGACAGCAGGCGATGAAAATAACGACAGTGACGGTCCGTCCAATCCATCATTGGCGCGACACAAAAGCGAATATCGTTTTTTAAAATCATGGGGGCGTGTGCTTTAGTCTCAGCATAAGTTCATAGATCTAATGTTGGCTTGCCTTTGTTTAAAACCTATCCTACCACCGCGGCAAGTATCAATTATTTGTATCATATTGGATTTTAAGACGATGATGACGCATAGGGTTAAAATCGAGGCATTTCTGCGCAAAGAGTTAGCGCGAGAGAACCGCCGTAGAATCCCGGCCATTATCTTTTTGACGACAAAAATTCAGGAGCTTTACTGGACAATAACAAAACTGATTGGTTTGGAGCGGCTACATGACGGCAAGTGGCGTGCGCCTCATCCGACTGAAGCTGAAACATTACGGCAAGATTTTATTGGGGATGCGCCAACGCCCCCTGCAAATAAGCGAATATTTATTGATGTGACCGCTACCCATCGTTATCGCAAACATACAGGCGTTCAGCGTGTGGTCAGAGAGATCGCTCATGCCTGTGTTGAGAATGGCAGCGCCATCCCTGTTTTTATTGAAAATGAAAAGCTCTTTTCACATTTCAGGCATGAGAATCTTTCATATGAATATGAATTGATGGCGGGTGATAAATTATTTTTGCTCGATTCAGGTTGGGGCGACTGGTTAGAGTATGTACCCATCATTGAGAAAGCGCATGCTGTTGGCGCTCAGATCATTGGCTGTCTTTATGATATTATTCCATTGCTTTATCCTGATGCGGTAGAGCGCGCGAATGGAAGCGCCTTTGAGCAATGGTTCCAGCATGTTTTACTTAAATGTGATGGATTGATTTGTATATCAGAGAGCGTGGCGCGGGAATTCATTGACTATGTCGCTCAAACGACTCTGGGCTGCGCGGTTCCTCCTAGATTGGGCTGGTTTCAGCTTGGCGCTGATTTTAAGTCTTTAAGCAATGATGATGCATCAGAAATTGCCCAATCAATTGTCTTGAAAGATCCCTCTTTTTTTATGAGTGTTGGCACAGTCGAGCCGCGAAAAGCCTATCCGGTTGCCTTAGAAGCATTTGAGCGCCTATGGGCGCAAGGATTTGCGTCTCATTATGTGATTGT
>DAIRFH010000064.1:0-10806 GCA_036795145.1 Methylocystis sp. | reverse complement strand
TACGTGATTATGCATCGCATTCACACGCATTTCGCAATGAGACAGCGTCCAGATTAATAACAAAAGCATTAATAACAACGAGCCGTATATGCGCGAAGAATTGGCGCTTACTCCCCCCGCGCTTCATGTAAGCTTTTGACGGGATGCTCCCGGTAAAAGCTCAGTAGTAGGCTATTTTTTTGGCGATGGCTTTAGTTCTGCGGGCAACAGGATCGTCACGCCTGCGGGCAAAACTTGTTTCAATTTTATTGTTGGATTTTTTTTAGCCAAAGCCGCAACGCTGTCGGCTTTTCCATAAAGCTTAAGCGCGATTTTTTTGAGCGTATCGCCTTTGTGGCTCACATAGGACGACACAGCCGGCGCACTGACTGGCGCTTGTCCTTCTGCACTCGCCTCAGTCTTAGGGGAGGCGTCTTGTGATACGGACTGATCATTGGCGCTGGAGGCTGTTTCCTGAGAAGCGGTTGCCTCCTCAGCTGGCGGAGAGGCCTCCGCAGTCTCATTTTCTGGCGATGTCTCTGTTACCGTATCTTTGGCGGTCGCGTCTTGCGGCAGCTCTGAGCTACGCACAAAAACAAAATAGGCAGCGCCTGCTAATATGAGAATAAAGGCGATCAAGGAGCGATTGATGCTGGCCCCTTTGGTTCGTCGCAGCGGCGGCAGCTCACGCATTCCTGAGTTTTTCATTTAGCGGATTTTCCTTAGAGACTGACAAAAGCTATTAGACTGAAATAACACATAATCACTGCTTGGGAGCAATCAACGAGGATATTCATCAGCCCCATTCGATATTCAAGCAATATTACAAAAAAGCGACAAAGCGCATGGAATAATATTTTATTCATTGAATGCTCGAAGCGCCATGACGGTCAAGAAACAGTTGAAGAGAACGCCCTTAATGTAAACTACATGGCGGTGGCTTTGGAGATAAGGGGCGAAGCCTTGGGGCCCGCAGGCTCTTAGGGATTCGAGCAAGATTTTTAGCGGCTAAAGGCCCGCGAAAGAAATCACACATTATTCGTGCGCTTAAGAACAAATCATATTGCAAAACTTGCAGAAATCCTTGACCAATCAAGCCAACTGAGCGTGCGCGCATTTTTCAAAGGCTATTTATGAAGCAAAAAAAAGCTTCTTCTCTTCTGACGCTGGCAAAATATCTCACCTGCAGCCGTGAAGGTTTTAGCGTCGATGAAATGGCCGCTCATGCAAAAGTAAGTCGCCCAACAGCGGAGCGCATGAAAGCGATTATTGAGGATATCTTCGGTCCACTCGAGGTCATAAAAATAGGTAAAATTAAACGCTATCGGATGAGCGAACCTGCTCTTGGGTTGTTCTCAACTGCGCCTACAAAAGATCAGCTCAGCGCCTTAAAACATGCGATTAGAACCTTTAAGAATTCTGGCGAGACAAAAAAACTTCACTCATTAAAAAATTTAGCCGCGACGATAGAGCTAAATGAACAAAGCAATCAAAGTTATAAAGAAATCATTGAAAATCAAACTCTATTGAGCCTTTCCAATTTCGAGCGTCATTTGGGGCCAAGACATTATCTTGATCTAAATAGTCTTTTCAAAATTCGTAGCGCCCTCCTTCAACAAAAAATGATTTCATTTAACTATGAGAATGACCCCACAAATAACGCCTGCCAAAAGATTATTCCTTATGGGATTTTAATAGCGCAACGTTATTTCTTAGTTGGATGTAAAGAAAAGCTACAAAGCCCTTTTCTTTTTTGTTTTGATAACATCACAGACGTCTCAATCTTGGATCGCCCAGGGATTCCACCTCGCAGCTTCAAGCTTGATGATTTTATTCAATCCTCTTTTAACGCCAATGAAGATATGGCGGAAGAAATTATCTTAAAATTCAACCCGCGTATTGCTTATGACGTAAAGACTTTTCATTTCAGCTCATCTCAACGGATAAGTTACGATACTGACGGGGCGCTTATTGTAAATTTCCATAGTGCAGACTTTAGAAAAATTGCCAATTTCTTGTTAGCCTGGGGGGAAGACGCAATAATTATACAATCAGATCGATTGAAAGCCATGATGAGTGAATTAGTCAAAAAGCTAAAAGACCATTACCTTTAGCTCTAAAGCTTATGTTACGATTGAACGCGTGTTTTCTGGTGAGAAAATCCATGCGTTTATTTTTTTAGGGGCCTCATCATAAAAAGCCTTTGTCATATCTCCTACACCAAACAGCCATTTAAATTTCATCTGTCTTTGCAATAAAGATCACGTGAGGAGTTCCTCTTGAACGCTCACACCTTTTGCATGACCATGACTTTGCCCTAACGCTCATAATGAACGTTAGGGCCTTTTTATTTTATGGCGCCGTAAAATCTCTGTCGCCAACCTCAAGCGCAAAACAAGCAACGTATTGATTTTTAACAAATAATTGCTCGCTGACCGCACTCCTTAATTATTCCCGCCATTATCAAACTCGCGCCCGCCAGGCTTACGGTCATTAAAGATGGGCGTCTTAAAAGGGAATTTCTGGCAATCTAAAAGCCTATACTGTAGAAAGCGGCGTCCATTTCATCTCACCCTGTTAGGAGATCTATTTCCATGGCGTTTTCTCATCCTCTGGCCAGAGGCGCGAAAGTTTGCACCGCCAATCTCAGGGACGGAAGAAAAGAAAAAATTCTTCTCATTATCACCACAGCCCAACTCAACCCTGATCATAAGAAATATAAGGAAGAAAACATCAGACGCCTCTCCGAAGCCGCTGTCGACTATTTAGAGCAAACAAATGAGGCCGACGGCTTTATGCTCGCCAATCGGCTGAAGGATTGGGAGACTGAATAAAGCAAGCGTTTCAATGCAATAATTGATGACATGCAGGCCGGATCACACCAGCGATATAGTGCAGCTTTCTTGTAAAAGCTCAGATTACAAGCAGCATAACCATAACGCCCGTCGCTACCGTGGCGAGCGGACCACGCAATTTCTTGGCCTTAGACTTCTTTTCTTTCTTTTTTGTCAGGGCTTTTGATTTTTTCTCAGTATTTGGGCTCGCCTTTAACGTCTTAGATAATTTTTTGTCGACGCTGAAGGTCCGCTTATGCAGATCGTGAGCTGGAAATGCCGCGCGATAATGGCTCCAGACCCAGGCCATTGGCGCAGGGGGCTGGTTCAATGCCTCGGCTTCTGCCTCTGTTTGAGGCAATTGCGCACGGTAACTTGACCAAACCCATGCAGATTTTCCTGACTTATAGACCACCTTTGCATGAAGATAATCTGAAACGTTTTTCTCAACACGGCGTCTGAAAGAGGTCAGTTTATCAGATATTTCAAATTGCTGATCGAGCGTCGCAATCTCGGCTTGCGCCGTGCGATAAAAACGCACTCCTTGGACAAGCGCTATTTGGGAGAGATGCGCAGATTGAGCTGCTGTTTTTTCCAGCATATCTGACAGTGCTTCGCGATGATCCTTTGTGAAAAGAGCCGCCATTTTCACGCCAACCTCCGATGCCTTTGTCGTCAATCAAGCATTTAATATGTGAGACCTGAATTTTCACTATATTTACATAAAAAAGCAAATAAGAATATAGCGTCTCCTCATGAAAACATTGAATCCCATGCGTGAAGCGGCGTAAAGCGCGCGAATTTTTTCGTATGGTGACGATCCATTCTTTTAAGAATATCGGCCAGGAAACAAATGGCCTCAACAGCATAAGCGCCTTTATTGATCATGACGCAATCAGCGCGTTGAGACATCGCGGCGTCCGTTGCCTCCGCTCTGTTCATAACCCCCTCTTTAATGAAATTACTCAAAACTTCTGTCGCCCAGATGACGGGTATATGCGCAGACTCGCATAACCAGAGAATCTCTTCCTGCATTTCAGACAGCCTTGCAAAACCAAGTTCAACGGCCAAATCGCCGCGTGCAATCATGACGCCAGTTGGATTTTGCGTCGCTGATTGCAAAATGAGCTCAGGCAAATTCTGTACGGCGAGCGGGGTTTCTATTTTTAAAATGAGGGTTTGAGGTTTTAATGACCCGCGCCTGACGGATAGATGCTCCTGCAACAGTTCAATATCGCCGGTTCTTTGAACGAAGGAGAAGCCAACCATGTCAGCATGCTGAGCAATAAAATCGAGATCTTCAAAATCTTTTGGCGTCAGCGGCGGTAAAATAAGCGCGGTTGTTGGGAAATTGAGCCCTCTTTCGGCTCTTAACTTCAATCCTTTCGCAATGACGCTGGTGATCTCAACTTCCACGCCAGCATCGTCTTTGCCTATTACAATGCCGCGCGCCTTGCCGTCATCGATTGAGATTTCAGCGCCAATCTCAAGCTGATCGATAATGTGAGGAAAATTAATTGTGACGGCGACACAATATTGGTCAAGCTTTTTGCTCGATTTTAATAAAAAGAAACGCGCATCGCGCGTCAATCTGAAATCTTTTTGACAATGAGTTTTAATTATTCTGCATTTTGGTCCAGCAATATCCATTAAGACATGACATGATCGCTTATATTTTTTTTCTGAGGCGCGAATATTACTGATCATGTGGCCCCATGATTGGGCGTCGTCATGGGCGCAATTAATGCGTGCGCAATCCATTCCAGCATGAATAAGCTGATCGACAATCTCGGGATTATCCGCCGCTTCTGACGGCAGCGTCACCATTATGCGCGTTCGCGCAGCCTCCTGCGAAAAACCAAAAATATTATTGCAGAGCGCTTGAATAGACCTCTGCCCTGACATGGTTTGATCTAAAGAGGGATAGGGCTGCGCCTTTTCGCCATTTAATTTTGCCAAAGTGACGAGTAGGGCGTCTAGGGAAACAAGAACTTTTGCTTCGCTTCGCCCCAAGGAGGAGAGCCCAAAGGCCGAAAGCGATAGTTGAAGTTCGCTTAGATCCTGGCGTCGTAAAACGAGATAATGCGCCATATTAGCGGCATCTACCCATTCTGAATTTAATAGTCCAAAATGGCGCCAACCATCCAAAATGGCCTTCGATTGATCTATGATCGTTTGTCTTAGGACCAAACAATTATCAAATAATTTTTGCAGTTTTTTTTGATCTGAGTCTTCGCGAGCGCTCTGTTCCATCATCATATATTTCGTCATCTTATGTTTTCTATACAAAGCATATAATATCACACGCACCTAACATGATTGCGTCCGCAAGCTCAAATGGACGCCATTTTGCCGCTGTGACGAAACGCCGCCGTCATTAGCGTAATGGCGGCGACTATTTCATAAATATGTCGCATCAAATGATGTATTATGTGAAAATTCGATACGCCCATAGGCATGTTTTTTCATGCCGTAATTCACCCTTTTTTCAGGCGCACAATTGGCCTTCATTTCCAAGTTGACCGGCGCATTTTTGATCATTCACGGCCTCAATGGCATGAAAGACGCTAACCCTGCACTCGTTCATTTTGTGATGATTCTCGGCGCGCTTTTATTAACCCGCGCTGTTATTCGCGGCTAGAAACAGGCGCAAAGGCCAGAACTAAAGTAATTGTTATTGCCCATCTCTCAAGCAAAACAAGAGAATTCTGAGTTGTTTCTGATATCTAAAGGCGACAGACCCTTGTTCACAAATTATATATATTATTGTCATAGGATCTCAATTAGAGTGTCATTAAATCGCAACTGACAAGTCGCGAAAACGTAATGGTTTGCCGCTATGATTTTTGAATGACATACACAACGAATCAGACATCGTCTCTTTCAATTAGGTCAGTTACTGGCCTCTCCTCCCTGTCAAAATTTCAAACGCGCCTCCTGCCAAGGCTCGCTGACTACGAGCTTCTAACAGTTCATTATTTTACCCTCACCGCGCGTCCATCTGCGCTTAAATATTCCGCGATCGGCATCAGCACATTAGGCAATGGCTGGATTTATATTTTTCTTATTCTCGCCGCCTTCTACTACTCAGGCGTGAAGGCTCTGCCAATCATCCTGATCGGCGCGGTAAACGCACTCGTTCTTCACTGTATCTATCCTGTTCTAAAAAAGAAGTTTGCGCGTCGCAGACCCTTTCACATTGATGTGCGCCTGCCATCCCTCCTAAAAACACTCGACGATCATTCCTTTCCAAGCGGACACGCTATGACATTAACTGGCGTATTGACGCCAATCGTTTTGGCCTGGCCGTCGGCGACGCTTTCTGCAATTGTGCTTGTACTGTCCATGGGCTGGTCAAGAATAGCCACAGCACATCATTTTCCAAGCGATGTCATTGCCGGTTTCCTGCTAGGCTTATTAATTGCCTATCCCCTCTCCCACTGGGGCTTTATGTTTGTCTAACAACGGTTCAAGGAAGAGCCGTCGCTTGACCTTTTCTCGAGCTCAGTCCGAGCTTTAGATATTTATGCATTAAATACAATAATTTAATAGATATTACCCGTATCTTCAGGCCATCGCCCGCGCGTCTCATTCATCACGCTGACAACTTGCGCCATCAAACCCTTAAAACTATGCAATGATCAGGATTAGAGACTTCTTTTGTCTTTGCCAGGAGTTGCAATAGGACTATGGATGCAGCGAAAATGACGAGAGAAAATAAGGTGAGCGATCTAAAAACCAGTATTCGAGTCCATGCTGTTCTCCTCGGAGAGCGACTGGAGTCATCACAATTTCAACAACACAATCTCGTCTCAGCCTCTCCTGCGTCTTTTTATTACGGCGCGGCGGGCTTTGTTGTTCTTTATCGCTTTGGCGTCGCCGTCTTCTTTGGCCTCTCAGCGACCGAAGAACAAGAACTCATCAACACATTTGGCCCTCAGTCTTCCTCTTTCAATGAAGAAGACAATGAAATTTTAACGCTCATTCCGATCCAGGAAGGCGATGACAAATCCCTCCTTAACGGACAAATCGCCGTTAAGGATTTTTCTGTTGCGCGTTTTCTTGTTGTTGCCGACGGCGTCTCAAAAAGCGTCGCCTTAGCGCGCGACGAAAAATTGGTGAATAAGGTTTTTGATGCGATCGAACCTTTTTCCCAGGAGTTGGCAAATTTTGGCAGGCCGCCCTGGAACCGACAGAGAATGTTAAAACTTGTTGGCCAGATTCTTGCCGTGAGACATCGCGTGACAGGACGCGTCGCCGTTGAGGATAAGCCCGATATTCTTTGGGATCGCACAGATCTTGAAAGACTTTATACCCGAATCCAGGATGAGTATGAACTTGAAGAAAGAAGTCGCGCCTTAAACGCAAAACTTGGCGTTATCAGCGAGACAGTTGGCGCATTGACTGATCTTATTGATACAGAACGCTCCAGAAGACTCGAATGGACGATTATCGTGCTTATTGCAGCAGAAATCGCCCTGACGCTTGCGCAAATGATTGCTGCAAGAATGTAGAAAGCGACATAAGATCTTGGAGATCACGTGCTAGCGCTGTTTAATTATAATTTTAATGAGTTCGCTAATACTTTTGTCTCGCTGTCTGTGGCATTGCTGCTTGGCACTGTCATCGGCGCCGAACGCCAATATCGCCAGCGCACCGCGGGCCTACGCACAAATGCGCTTGTTGCTCTTGGGGCCTCGGCATTTGTTGATCTCGGCATGAGATTAAACGGCAATCCAGGCGCCTCGCAGATTCTTGCCTATGTCGCCTCTGGCGTTGGCTTTCTGGGCGCAGGCGTTATTCTTAAAGACGGCGCCAATATTCGCGGTCTCAATACGGCAGCCACAATCTGGTGCTCCGCTGTCACTGGCGCTTTTGCCGGCGCAGATCGACCGGCCGAGGCAATTTTGCTTGCAGGCTTTGTCCTTGCTGGAAACACCTTCCTGCGCCCCTTGGTCTCCTTTATAGAGCGTGCGCCGATTGATGAACGCGCCACAGAGGCGACATTTGAGGTCAGAATAACTGTCGATGAAGATTTAAGAGATGAATTGCGCGATGAACTGATCGACTGTCTTGAAAAGGCCAAATACCCCGTCAAACACATTTATGAATTGCCGCGTGAAGATGAAATAGAGCTTATCGCGGTCCTGATGCCAACGAGCGTTGTCGCCTCGGAATTAGACGCCATCAACGCAAGCCTTGAAAAACTCTCTGGCGTTCATCACGCAACTTGGACCTCTCGCGCCGAGGATTAAAACTTATAGTTCGCTGAGGCCCAATTTCATCAAGGCGAAGCCAAATTCATCCTTGATGATTTCTTTTCCATAAATTCGCTCGAGCCTGCGAACAGTAAAATGACCATGAGCGAGCTTTTTAAAATATTTCAGAAAAATAACATTAAGCGTTGCGCCGCCAATGGCGCCAATAATGGGAATAGAACCCGCGGTTACTTTTTCTGAAACCACCATGCCATAGCGCGCTGCGCTCTCTGATGCCAGTCCACCGATCGCGGAGGTCGACAATTGTGTGACGCCACGCTCGCTCATAATTCGAACAGCGTCTTTTGAGAGCTTCGCCAGCATGGCGCGCGATGCGTAATAGCCAAGATTTGTACGGTGGTTTAAAGATGACTTACTGAGCGCGAATACTTCTATACAGGCAAGCCGCGACTCCAAACTCAGCAAATCCTCTCCCTGAGAGCGCGCAATATTAGCGATCGCGCGCAGCATTAATATGGTCGTCACCGGCAATTCAAGCGGCAGGCTCGCCATGCCTAAAAGCCCTCCAAGTCCGCCTGCAACGCCTGAGTAAATGGCGTCATAGTTTTCTTCACCTGCGCTCTTTGGCTTGTGGTCCAGCGACTTAATGGCGATGTCCAAACATTTCAGCGTTAGTTTTTCAACCGTCTGATCAATCTGTTTTCGCAACGGTTTTGGTATTTTTCGCAACGCTTCTTCAATCGGCTTGCCCGTAAGATCTGACAGAGCGCCAGCTAAATTGGCCGTCTCAAGACACATTACAGCCTCTTCAAGAGCGCGTAAGTGCTCTTCCTTTAGGCGTGGCTGATCAAAGGTGATGTCCATCAAAACAATTCATTAAACGAGACGTGTTGAGCTAAATATTGCGCAAATTATGATGATAAACAAGCTCGCCAAAATAGGCGCAATGGCGCGCTTCATCCCCGCTTGGCACACATCATATCAAATAAAGCTTTTAGGGCTTTTCTTACCCGCGCGTTTTAAAATGAGTCTGCAGGTGATGGGCGATAAATAACAACAGGCTTATCAAAAGCAATGCGCTCGTGAGAAACTCAAGACGCTCAACGCCAATCTGCTTATTGTCAGAGATAATTGATAAACCAAGCGCCAGAGCTGTTGTGGGCCACAACAGCAGCGCCGTTACGCCCGCAAGTAAATTTTTTTCTTCCCCAAGCATCACCGGCCTCTTTTTTAAAGAGAAGCCTCTTTAGACTTCAAATGAATAACCAACGCCGCGAACAGTTCTGAAGGGGTCTTTTTTGCGGCCCGTGAGCAGCGCTCTGCGCAAGCGACCAATATGAACATCCACCGTGCGCTCTTCGATTTCTTCTGAAGAATTCCAAACGCCGTCAATAAGCTGATCTCTGGTTAAGACCCTTGCAGGACGCTCCATAAAATATTCTAAAATCTTGAATTCAGTCGGACCAAGATGAACGGGCTTGCCGTCTCTTTTCACCCTGACCTCATCTCTATTTAATTCAATATCGCCCATGATAATTTTGGACGAAACTCTTTCAGGGTTAACACGCCGCAACACAGCATAAGCGCGCGCCATCAGCTCCATGACAGAGAATGGTTTGGTGACGTAATCATCAGCGCCTAGCGAGAGTGCGCGCACACGTTCGTTTTCTTCGCCACGCGCCGTCAGCATGATGATTGGCACTTTGTGAGTGCGCTCTCTCGCTCTGATGCGACGGCAAAGCTCAATGCCAGAGACTTCTGGCAGCATCCAATCAAGCACAATCAAATCTGGCGTGATTTCGAGCAACCGCTGATCAGCCTGCTCGCCATTATCGATAATTTCGACGCGGTAACCCTTCGCTTCGAAATTATACATCAAAAGAGAACTAATTGAGGGATCATCTTCAACAACAACAACATGGGGGACGAATGTAACATTAAGCTCAGGAGCCTCTGGAACATCAATCTGATCCATTAGTTTAGCCCTTCTGACAATGATCCCATGGCTGGGCGATCATATTTACTACGCTCTTGCACAGGCATCTCGCCTGTAATGAGATAGATGATGGTTTCGGCGATATTAGTTGTGTGATCGCCAATGCGCTCTAGATTTTTGGAGCAGAACAACAGATGGGTGCAAAAAGAAATGTTACGCGGATCTTCCATCATAAAGGTCAGGAGATCACGAAAAACAGAATCTTCAAGCGCATCTAACTGCAGATCGCTTTCTGCGATCTGGCGCGCCTTTTCAAGATCCTTTTGCGCATAGGCGTCGAGACATTCTTTAAGCTGATTGGCTGCAATTTCCTGCATCGCTCTGAGACCAACAATGGCCCTGCTTGCTGGATTTTCAGATGAAATTATTGTGGTGCGACGGGCAATGTTTTTGGCCAAATCGCCAATGCGCTCAATATCAGCGGCAATACGCATGGCGGCAATGCATTCGCGTAAATCAATGGCGATGGGCTGGCGACGAGCAATTGTTAAAATTGCCTGCTCTTCGATTTCCTTTTGTAAAACATCGAGCCTTTTATCGTAACAAATAACAGTCTCTGCAAATTCTGCGTCAAGATTAGACAGGGCGGTCATCGCGTCTGTTAAAATCTTCTCCGCAAGCCCTCCCATCTCGGAAATTTTAGATCCAAGATTTTCGAGAACCCTATCGTAGGATTTAACAATATGATCGCCCATAATGATCTACCTCTTAGACGCACACATCAGCCGAACCGACCTGTGATATAATCGAGTGTGCGTTTTTCTTTTGGCGTATTGAA
>DAIRFH010000063.1:0-10882 GCA_036795145.1 Methylocystis sp. | reverse complement strand
CCAGAAATCTATCTCAATTGCAGCTTAGCCGGCGCAGCACTTATGGAGCTTGCTCTTAATGGGCGCATAGACTCAGACCTTGATGGTGTCTTTGTCGTAGACAGATCTCCTACTGGAGATGCATCTCTAGATCGCATTTTAGAAGAAATGACCTTCGTCAAGCCGCCCGAGAGCGCAGAATATTGGATAAAACGGCTCTCGCGTATTGGCCCATCAATATATCAGGAGAGTCTTGCGCGCCTTTGCGCAAGAGGTGTTTTAACTCGTAAGGATCAATCATATTTCTGGGTTCTAAAGGAGCGCCGATATCCAATTGTCGAGGGTAAAGAAAGACCTGAAGCAAAGAATCGAATCCTAGCGCTGCTCTATAATAATGATATCCCCGATCCTGAAGATATCGCTCTACTTTCGCTCGCTGACGCTTCCTTAATTTTAGAGCGTATTTTGACGCCAAAGGAATTGAAGCGGGTTAAGCCGCGCATTGATCAGATCACGAGAATGGATCTCATCAGCGGAGAAATCGCGCGCACCGCCCATCGCTTGAATCTAGACACTCTCGCTGCTGAAAAGCGGACGATCATTGCAGGGCTCGCTGGCAATGTGATGGAATGGTATGATTTTGGGATTTATGGGTTCTTTGCAGAAACTATTGGTAAAGAATTTTTTCCCTCGCACGATCCATTCGTCTCATTAATGGCCTCCTTTGGCGTATTTGCCGTTGGTTTCATTGCTCGGCCCTTAGGGGGCCTCATTTTCGGGCATATCGGCGATCAGCTTGGAAGACGCGCTGCCGTCATAATCTCCGTCGTTTTGATGATCATTCCAACCCTGCTCATGGGGCTTTTGCCTACATATCAAGAAATAGGCGTCGCTGCTCCAGTCATCTTGATTGTGCTCAGACTTGCGCAGGGATTAGCCGTTGGTGGCGAATATACGACATCGATGGTTTTGCTGGTGGAGGAAGCGCAAATAAGCAGGCGTGGGATTGTTGGCAGTTTTGCCCCTTTTGGCGCTCTCGGCGGCCTGCTGCTTGGCTCAGCTGTTGGTGCGGCTCTTATGGGATTTTTACCTGAAAGTGAGGCTGCCGCATGGGGGTGGCGGCTTGCATTCTTCAGCGGCCTGCTCATTGGCCTTATTGTCTTTGTTATACGCCGAAGCATGCCGCCTGATGATACAATTGCTGCCAGCGGAGAAAACAGAAAATCTCCTATAGTTGAGGCCCTTCAACAGCAATGGCGAACAATCTTTAAAGTCCTGGGATTCTCACTTGGCAATGGCGTCGGGTTTTACCTTTGCTTTGTTTATATTTCGACCTGGCTGAAACAAGCCCATCATATTGCTCCTTCCTTAGCATTAACTCTTAATAGTATCGCGCTCTTCCTTATGATGATCATCACGCCGATGGCGGGACTCTTATCTGATAGGATTGGGAGAAAGCCTGTATTGATCTTTGGTGCGGCAGGTTTCATGATCCTCGCCTGGCCTTTATTCGCACTGATGAACACGGCAAATCTTGGCGTTGTGCTTGCCTGTCAGTGTGTTTTCTCGCTTATTTTATCGGCATATGGCGCCAGTCCAGCATTTCTTGTTGAGGCTTTCCCAAAACATGTCAGATGTTCCGGCCTCTCTATTGGCTATAATCTTGCTCAATCAATTTTTGGGGGCACTGTCCCTATTGTCGCAGTCTTCCTCATAAAAATAACTGGCGACCCACTTGCTCCTGCCTTCTACCTTTCGCTCGCTGGAGCCATTTCTCTTCTAATGATTATATTGATAGATAAAAAGGCAGAGAGCGGAGCTCCTCTTGAGTAAATTAACTGACTAAAAACTTGCTGTCTGTATCTTGAATAATTAGATCTACAGCCGGCAGCCCGCAGGGTCAAAAAGTGACTTGAGAAAACAGTCTGCTACGTACATTCTAGTATATTTATTCGTAATAATAACGTTTACCTAACTCACGGATGTTGTTTCATTTGAACTATAGAGAGTTGCAATAATGAAATATGCAACTCCATAACTGAGCCGACTAAATACGTATATGTATGGTGCATAATTCGTTAGCTTGTATAGTTTGATGGTTTTTTACAACAAATATTTTTTATTTAGACAACAACGTTGTGTAATTAGAATTTCTAAAACAAGAAAGTAATTAATCGAATATCACAGAAAACAACCGAGACTCAACAGTATTTATTATGGAGCGAGCTGCTTTAGGCATGAGGAATATATCCGTCGTAGAAAATTTGGAAACAACAATTTTCTAATGACGTCATCATTCTCAGCTTAATTCAAGAGGACCAATGCTTGTTTAGACTAATTTACATCTTAAATTTGAAAATATAGCCCCAGTAGTAGCAAAATTCCTAAATAGAGTTTCAATTTCAGCTACGGTCTGTAGAGGATATTTTCTGAAAAGCATCGACAAAGAAGCTAAGTGAGAAGGGGTTGATTTTTGATCTGTGCGATATCGAACATATTTATATTTTGACTTCAGCTATCTTCTGACCATCGGAACAACAAACCGAAACTTAATTCAGAAGGAAATACGCAAATGATCAAGTCACTTATCGCCTCAATCGGTTTCATCGCCCTGGCTACTGGCCTGTCAGCGGCTCCTGTTCAAGCGGAAGAGTTTGGTAGCTCCAGCTCTGTCAAAGTCAAGAAGGCTAGCTATGCGGTTTACACTCCGTCAATGGCTGCTCGTGGCGAACGCTTCTACGTCGGTCGTGACTAATTAATTAGCCACTGTCAAAAATTTAAGGATAAAGTCATGAAAAATATTGCAGCAATCATCGGAGGACTGCTCCTCCTGACTACGTCAATCACGCCCGTTCTCGCATCATTCGCTTATTTTGCTCCGTAGCGGTCATCTAAACCATTATAGAACACTAAGATGAAGAAACAGGCGTTTACTGAAACTTATACGCCATCGTTAGCAGCCCGTGGCGAACAGTCCTTTGAAAAAGAAATGCCAATCATTCATCCCTTAACTAGTCATACAAACCAAATCATGAAGGAGACTATTATGAAGAAATATCTCGTAGCCATATTAACTTTCGGAGCCTTTGTTTTTAGCGCCGGTATCTCGCTTGCCCCAGCACAAGCTAAAGATTTATCAACAATGGGATTACAGACCGCCTCAACTGAACTACCAGCCTGTCCATCTCTATTCCGTTGTGTTGTTAAATAACGCAAAACCATGGTTTGAATAAAATGAGTGATGATAATTCATAGTTTATCATTTTCAGGCGGTTGTTGTTTCGATGTTCTGACCGCCAAGCCAAGGGCCGTCCGTTTTCCCCTCATAACGGACGGCCCTTGTTATAGTTAGATAGGCATACATCCAATTTAGCCGGCTTTTAATAATATTTGGATGTTTTCATCATCGTTTCTTCTAATACATGTTCTAACAAAGCTTTCAATGAACTATTTCTTGAAAATAGGATAACTTTATTATTGTCTGCTATGCAGACAGATCAAGTTATCGCTGTTTAAGCCCTATAATTATTACCTTTTTGATTTATGTATTTAACATCGATGACACTAGACTTTTCTAAAAAAGGACCATCTCATGAAATGACCCAATGCATGGATGAAACCATTGATGGTATGACTTACTGCGCTATATTTTTTTGCACGAGAAAAGCCATGACACAAAAAAAACTTTAGATATAAAAAACTACAGCTCTCCATCTATTAATCTCACTACTGTAATATGACAATACGTCCCCAATAGACCCAGATTTGATATAAACTATTTGTATTTTATAAGTTTATTTATTCTCTAAATACCTTTAGATTGGCTCCCCGATCAAATGGGAAGAACATGCAAGATCATCTAAAAAAGAAAAACAACCTCGCTCTTGCCATTGGTGCTCTTGGTATCGTTTTTGGCGATATTGGCACGAGTCCGATGTATGCTGTGAGTGTATCCTTGAATGCTTCAGGATCCACGAATGGTCAAGCTGCCATTTACGGCATCATATCATTAATATTCTGGACGCTCGCTCTCATTGTTAGTGTTAAATATCTTCTCTTCATTACGAAGGTGGACAACGAAGGCGAGGGTGGAATTTTTGCCATCGTGTCGGTTATTAAATCAAAAATCAGATCTTCTAATAATATGATCATATGGGCAATGACGGCAATTGCTATCGCCTCTACCGGGCTGCTCTTTGCCGATAGCTTGATTACACCGGCGCTCTCAGTAATGGCTGCGATCGAAGGCCTAAAGATGATCTCCGATAGCGCAGATCAATGGATTATCAGTGCTAGCGTCGCTATTTTGATCGCTCTCTTTGCCGCTCAACGATACGGCACTGATACGTTAAGCAGATTTTTTAGCCCGATAATGCTGCTATGGTTTTTCGCAATAGCTCTTGCAGGACTTAAGGCAATAATTTTAGAGCCTGTCATTCTCAACGCAGTTATGCCCCAATATGGATTGGACCTCCTACAATCACTCAGCTGGAGTGGACGCTTTGGACTTCTTGGCTCTATCTTGTTAGCCGCCACAGGCGCAGAGGCGATTTATGCGGATATGGGACATTTCGGTCGACGCCCAATTAACATTGCCTGGTATGGATTTTCGCTTACATCACTACTTCTTAGCTATTTTGGACAGGGAGCTTGGCTATTAAAAGCCAGTCCGGATGAAATCGCTAAATTCAATCCATTCTTTGCAATTGTTCCTTCGCAATTAATGGCGCCAATGGTTGTTCTTGCCACTCTTGCGAGCGTCATAGCGAGCCAGGCTGTCATTTCTGGTATGTTTTCTTTGGCAAATCAGGCCATCAGATTAAACTATCTTCCAAGACTACAAGTCATCCACACCTCATTATCAGAGCGCGGTCAGATCTACGTTCCTTATATAAACTTTTTACTATGTATTGGTGGCGTATTATTGGTTTTGGGATTTAGATCGTCTTCTGCTTTAGCTTCATCATATGGCTTTGCGGTAGCCGCTACGATGTTTCTTACAACGATTGCGTTTACTTTTGTCATACTTCTTGTGTGGGAGTGGTCGATCTGGAAAGTTATCGCCTTTATTTTTTTCGCCATACCACTGGATTTTGTATTCCTAGCCGCTACGATCACGAAACTTCCTTCAGGCCATTATTTTACACTTATCATTTCAGTCGTGATCGCATGGCTCCTTTCATCATGGTTTTTAGGCAATCGGACACTTTCTAAGCGGGCGCAGAGAATTGATATTCCTGTCGCTGATTTTGCTGAAATGATTGAGATGCGACATGATTTGACCCATGGAAAACGTCCAGCCATATTTTTTCAACATCTGCCATTCCCATCAGAGGTTGAGGTCACGCCTAATGCGTTGCTGCGTCAACTTCAAATAACATCGATGCTGTATCAACCGACGATAATTGTTGAATTTCTAGACTCTTCTTACCCGCATATTTCAGATGAAAAAAGAATTCATATTATGGAATATCCGAATGATATCCATCTCGTTCGCATAACATTTGGTTATTGGGAGGTTGTTTCTATTGATCCCGTTATCGCTCTTGGAAAAGAAAAGGGATGGTGGCGCGATGAAACAGAAGTTGTCTATTTTGCAGTACGCGAAGACTTAAGAATTACCGAGGAAAGTCAATTATCTTTGATTTTAAAATGGCCTTATTTTCTGCTTCATAAACTTGACCAACCTTTATCGAGAAGTATTCCCATCAATTCCATGCGTTACGTTGAGCTTGGGATGCCGATCGAGCTATAGAGCTGATAATAAAAGTATACCACCAGCGTCCTAGATTTCGAGTGCCGATATCGCCTGAGCAACTGTCTCATGAGCACCAAGAAGTGAATCAAAACCACTTAGGGAAACAACTTCTCGAACAGATCCTTGCGGGCCGCAGAGCGTGAGAGCGCCACCGGTGGCCTTAGCTTTCTTTGCGGAGATCAGGAGCACACGCAAGCCAGCAGAGCTAACATAATCAACCCCAGAAAGATCGATCACAGTCTTTTGAGACTTGCTACCGATGAGGTTGAGGCATTGTTCCTCGAATGAAGACGAAGATGAACTATCTATCCTGCCTAGAGGTCTTAAGAGAAGAACATTATTTATTATGGTATGCTCAATGACCATAGGTCTATTCCTTAACAACAGGTATATTTGTCATATATAATGATTATTCAAGATACTTAACGCGCTGCTCTTCATCCGTCTAGCAAAATTCTAGACAAAGCATTGTCTAAAAGGGAATAAAGTATTCATGAGGCGATCTATCTAATATGGCCAACACTCTGACATATAGTCTTCCACTCACACATGAGAATATAGAGGCCGTCCTGAATTGGGTTGCTGAAACCTCAGCAAAAAGTGAAGCTTCAGAGAAGCAGATATTTAGTGCGCGGCTGTGCTCCGAGGAATTATTCATGAATTTGATTTCTCACAACAAAACAGAAGTAATCAATGTTATTGTGCGCCTGAACACTAATGCTGGGAGGCTATGTCTTACAATAATAGATGACGGACCATCTTTTAATCCACTCCAAAACGAACCGCGTCATGCTGATGTCTCACTTGACACAGCTCGCGCAGGCGGTTGGGGCATTCCGTTTCTTCATCATTTTTCAGATAAATTTGATTATCAGCGTAATGACAATAAAAATATAGTTTTATTGGAATTTAATCCATAAATTTCTATCAGATAGCCAAATAAGAAGGAACCGATCGTGGCGCTCAATAATTATATTGTAGATGCAAGAACGATACGCGGGTATTTTACCGACGAAAAGCGAAGAACGCTCATTGAGGGTGAAATATTAGCGCGCCAAGGGGAAGATAGTCATTCAGCGTTCTTTTTGGATGAAGGTGAAATTATTGTTTATGCGGAAACGAGCTACGGAGAAACGTTACTTGCAACGCACCACGGACCGCTTCTGATTGGAGAGATCGGCGCTCTCGCTGGGCTTGCCCGCACGGCAAGCATGAAAGCTGCGACAAACGTAACACTTTTTGAGATTGAGAAGGACAGACTTCTGGAGCTAAGCCTTAAATCACCCAATATATTATTATCAGCAGTCCAACAACTCGGTCGCCAACTTGGAGCTGTAAATGAAGCATTAGCGCTCTATTCTAATGGACTTAAAGCTCTAGAAGAACGAACATTTGACGATAGTTTATTATTGGATCTTGATAATCCATCACCATCTCTTGCCTCTTTTTCGCAAGCATTCAAAAGATTTGCCAATCAAATTCATGTTAAGAGACGCCAGCACGATGATATGGCTGCTGCAGCCCTTATTCAGCAATCCTTTCTACCCAATCTAAAGTCGTTTGATATTTTAGATAAAAATATCAAAGTTGCAGGTATCATACGGCCGACGCGGGAAGTCGGAGGTGATTTTTACGATCTATTTATGATCGGCCCAAACAAAGTTGCTTTGGTTATTGGAGACGTCTGCGGCAAAGGCACCCCAGCAAGTCTATTCACAGCAATCATCGTAACCCTAATGAGAACAATTTGTAGGAATTATGCTGATCCAGCTACCGCAATATCTCACGTTAACAGAGCCCTTTGTGCAAACAATGACTCAATGATGTTTGCGACAGCATTCTACGGTACTCTTGATATTGAAACTGGTGAGTTACAATATGTCAATTGTGGGCATGTTTCGCCGGCTCTTATTTCAAACACAGGAGAAGTGAGGAATTTAATGCCTACAACGATCCCACTCGCAATAGATGAGTCCGCTACAATAGCATCAGGTCATGATTTTATGGAGCCAGGAGACACTCTAATATTAATTACAGATGGCGTTACAGAGTCTATGAATATATCACAAGAAGAGTTTAGTTATAATCGCTTTTTAAATATGGTCCCAAAATTTAGAGGCTTGAACCCTGAGGATGTTTTAAAAGACATTTTACAAAATGTTGAAAGCTTTTCTCAAGGAGTAGAGCAGTCCGATGATATAGGGTGTTTAATCGTGCAACTTTCTTAATGATTTCAGATTATATATCCACTTCTTTTCAAAGAATTGAATTGCAACGCTCATGGGAATATGAGTTTTGACGCTTGCAGGAGTTTTTTTTCCGAGTCATCACAGTAGTGCGATTCTACGTGCTTTTTGAATTGAAAGTCCCGTTATTTCCAAGCTTTGTAGAGACTATTATTCTTTAGATCGCATGAAATTACAGCGTTTGAGCTGTGTGCGACATCGAACATATTTCTATTTTACGCTCAGCTACCTTCTGAACATCGGAACAACAAACCGACAACCCAACGCAGAAGGAACTACGCAAATGACCAAGTCACTTATCGCTTCAATCGCTTTCATCGTCCTGGCTGCTGGCCTGTCAACAGCGCCTGTTCAAGCAAAGGAATATAATGGCGCTTCAGTAGAGAATGCAGCCTTTGCTGTCTACACGCCATCAATGGCGGCCCGCGGCGAGCGTTTCTACGTCGGTCGCGATTAATCAGGAAACGATTTCAAATAATAATGGAGGAAGTCATGAAGAAGATTATCACAATCATCGCAGGCATCTTCCTCCTATCAGCTTCAATCACCCCGGTTCTCGCTTTTGAGGGCCTCTACAATCCTAAAGAAGCTCTCAGGATTAACAACCATCCAACATTAGTGCTTACAACAGTCAAAACTGGCATTTAATCGGTAGCAAAAACCAAACTATAAGGAGAATGTTATGAAGAAATATCTTGCAAGCGTATTAACTTTTGGAGCATTGGCTTTAAGTATCGGCATCCCACTCACTCCAGCGCAAGCGAAGGATGTATCAGAAATGGGATTACAGACAGCCAAATCTGAATTGCCGGCTTGCCCATCTCTGTTTCGTTGCGTTGTTAAATAACGCAAGCTTGTAAATTAAACAAAAATAATAATGATAAATCATAGTCTATTGATTTCTGGCGGTTGTTGTTTCGATGCTTTAGCCGCCAAGCCAGGGGCCGTCCGTTTCCCCTCAAAACGGACGGCCCTTTTAATAAAAAGATCAAGGCCAAGCTAGAAGCCATCAGAAGCAATCTAATAGTTGAAGAATAGTCCTGCCTTATTTGCGACGTTTCGTGTCGCTTAGTCATCAAGAATTATCGCAATTGACGTCTGACGACTTCAGGGATCTTCTTTATCAGGCCACTTGCCAAGCCCCGCACTCTTGCAGGTGGCAGGCGGGCGTGTAGGTATTGAGTTTTAGCTCCTCAGCCTGCACGTCCGCCCATAAAACAACCGACGGCCATATTTTATGAGCTTCCGGGATGAGTTGTGTTCTCGTGAGATCTGTAATCTTAAAACCAGCAATACATATTTTTTGCGCGCCACATTGCCTATAAAGTTGGACAAGCTGTTCACATCCTGTGGGTAGACTGGGGATAGGGCCGCTGAAAACCCTTTAATTTCAGAACTTACGTGGAGGGGGATGCCGTTTGGCTTGATAGGCAGCAAAACTCAGCACAGTTGCTGGGCGAGGTTCCTCATCAACCTCTCTCACAGACCAGCTCTCCCACGAAGGGATGGTGATAGCCGCCAGCTTCTCGGCGGCGGTTTTGGTCGGATATGAGCCAATGACAATGTCGCCATCTGGGGCGTGGATGATTAATTCAAAAGCCATAGATGGGAGAATAGCTGACTAGCGAGGTAATGTCGCCCTTTTAGCCTTTATTTGTGACAGCTATGGTCTCCAAGATGACGTCAACCTGACTTTTGATAACGCACAACCTGCGCCATTGATTGCCTAGTCTGTCATCGCCTTTACCGTTTCCCCAATCCCCCCAGCGTTTTGGCTGCTGTGTCTTTACCAGCGAGTGCAATTCCAGTGATGTTAGATTTAGTGGATTGACGAAGGCATGGGCTGGGACGGGCTCACGTTCTCTTAAGAAACGTTGCTGGCCATAGATGGTCAATTTTCCATCCAGCGCAGCCTGTATCACCTCAGCTTTAGCATGTGCGATCTCAGGCCACTGACCTTTGGCTCTAGCGAAGCGATAGACACACTCAGAAAGCGACATGAATAAGTCGACGTCATGCATAAATTTTATTTAGGACAGGGTGTCGATAAAAAAACGTTTTGTGCGTTGGCGCACATCCATTCCAATAGAGTTTTTGTAGTTTCGCGCTTGTCCAAACCTTGTGTGAACTCCCAAACCGCCAGTATCTCCCACTGGCGGTTTTTCTTTTGTGCTTTAGCGACAAAAAAACCCGACACCATGACGCTACGCGGTGTCGGGTAAGGTTGTGTTCATCAAGTAGTAGGTTCCGCGAAGAACGCCACAAAAAAGGAATTAGATTGAGAATATGAAGCTACTGTGAAAGGAATGCCAATCACTTATGATGTGTCTGGATTGTGACTGAATATTTTTGCTGGATTTTAAATAATGAGAAGAGGGTCTTTCGTTTCCTCTCAGAGTTACCTATGTAAGTGCAG
This sequence comes from Methylocystis sp., assembly GCA_036795145.1. Lineage (GTDB taxonomy): Bacteria > Pseudomonadota > Alphaproteobacteria > Rhizobiales > Beijerinckiaceae > Methylocystis. Next base: position 483 of record DAIRFH010000063.1, on the reverse strand, counting down.
TCTCAAAAACCTCATAATGTGGGTAAATTTGTTGTCATTAAGAGACTTTTGGAGGGACTATATGAAATCAGTTGCTTTACTTGCTGGCGCCGCTCTGCTTGCCGTTGGAACCCTTCCAGCTTTGGCGCATAAATCTTCTCACCATCATCACCATCATCGTCCATTGGAAGAGAAATATTTTCCGATTGCTGACGAGCTCTCCCTTTCTCGCGCTGTTGTTGAGACCTGCTACAAGTCGGATGGCGCGAATTTGAACAAGAGCTACTGGGACGGTCAGATCGCTCAAATCCCACACAAGGAACTCTATTCGTTCAACAGAAGAGTAGATAAGGGCACTCAAGATATTGAGAGCACGATACCTGCAGATAAAGCTGCTCTTTGGTGTGATGACCGCCTTGATGAGTTCGCTAATAAATATAAGACAACCTTAAAGCCGCCATTAGGCAATGGTCCGGCTGGACATCCAATTTGCTGGAGCGATGC
>DAIRFH010000147.1:0-2053 GCA_036795145.1 Methylocystis sp. | reverse complement strand
CAAGCGCTCACCACCTCCCAATCCTGGTGGCCTGCGGATTATGGCAATTATGGACCTTTCTTTATCCGAATGGCTTGGCACAGCGCTGGCACCTATCGCACCACGGATGGTCGTGGCGGCGCTGGCGGCGGGCAACAGCGTTTTGAGCCTCTCAACAGCTGGCCGGACAATGCCAATCTAGACAAGGCTCGCCGCCTGCTATGGCCAATCAAACAAAAATATGGCCGTAGCATTTCCTGGGCGGATTTAATGATCCTTACGGGGAACGTCGCACTGGAGAGCATGGGCTTCAAAACGCTTGGCTTTGCCGGCGGGCGTGAAGACGATTTTGAACCTGACACTGTCTATTGGGGGCCAGAAAAGAAATGGCTTGAGTCGCAGCGGTTCAACAAGTCTCGTGAGCTAAAGGGCCCTGTCGCGGCGTCCCAAATGGGGCTTATCTACGTTAATCCCGAGGGTCCCAATGGTAACTCGGACCCTCTCAGCGCCGCCACAGATATCCGACAAACATTTGGTCGCATGGCGATGAATGATGAGGAGATTGTTGCGCTGATCGCCGGTGGACACACTTTTGGTAAGACCCATGGGGCGCATAATCCTAATAAATGTCTGGGACCTGAGCCTGCAGCGGCCCCAATTGAACAGCAAGGCCTTGGCTGGGCGAATAAATGCGGCAAGGGCAATGCTGAAGACACGATAACGAGCGGCCTTGAAGGCGCCTGGACGTCCAACCCCGTGAGTTTCACGACCCAATATCTCGATAATTTATTCGCCTATGATTGGATAAAATCGAAAAGTCCAGCCGGAGCCACTCAGTGGATCCCGAGCGATAAAGACGCGAGCAATTTAGTTCCAGATGCTCATGACCCGACGAAGTCACATGCCCCCATCATGCTGACAACAGACCTGACCCTTAAAGTTGACCCGAAATTCAAAGAAATTGCTTTGCGCTTCCAGAAGAACCCAGATGACTTTTCTGGCGCCTTTGCGCGCGCCTGGTTCAAGTTAACGCATCGTGATTTAGGACCACGCGCCCGCTACCTTGGCCCTGACGTCCCGAAGCAGGTGTTCCTTTGGCAGGATCCTATTCCAGCGGTGGACTATGTGGTTATTGATCCAAAAGATATCCTAAACCTAAAGGCGAAGATTCTTGCATCAGGGTTGTCGACGCCAGAGCTCGTTAAAACGGCATGGGCTTCTGCCGCTACGTATCGTGGCACTGACCAACGCGGCGGCGCGAATGGTGCGCGTATACGCCTCGCCCCTGAAAAAGACTGGCCGGTCAACGATCCTGCCGAACTATCGAAAGTCTTGGAAAAACTCACCATCATCCAAAAAGAGTTTAATGCGACACAAGAGGGAAGAAAAAAGGTTTCTCTCGCTGATATTATTATTTTATCCGGAAACGCAGCCATTGAGCGCGCTGCGGCAGAGCGCGGCTCTGTTATAGAAATCCCTTTTACTCCCGGCCGTAATGACGCCAATCAGGAACAAACAGACATCGCCTCTTTTTCTGTACTTGAGCCAAAGGATGATGGATTCCGTAATTTTTATGCGGCGCAAAACAATCAGCCGCCTACGGAGCTTCTCGTCAACCGGGCGAACTACCTCACATTAAGCGTTCCTGAAACAACCGTTCTGCTTGGCGGGCTGAGGTCGCTAAATGCCAATAGCGGCAACGCTTCCCATGGTGTTTTTACGCAGCGGCCAGGGACCTTATCGAATGACTTCTTTGTAAACCTTCTTGATCCCTCAATTTCTTGGAGTAAGTCTACATCCCAAGAGGGTATCTATGAGGGGCGAGATCGCTCTAGCGGCGCTGTAAAGTGGACAGCAACGCCCGTGGATCTAATTTTCGGATCCAATTCTGAACTGCGCGCTGTTGCCGAGGTTTACGCCTCCAAAGATGGTAATGACAAATTCGTCAAAGACTTTGTCGCAGCCTGGACAAAAGTTACAAATCTTGACCGTTTTGACATTAAAAAATAGTCCACCTTTAACTATGATCTGGCGACAAAAGCCGCCAGATTTAGTCTCTGAAATGACGATCAAC
>DAIRFH010000146.1:0-2073 GCA_036795145.1 Methylocystis sp. | reverse complement strand
GGCGCTTGCGAGATATTCTGTGGTTCTTTTTGTATAGTTATTGGCGAAATTCCGGGAGGCGTATGTTCCCAGGAATATCCTTTGAGACCTTTTTGGTAGCCGTAATCATAGAGAGCTTTCATATAATTTGGATCAAAATCATCCTTATGCTCAGCCTGAAAATCATCTTTGATATAGGCAATATTGAATATATAGCCTTCCCCAAGGGTTTTTAGATAGATTCTATAGAGATCGCCGTAGCCATTATAGGAGATCAGCATTGACACCGCTTTTTGTGCAATTGTGAGCGAATGTCTTTTGGTGTCGCTCCAATCTGGATGGACGCGCGCGTTTCTAATCTCATAGACGTTTAATAATGGGCGTTGAAAGCCAAATTCTTGTAGCGCTAAGCGGGAATTATATTGAGCGGGCTCGTAAAAAGCTTGATAAACTGCCCCGCCATCAACATGCATCTCATGATATTTATTACCCTCAGCTTCCACTTCGAAAAAAACTGGAGGAAAGGCGAGGGGTATTGAGGCAGAAGCGAGTAATATTTTTCTGATCAATTCTACAGCGTTTGGATGTTTGCTTGCCGCTATTTCGGTAATATCCCAATAGACAGGCGCGCCGGCGTCAATATCTGCAGTTTGGATCACTAATAATCTGCCCTTATCGCGCTCTATCGCTATCAAGTCGAGGAGATCCTGATTTACAAATTTTGAAATTGTTTTGTAGAGAGGGTCTGTATCAGAAAGGGCGTCTTGTATTGTCGCCGCCAATGGAAGAAAACGTTTCTTGAATACTTTGGTCGCGTCAATTTCTGTGTAGAGTTGCGTAACGGTTTTATCATAATCTGAGCCAAGAAAAGCAAAGGGCGCAATGAGCGCTCCAGTGCTAATCCCCGTTACACGCATGAAGGTTGGTCTGTCACCGTGAGCCGTCCAGCCAGCAAGCAGGCCGGCAGAGAAAGCGCCATTATCTCCGCCTCCTGAAAGCGTCAAAACTGAAGCGGGAAGAAGCGTATTATTGGGTCCTATCCCATAAAATTTAATTTCTCTGTTGAGCGATTCTTTGTGGCGTTGTTTGATGAGATCAATTTGGTCTGGGTAAGCGCGAATATTTTCTAGACCAAATACTTTTGCGTGTTTACGCAGCTCTTCAGGTACTGCGGGCACTCGATCGAGTTTTTCATTGGACCATACAAAAATCACTGCAGCTGAAATTATCAATAAGCCGATTAGCCATCTTACTGACAAAACTTTATTCAGCACATTCAGCTCCAGCGACTTTGTATTCGTTCAAGATTTTAATTGCAGCTCTTATTCTATTTCTGGACATTCATACGATCATAGGCGGTAAAGAACTTGCGCGCATGGGCGAGCAATTCTTTATCCGTGGGATGATCTAACGCTTCAACCCCAGCAATAATTTTCATCAAGGATGGATCATGATGTTCTATGTGTTTTACAAGTTCATGTTTTTCATTGGATGGTCCAGAAATTAGGACAGATTTTGCATTTGCTATCGCCTCAGCAACCTCATGCAAATAGTTCTGATCTTCAGCGCCATGATTGCTTCCTCTTGGAAAAGCATGACTGTGAATATTTTTCTTTGGGTTGTGGGGATGGATGACTTCGGTGTCTGAATCAGAAAGATTGAAATGGAGAACGCGCGCTTGATGGTGATCAATCCAAACAACGGCGTGATAATGATCTGTCATTTTGTCCTCGCAATTTAATTTCACTATATAACCCTCAGCCCTGAAAGTCAGCCTGAAGGTTATATATTAAGACGCCGTGGAAAAAGTTAGGACGTTAATCATCATGTCCCCAGCGGCCCCCATGCCAGTCACGCCCATCCCAACAACCATAACCACCGCCATAACCATAATTTCTTGGGCCATAGCCGCCATAATAACCGCCCCCATATCCCCCGTATCCCCCATATCCAGCCCACTGGGCTGATGCAGAGGTTGTTAACGCCAGTAGTGATCCTGTGAAAAGCAACAGAAAGAGTTTTGAAAGATTTTTCATTTTCACCTCAGTTCAAATGATTCAGTCATATTACGCATTGTAACAACAATAAGATTTT
>DAIRFH010000009.1:0-51499 GCA_036795145.1 Methylocystis sp. | reverse complement strand
TAGATAAAATATCCTTATGCTGATGTTCAACACAGATAACTCAAGAGCTGCTGTAGAGCGCACGATAAGTCTCAAATATCACGACAAAATTATACTTGTCTCATTACGCCGGGCGCCCACAGCTAAACGCTTTATATTACGCGTACGCTTAGCCATGAGAGACGCGGTGCTAACAATGCCAAAACGCGCCTCTCTTAGGGATGCTCAAGATTTTGCAGAAAGGAATGCCGCTTGGCTTTACTCGCGTCTGCAAGGTTTACCCGAAATAATACCATTTGCTCATGGATCCGTTATCCCCCTGCGTGGCGAGGATCATATAATCGAGCGCAAAAACAATAATCGTGGTGTTGTATGGATTGAAGGAGCAGAAAATGACCAGAGTTTAAAAAAACTCTGCGTCGTGGGGCATGACGCCCACATACACCGGCGTATTGCGGACTATCTGAAGAAACAAGCTCGCAATGATCTCGAGGATGCTGTTTCAAAACACGCGCGGGCTCTCTCCTTAGCGCCACGTAAAATTAGCCTGCGCGATCCAATCAGTCGCTGGGGATCTTGCTCGGCATCAGGGACGTTGAATTTCTCATGGCGCCTTATTTTTTCTCCGCCTTTTGTTTTAGATTATCTTGCCGCTCACGAGGTCGCACACCTTATGCATCTCGACCATTCGCCGCAATTTTGGGCGTTAACCCGCCAGCTATGTTCTACTGTTGACCAATCCGAAAGCTGGCTGACCAAGCACGGGGCTCAACTGCATAAGTTTGGCGTTAAATCATAACAAACCTAAGCCATCTTTAGCGTAATGGAAAAAATGTTGAAAATTGCTTATCGCCAACCACTTTGATGCTTAAAAATAAATTAATACGCCTCTTGTTCCTGCTTGAACCCAATCTTTAATGCTTGCTTGCAGGACATGAGCGTCTTAACGTTGTTTAAATTAATGGCGCGCAAGCTGCGCCACTTGAAAAATCCTATAATTACTGTGATGTGTGCAGACTTATCGTCACTTAAATATTTTGCGACCTGACACGATGAAAAAAATCATAGTCCTTGCGATCGCATTCGTGCTGGCAAGCTGTAGCGCCGACCGCGTGAATAAAGAGCCCTTCACCGCAACAAAAACAAAGACCTACCCATCTCTTGTGATGGCGCCGCCTGCCTGTAAGCTTCCCGAAAATAAGAATGAAGGCTACTGCTCAAGTTATAATTATCTTGAGTTGTTAACAAAGCAGCCAACCTTCTAAGCTGACAATGCCTTAGCCTCCTGTCTTGCCCAAAGGACGCAAAGCGCGACAAAAACTCTGGAATATTATTTCTAAATCGTCATGTTCCGCAGCCAAATTATGGCTAAATCATGCCGCTCTTTCAGATTTGTTGACAACAAAATGGATCTCTGATGCCCGCCCCACCAGGGATTTGTATTTTAGATAAAACGACTCACGCTAATGTTTACAAATATTGCAGGGCCTTTCCAGCTCAGCTACATGACGAATGTCGGCTAGAGCTAAAATTTCAAAGCACCCTTAGCTGAGATTGAGCTTAGTCAAACGCAATGTTTTGAGAGCACCTAAAACAAACAATAAAGAAATTCAATAAAATCAATCAATTTAAATCAAATTTTATACTTTTTGAGCTCTTCTAAGTAACACCCAAAGCCAAGATCAAAGCTCTGAAATTCATCAGCCGCATTGTCAACATCAGAGTTCTCTTTCAACCAGGCAGAGCCTTCTCGCTCACTCATACTCAAAGTCACATCAAATCTTAGCCATTCCACCGCCATAAAAGCCAGCCAAGGCAATAGTGAGAGATGACACTCCCTTTATGACAACATCCAAAAAATCGCCAAAATTATTGAAAGAAATCAGATCTGACAAAGGCGAGAATTGGTCTTTGTTCGCCATGATTTCTACGCAAAGAGCGGTCATCTTCCTGCCTGTGAATTTCTTATTTGAAACAATAAGCTCCGTCGTCTCTCTCAAGATCCGACAGGGGCATAATGGGCCTGTCTTGCAAGAGCGGAGGGCTAATGAATATTTGCGCCCTCACTTGCGCGGAAACATTAGTAAATTTTTTACGCTCTTTAATCTTTTTCACTCATCCTTCGACAATACATGTGGCGCCACATTGAGCCTCATGATTTATTTCAAGAATAAATTTTCATCTATGTGCAATAACATGCCTAGCTTTGGAGCCCCCGGCCTCAAGATGTCCTCGGCGGCTTCAACAAAAAATAAATATCTCTCAGCGTGCTCCGACGGCAGGACTTGACCATGTCATCGGGTCGTATTTTCTCCTTTTACGCTCACATGCGAAGCTCAGTAACCAGTAAGTCACTGATCATAGCGGCATGCGTTAGCTTTTTCAGCATTCTCTCTTCACATCAATTATACGCAGCCGGCACTGCCGATGACGAGCATATGGTCGTCGAAGCAAAAGAACTCATCAACAACCAGGATGCTGACACTGTTACCGCCAGCGGCAATGTTCAAATATTTTATAAAGGTCGCGCGCTGGAAGCTGATCGCGTTATTTATAATCGCAAAACCCAGCAGATTTTTGCTGAGGGAAATGCAAAGCTTACTGAGCGAGATGGGAGCGTTGTGCGCGCTGAACGCTTCGAATTAACAGATGACTTTAAGGTAGGCTTCATCAACAGCCTACAATATGACGCGCTTAATGATACGCAAATGAGCGCGCCCCACGCAGAGATGGTTGGCGATACCCGCGTTTATGATAAGGGCACATACACCGCCTGCGCTGCCTGTAAAGACGATCCGAGCAAACCCAGGCTCTGGCAGGTCCGGGCAAAGCGGATCATTCATAACGCCAAAGAAAAAACTGTTTATTATGAAGATGCAAGCATGGAGCTTCTTGGCGTTCCAATTGCTTACTTCCCTTACCTCACGCAGCCTGACCCGACAGTTAAAAGGCGGACAGGCTTTTTAATGCCGTCTGTGATGTATGGATCCTATCTGGGGACGGGCTATAAAGTTCCATTCTTTTGGGAAATCTCTCCAGATACCGATCTCACGCTTACGCCATCCTATTACAGCAATGGCATCCCCTATCTGACCGGCGTTTTTCGTAAGCAATTTGAAAACGGCAATGTCATGCTGCGCGCCGACGGAGCCTATCTTGATCAAAAAGCTCGAGATCTATTCTCACCGGCCCCATATGGCGCACGTAATCGCGCATTTCGGGGCGTGGTACAAAGCGTCGGCGAGTTCAATCTCAATGATCGCTGGAAAACCGGCTGGAACGGCGCTTACTTCACTGACCGCTATTTCATGCAAGATTTTGGCATGTATAGCACGCTGAACAACATGTTCTTCTTCAGAGAAAGCCAATCTAAAGCCTATCTTACTGGCCAAGGTCCACGTAGCTATTTTGATATGCAAGCCATGTATTTCCAAGGCTTGCTACCTGGCGATATCCAAGCTCAGTTGCCAACCACCCGTCCTATGATTGATTATAATCGGACCTTTGATGTTGATCCTGCCAAAACTGGCGGCATTGGGGGACAACTCGAAGTAGACAGTAATTTTAATAGCGTCTCCGAGACACTTGCAAATTATCAATCTATTCAACCAACAACATTAGATAGCGGCGGCGGGCCTACTGGCGGAAAAGCGTATAATCTTTACAATGTGTGCCAGACATATTCGCCTAACGCGAACCCTAATCTAAGCCAATGTCTCCTGCGCGGCGTTGGCGGCAATTATAATCGTGGCGCGGTCAGCGCCAATTGGAAGAGAAAATTCATCGACCCAACAGGCGGTGTTTGGCAACCATTCGCTTTCACACGTATGATGGGAAGCTATCTGGATTATAATACGACAACGACGGATAATATTTATAATGCTCAGAATCTGCCGATATCAAACTATAATCAAAACTACTTCATTCCTGGACAAAACAACACATTTCGCGGGCAAGTGACGCCTGGCGCAGGTGTTGAATATCGCTATCCTCTTTTGGCGCATAGCCCATTAGGCGATGTTGTTGTCGAACCCATCGCGCAACTGATCGCTCGTCCCAACCAGACGTCTATACCCTCGCTCGTGAATCTTGATGCGCAAAGCCTCGTCTTTGACGATACAAATCTCTTCGATTGGAACAAATTTTCTGGTTATGACCGTTTCGAAACTGGCACACGCATCAACTATGGCGGCCAAGGAACAATGAACTTCGCCAATGGCGGCTTTATCAATGCAATGGTCGGGCAGTCTCAGCAAGTTGCTGGTAATAATGCTTATGCTATGGCGGATGCTGCAAATGTTGGTCTCGCATCTGGCCTCAATACCCGGACATCAGATGTTGTTGGCCGCCTCACTGTCGCACCGGCATCCTTCTTTAGTCTGACGAGCAAAGGCCGCTTCGATAAAGATACATTTGACGTTCGCCGCATCGATCTCCTCGCGTCATTGAATCTCAATCCTGTTACGCTAGGCATTCAATATGCAAACTATTACCAACAACCACAGATTGGTTTTAATTATCTGCGACGCGGCATATCGACGAGTGCAAGATGGGATGTCACAAAAAACTATTTTCTTAATGGCAGCGTGACGCTTGATATGTCCCGCGGCGGCCCATATGAGCAATATTACAATAATCCTTTGGGTGTTTACTATAACAATTTCTTATCTGCAGCAGCGTTAAACCAACCTTTACCCACTCTTTCTTTCAGCACAGTAACGCCGAAATCGTCCTTCTATTCATCTGCCATCTGGGGTGTTGGCGGCGGATATGCAGACGAATGCCTGACGGCGACATTAAATTATTCTACCGTCTACCAGCCATGGTATACGGGTAAAAACTATAATCAGACCGTCTATCTTTCCGTTAATTTTAGAACTCTCGGCGAAATGAAGTTCCAAAATAATATTGGAAAGCTGATGAATGACGGATTCTCAAGCGCGATGTCTTCGCACTAAAAATTAGCGATAAATATGAGCTTTACAATTAACTTCTGGCTGAATTAATAACTCAATCAATTCGCCTGAAAGAACAAAATCACCATAGTCGAGACGCAGCGCGCGCGAGACGCCATTCTCATAAAGCTCAAGCGAAAGAACATAAATTGGCTGACCATCACGCTTGATACTATCAAAATAAGAAATCGTTACTGGCCAGCGGTTCATCGTTTTGAAAGCTTGGATCTGAACTGACTTTTCAGTCGAGGGCGTAGTGATCACCTTGCCAATCACTGAAAGCGTGTGCGTTGCCTTATCTCCTTGTCCATTCCCATCATAGACCATAGCCTCGAGCAAAGTTTCTCCACGCATGGCCCACTGAAGAATGCGTCTTAAATGCTCGGTTGGAAAAATAACGCTCCGATCAAGAATAATCTCTGGTTGTTTTGAATTTTTTAAATGAATCAAAAAATTATTATCTCTTTTCTCTACAAAACCATCTAATTTTTCAATTGATTGATAATCAATTTTTGTTTCTGACTTAAATCTATATCCTCGACCATAAGATTCCTCAAAGAAGGCTGTGCGTGTATCTGAAAGCTTTGCCGCCCCTTCAAATGGCAAAATCTCTGTTACTTGACGGAAGTTCTGCACATAGCCTTCACATTCGGAACCTGAGAATTCAAAGAAAATACGTCCATGAGCTTGCAGTGGCGCCTTTAACCCAGCGCCAGCTGAGAGGCTAAGTTTGTAAACTGCCCTGTGAGGCGCTAGCGTAGGGATGTCGCATTTAGCTTCTAAGCAGCAAATAAAGCTCAAAGAGATGACGCTTAAACGAAGTAAAAATTGATGCGCCATAGATTGTCTTTCAACTTTTAAGATGGAATGTTATTGCATCATAATGCTAGAAAATAAATCAAACAGACTTAATTTTCAAATGACGCTGTTCAATTAAAATAAATACATTAATATCTTTAAAGTCTAATACATTACGATTTATTGCATCCACGACAAAACATAATTAGATTGATGACAAAGGAATATTTTATTAGTCTTTTGTCTGGAGAGCCCAATGAATACGACCAAAATGCTTCATCCGCTTGAGAGGCTTGAGGCGCTCGGCATATCCTTACCAACTCCCTCAGCTCCTGTGGCAAATTATGTCCCATTTTCACGTTCTGGAAATCTACTGTTTATCTCAGGCCAACTACCTATTGGACCAGAGGGCATCGACATAGGCTTTAGAGGCAAACTTGGCCTTAATGTCACACTCGAGAATGGTCAGGCTGCTGCACGCCTCGCGACCTTAAATCTGCTTTCTCAAGCAGCTGTCGCAGTTAATGATTTATCAAAAATACGCGCCATCCGCATTTCTGGCTTTGTAAATTGCACGCCAGACTACGCACAGATTCCACAAGTCATGAACGGCGCTTCTGATTTCCTCATCGCAGCGCTTGAGGAAAACGGTAAACACGCCCGCATCGCTGTGGGCGTTGCGCAATTACCTTTAAATGCCGCTGTAGAAGTTGAAGGTATTTTTGAGATTCTTGCGTGAGCAGCCTCAAACCAGCTTGGCTCTGTCGAAGGCCAATCGCGCATCGCGGGCTACATTGCGCAGCCAAAGGATTGATAGAAAATTCTATTGCAGCAGCTCATGCCGCTATCGTTTCAGATTACGCGATAGAATGTGATGTGCAACAAAGCAAAGACGATCAATATGTTGTTTTTCACGATGATCGCTTCGAGCGTTTGACAGAACAAACCGGACGCCTCTGCGACCTTAATCTAGACGATATCTGTCAAATTTCGCTAGGAAAAACTTCTGAGAAAATTCCAAGCCTTCAAAGATTTCTATCCGCTATTAATAGCCAAACACCCTTATTTGTAGAATTAAAAAGTAGATTTGATGGCAACATCAAACCAGCTAAGGATCTTGCAGCAATCTTGAAAGAATATCCTGGCCCAGTTGCAATCGAAAGCTTTGATCCAATTCTTATTGGCTATTTAAGACGCAACCAACATGCGTTTAATATATCACATATTCTGTTAGGCATTGTTGCTCAAGGGCATTATGATAAAACTGAATGGCCACATATATCCGAAGAATTAAAAGACTCTATGACGCATTTTTTGCACTATCGAGATACGTTGCCAGATTTCATTTCTTGGCGTGCAGATGATTTTCCACACGCTATTCCATATTTATTAAGAGAGATCACGCAATGCCCGATCACGACATGGACAGTTCGCTCATATGAAGAGCAATTAAAGGTAAAGCCTTGGGCTAATCAAATCGTATTTGAAGACTTTCTTCCAGACTAGGGCTTTGTATCCAGGCGCCCGGACATTAAGAAGGCTTTTTATTGGCAAGGGAAAACTGATCAATACCACGAATATTTTTTAGCTCTACTCTAATATTTCTTTCATCTGCGGCCTTAATAAAATCAGCAAGGGTCTCTAATATATCATGATCGATGAAAGTGGCGCGCGTGCCGTCAATTAAAAGAAACGTTCCATCACCAATCTTTTCTAGAAAGTTTCTTAATGGCGCCTTGTTCAGAAAAGAAACGTCCTTCTGAAATCTCAAAAGAATATTGCTCCCATCTTGCGTCAACGTAAAGGCAGAGTGATAATTTGCTCTGAGAACGAAGAAAAGACCGACAGCCATGCCGATCGCCATGCCTTTAAGAAGATCAGTCAGAAGGATTGCTGCAATCGTAACAGCAAAGGGCGCAAATTGGTTAAAGCCTCTGGAGTATTGTTCCATAAATATTTTTGGTTTAGCGAGCTTGTAGCCCGTCAGCAATAACACTGCAGCAAGACATGCAAGCGGTATTTTATTCAGTAACGCCGAGCAAAACATCACGCTGATCATCAGCAATAATCCATGCACAACCGCCGCTAACTTTGTATGCGCACCAGCGTCAATATTAGCAGAGCTACGAACAATAACCGCTGTAATCGGCAAACCTCCAATAAGTCCGCTCGTGAAATTTCCTAAGCCCTGAGCGATGAGCTCTTGATTGGTTGGCGCTGTGCGCTTTAGGGGATCAAGTTTATCGACAGCTTCCAGACTCAGTAATGTTTCAAGACTACCCACCAACGCTAAAGTTGCGGCCGTTACATAGATATGCGGATCAAAAATGTGAGAAAAATCTGGAAAATGGATTTGCCGCGCAAAATCAAGGGGACCAGAGAGCTCTGGCAGGGTCACGAGATGCTGTTCTGCAATACCAAGCGCAGGATAATATATTTGCGTTAGATAATTATACGATATGCCGAATAAAACCGCGACAAGAGCGCCGGGGACGAGGGAAAGAAAACGATTTTTCTTAACCCTCGACGTTTCCCAAAATAGCATAATCAACATGGAGCAAGACGCAACAATAGCCGCACCAAAAGAGATTGAATTAAGGGATGAAAAAAGGAATGAAAGCGTAGTGTGACTGTCATCTTCTAAAAACGAGAGATCACTGTCGGCGTCTGCATCAAAGCCTACCGCATGCGGCAGTTGCTTCATAATGAGAATGAGACCTATCGCCGCCAGCATGCCCTTAATAACAGCAGCAGGAAAATAAGCGCCAATAACGCCAGCGCGCAAAAAACCCATGGCAATCTGTATTAACCCAGAAATCATTACGGCATATAGGAGCCCATCGAAACCAAATTTTTCCACGGCGACGGCGACAATGACCGTCAAACCGGCAGCTGGACCTGAAACACTTAATTGTGAGCCGCTGACAACGGCAACAACAAGCCCACCGACAATACCTGCTATAACACCGGCAAAAGGAGGAGCGCCGGAGGCTAAGGCAATCCCAAGACAAAGCGGCAAGGCAACAAGAAAGACGACAAGCCCTGCAGGAATGTCCTCATTTATATGCTGAAAATAATATTTAAAATTTCTTTCTGACACCTTACGCTACTCCCTCATCCCAAGCCAAAGACGCCAATAAGCCTAACTGGAAAGATTTTGCATTTGCTGATAAACGATGTCGACATCGCTATTGACAGGCAAAGTAATAAGTTGCTGTAAAATTCCATCATCGAGGGCATAAACCCATCCATGCAACATTGGAGTCTGCTGGTTTTTCCAAGCTGATTGAATGATTGATAGTTGGGCAAGACGCCACACCTGAGTAATGACATTCAACTCAACTAACCGATTGGCCCTTGCTAAGAGATCCTCATGTTTGTCTATTTCTTGTCTGTGGGCATGATAGGTGTCTTTTAATTGCATGAGCCAGTTGTTAACCAGTGGCAACTCCGCATTTTGAGGACTCAGCGCCGCCTTAACACCACCGCAATTATAGTGACCACACACAATGATATGCTTAACTTTAATGACATGCACGGCATATTGTATGACGCTTAGACTATTGAAGTCAGTCGCTATGATCTGGTTGGCAATGTTTCTTTGAACAAAGATCTCACCTGGCTGCGCATTGACAATAATGTCTGCAGGGACACGACTGTCTGAACATCCTATCCATAAAAAATCAGGCTTTTGATCTGCGGCCAGCCGCTCAAAATAATCTGGCTCTCGATGTTTGATCTCCTCAGCCCAAGCTTTATTTTCTAACAATAGTTTTTCGTGAGACTTCATACTTATCCCGCCCTACTTCTAATGATTATTTAGATATGCCCAATGCGACAATAGTATAACGATACGCGAATAGAAGCGTTAGTTTTCAAAGACTTTTCATAGCGTATCCATTGTATAATTATGGATTTCTTTCCAGACTGCCGGCAAAGTCCCTATTATATCATCAGCGATCAGGCCAGGACCAAAAATTTCTGCTGCACGGGCATGGAGCCAAACTGCGCAAGAGGCTGCAAGGAAAGAGTCCATACGTTGAGCCAGCAGCGCCGCAATAATCCCTGTGAGAACATCGCCTGACCCTGCCGTCGCCAACCAAGGCGTCGCCCAAGGCATAATGGAAGCGCGCCCGTCCGGCGCTGCAACAACAGTATCTGGTCCTTTATAGACAAGGGTGGCGCCGCTCACCCTGGCGGCTGCGCGCGCTTGTTCAAGCTTGGATTTCTCTGCGCCGATACCGGCGCCGTCAGCGCCAAAAATACGCATGAATTCACCTGCGTGCGGCGTCAAAACAACGGGTCCAGGCGCATGCTTCGTCGCGCGCCAGAGTCTGTCGGGAAATTCTTCAAAACTTGACAGCGCGTCTGCATCCAGAACGGCGGCGCGAAGCGCCTCTGTTGGCGCTAAAACAGCCTCCACTTTCTTACAACTGTCTTCTCCAACGCCAAGGCCAGGGCCGATCGCAATGGCATTCTTACGCTTGTCCAATAATAATCTACTAAGTTCGGAGGCGTCTGAAGCAGGACGCACCATGACAGAAGTCAGCGCCGATGCATTCACCGCAAGAGCATCCAGTGGACTAGCTAAGGTCACAAGACCTGCGCCTGCTCTCAGGGCTGCAAGCGCAGAAAGTCTTGCCGCTCCAGAAAAAGAAATTCCGCCTGAAATGGCGACAACATGACCGCGAGAATATTTATGCCCTTCAGTTTGCGGCTCTGGCAATGCATGACGCCAAAGCTTTGGCACATTCACGAAGGCGTCAATGGATAGAGAGGCGAGCGCGGAAGGACGTATAGCAATATGCGCACATGTTAGCTTGCCGCATTGCAAACGACCAGGCAACAATAAATGTCCGGTCTTGACGCGAAAGAAAGTTATGGTCGCATCTGCCTCAACGGCAGCGCCACGAATGCTTCCTGTTGTGCCATCAACGCCACTCGGAATATCAACGCTTACAATATTTTGTTTTGTGTCGCGCCGCCATTTGTTTAATCGGTTGACAAGCGCAATCGTTTTTTCATCAAGATCACGTGAGAGACCGGCGCCAAAAAGGGCGTCCAACACCAGATCCGCGCTGTGGAAGTCTTCGTCCCAGACAGAGCCAATGTCCCCCGGCCAACTGGCGGCGGCTTGAGCCGCGTCACCTTTTAGAGAACTTGCAGGGATGGTAGAGGCGACCCGTACCTTATAGCGCTGCTCTCTTAAGCGGCGCGCCGCAGCGTAACCATCCCCGCCATTATTGCCAGGTCCACACAAGACCAACACGCGTCTGCCGCTTGTTTTTTGGAGGATCTGGCTTGTCACGCGCGCGATTTCAGCTGCGGCTTGTTCCATCAAATTAATGCCCGCAATACCGCTTTCTATGGTCAAGCGATCAGCGCAAGCCATTTGCTCATTGGTCAGTAGTTCGTAAGGAAAAAAGTCGCCGGACATAGAGGGGATCGTGCCGCAAGATAACGCATCGCGCAATGGCTCTGCCTGATTTATACCCATTACGCAGGATTATTTGGCGCCTCATTCCTATAAGAAGCGCTTTCAAATATATGTGTGAACATGATCAGCGCGATTCTCCTTGCCCACGAAACACCTCTAAGCGCGCGGACAAAGTTGATTGTGCCGCGGTGCCTGACCTCGCTGATTGACGCTTGCGTGCAGGGCGTCATTACTGACGCTATTCTTGTGGGCCCAGGCGGACACTTACTCGATAGAATTGCTGACGATGCAGGCTGCAGCTTTATCGAATCGCATGACCCAACTCAAGGTGTGCGAGAAGCGTTAAAATTATCCCGCAATGATCAAGTATTTTTGCTATCAACCAACTATGCCGTTGATCAGAGCTTTTCTGAAGAAGCACGCGATATTTTTGCCAACAACTACCGCCAGCAGGCCTTCATATTACGATCCGCCCCAAACACCCTTATCACACGCCTGCTTCCCCGCTCAGCGGCTCCCGCTGGCATCGTCGCGCCGAAAGAAATTCTCAGATCAACGCACTATGTCATGGACATAGCTCATTTGAGCCGCAAATTGTCTTCTTCCGATTTTTTAACGCGCGCGCGTCGTCTCAACTAGGGATCATCTTGCAAAAGTGTAACAGGCGTCAATGACGCCATTTTGCATCCCCTTTAACAACCATTCGGTTCGTTGAGCAGAAGATCCATGTGTGAAGCTATCGGGAACGGCAAAGCCGCGTTGAGCTTTCTGCAAACGATCATCACCAATCGCCTGAGCCGAAGCAACAGCTTTTTCTATATCGCCTTCTTCAAGAAAATGCTGCTGCCGATTGCCATTGTGAGCCCAAACGCCAGCTAGGCAATCGGCCATTAATTCAACGCGCACGGATAGTTTATTTGCTTCTGAGCGGCTGCGCGCACGCGCTTGAGCCTGCTGGACCTTTGGCAAAATACCAAGAAGGTTCTCAATGTGATGTCCCATCTCATGCGAGATGACATAGGCATAGGCAAAGTCTCCGCCTCCGCCGAAGCGTTGATTCATTTCTCTAAAGAAGGCCGTATCTAAATAAATCCTCTGATCGAGTGGGCAGTAAAAAGGCCCCATTGCTTGTTGAGCAGCGCCACATCGAGATGTCGTTGAGCCCTCATAAAGGACAAGCTTGGGAGGCTCAAAACGAATACCTTTTTGCTGAGGTAGAATTTGTGACCAGACCTGTTCATTTGAGCCCATGACTTTTGAAACGAAGGTTCCCATCTGATCATTTGGCTGAGAAGTTGGCCTGCTTACTTGGGGTTCAGACGCCACGCGTCCGCCACTGCGCATGTCATTCACCATTTGCGCGCCGCCAATCAAAACGGCAGGATTAATTCCCAAAGCCCATCCAACAACGCCTAATAGTAAAACCGTGCCAATACCGAGCCCGCCACCCCCAAGGCGCGTCGCGCCGCGCGCTCCCGAAGCCTCACCACGGCGATCTTCAATATTTCTTGAATTTTCCAGGTCTTCCCACTTCATTGCCACCGACTCCGCAAGACCCATCACAAGGTCATGAGTAAAATGTATCCTGATAAAACCATGTTTAATGCTGCCAATCTAAGCGGCGCTCGGCTTCTCAGGCAAATTAAGTCTGATATGCAACTCACGTAGTTGACGCAGCGTCACATCTGATGGCGCGCCCATTAAGAGATCTTCTGCGCGCTGGTTCATGGGGAACAGAGTCACTTCCCGTAAATTATCTTCTTCAGCAAGAAGCATCACGATGCGGTCAACGCCAGGGGCTATGCCGCCATGTGGTGGCGCGCCATAATGAAAAGCCCGATACATCCCACCAAATTTTTCAATCAGAACCTCTTCCCCATAGCCAGCAATCTCAAAGGCCTTCTTCATAATATCAGGTCTGTGATTTCGGATCGCCCCTGATGATAGCTCCACGCCATTACAGACGAT
Organism: Methylocystis sp.; assembly: GCA_036795145.1. Taxonomy (GTDB): domain Bacteria; phylum Pseudomonadota; class Alphaproteobacteria; order Rhizobiales; family Beijerinckiaceae; genus Methylocystis. The sequence goes on along the minus strand of DAIRFH010000009.1, from coordinate 38,362 downwards.
ATCATATTGGTAGGCGAGAATGTCGAGAGGACGGCCTGACTCTAAAGCCTCCATCCCGCCTTGTGGCATGGAGAAGGGGTTATGAGAGAAGTCGACCTTCTTCTCATCTTCATTCCACTCATACATTGGAAAATCGACAATCCAACAAAATTCAAAAACATTTGTTCTAGAAAGGCCAAGTTCTGTTCCAATTCGAATACGCGCCGCACCTGCCAGCTTTGCTGCGGCAGTTTCTTCCCCGGCTGAAAAGAACACAGCGTCGCCTTTAGCAACGCCGGCCTTAAGAGCAATTTTAGACAGAACCTCACTTGGGATGAATTTTGCAATTGGTCCTTTGCCGACAAGCGCACCTGCCTCTTCTTCGAACAAAACATAACCAAGCCCTGGCGCTCCCTCGCTACGCGCCCAGTCATTCAACTTATCAAAGAAACTGCGCGACTGAACCGCTGCGCCTGGCGCAGGAATGGCGCGCACAGTCTTGCCCTTAAAGGCCTTAAAGCTGACGTCCTCGCGGGCGAATTCATCGCTAACATCACAAATTATAAGCGGGTTCCTGAGGTCAGGTTTATCTGAACCATATTTCAACATTGCTTCTCGGTATGGAATCCGCGGGAACTTCTGCGTAACAGACTTGCCGTTTGAAAATTCCTCAAATAGCCCACGAAGCACTGGCTCTATCGACTGAAAGACGTCGTCTTGCGTAACAAAGCTCATCTCGACATCGAGCTGATAAAATTCGCCTGGAGAGCGGTCGGCGCGCGCATCCTCATCTCGGAAACATGGGGCAATCTGAAAATATCGATCGAAGCCGGCGACCATTAGCAATTGTTTGAACTGCTGGGGAGCCTGCGGAAGCGCGTAAAATTTTCCTGGGTGTAGACGGGAAGGAACTAGGAAATCGCGGGCGCCTTCTGGGCTCGATGCCGTTAGTATCGGGGTCTGGAATTCAAAAAATCCGCCCTGCTTCATTCGCATGCGTAAGGAGTCAATAATCTTCCCACGCAGCATGATATTGGCATGCAGCTTCTCACGTCTAAGATCAATGAAGCGATATTTAAGACGCGTATCTTCAGGATATTGTTGATCTCCAAAGACGGGCAACGGTAATTCATCGGCCCGGCCAAGAACCTCAATCTCAGTGACATAAATTTCGACTTGCCCAGTCGGCATGTCGACGTTTTCAGTGCCAACTGGCCGTTTGCGCACCTCGCCGTCGACACGCGCAACCCATTCCGATCGAAGTTTCTCTGCCTGGGAAAAAGCGGGAGAGTCAGGATCCACGACACATTGCGTTAGGCCATAATGGTCACGCAAATCGATAAAAAGCACACCGCCATGATCACGAATCCGGTGACACCAACCCGATAAACGTATTTTACTATTAATGAGGGCCTCAGACGGCTCTCCACAATGATGCGAGCGGTAGCGATGCATGGGTCGCTTTCAGTTGAAAAACGGCGAAAGCCGAAAATTCGGCTGCGAAAGCGAGAAAAAGCGCGATGAGGGCGCGCGTGTCAAGCCATACCCTCAGACACGGGTCCTGTTGGTCAAAAAAGACGCTCAAGTCCCATGGGACATTCCAATCAGGACCCAGCCCTACCTGCCAGCCAAAAGTTAAAAATGACACGTCAATAGACTTGACGCATATTTGCAAATTACCTCAGGAGTTTTGTCGAGCCCCCCTCTCTCCATGAGTAGTTTGAGGCCCTAAACTCAGCTAAGGTGCTATATTATTTGCGCAGGCGGCGCGTCGCAAAATTAAGCCATATGTCGCGGAAAGACGTATCATGAATAAATGGGTTTATGGGTTCGGAGCCGGCCGGGCTGAGGGTTCAGGAGCGATGAAAGAGCTACTGGGCGGCAAGGGCGCAAATCTTGCTGAAATGGCGGCTCTTGGCCTACCCGTGCCACCCGGCTTTACGATTACGACAGAAGTCTGCGCCTATTTTTTCCAGCATGATCGTCAATTGCCCCCAACCCTCCAGTCCCAGGTAGAGACTGCGTTAGCTGACATTGGAAAAACCGTCGGCCATTCTTTTGACGATGTAGAGTGGCCACTACTTGTTTCTGTCCGCTCTGGCGCACGCGCGTCAATGCCTGGAATGATGGATACAGTTCTCAATCTCGGCCTTAATGATGAGACGGTTGGGAAGCTGGCAAAGTTTTCTGCTGATGAGCGTTTTGCATGGGATTGCTACCGTCGCTTTATTGAAATGTATTCATCCGTTGTTTTTGGAATTGAACATCATTTGTTTGAAGAAGCGCTTGAGCAAATTAAAGAAAGCAAGAATCTCGCGCTCGACACACAACTAACGGCGGACGACTGGCGCAAGACTGTTGCTCTTTATAAAGAAATCTTCGTCAATAAAGCCGGCGTCGTCTTTCCTCAAGAACCCCGCGAGCAATTATGGGGAGCCATTAAGGCTGTTTTATTGTCTTGGATGAACCATCGTGCATGTGTTTATCGAGAGCTGCATAATATACCAGAAAGTTGGGGAACCGCTGTTAATGTTCAGGCCATGGTCTTTGGCAATATGGACGCGACATCGGCTACAGGCGTGGCCTTCACACGCAATCCCTCAACTGGCGTTCGTGAACTCTACGGCGAATATTTAATTAATGCTCAGGGAGAAGATGTGGTTGCAGGCCTGAGAACGCCACAGCCTCTTACAGAGGCTGCAAGTCGCGCCTCTCGCGGAGAAACAATCTCTCTTGAAGCAACAATGCCGTCGGTCTTTCTGGAGTTCAAGTCCTATGCTGAGAAACTCGAACGGCACTACAAAGATCTTCAGGATATGGAATTCACGATTGAGCGCGGAAAATTATGGATGCTTCAGACGCGCAATGGAAAACGCACCGCGCGCGCTGCGATCAAAGTCGCGGTTGATATGGCGAATGAGAAGCTGATCTCGCGAGATGAGGCATTGTTACGAGTTGAACCAACGTCACTCGAACAGCTTCTTCATCCCACAATCGATCCATCAGCGCGTCGAGAAATTATTGCCTCTGGCTTACCAGCCTCGCCAGGCGCAGCATTTGGCGAAATTATTTTCAATCCAGAAGAGGCGGAAATACTTGCTGCTTCAGGAAGAAAAGTCATCCTAGTGCGAACAGAAACAAGTCCTGAGGATATTGGCGGCATGCATGCTGCAGAGGGCGTGTTAACCGCACGCGGCGGTATGACGTCACATGCCGCTGTCGTTGCACGCGGCATGGGTAAACCCTGCGTCACTGGCGCTGGCGCAGTCCGGATCGATTATGACGACCAAAGCTTTACCGTCGCTGGACGCCGTTTCGCCAAAGGAGATCGCATAACGGTCGACGGTTCTTCTGGTCAGGTCATCGCGGGCGAAGTAAAAATGCAAAGACCCGAACTTACGGGAGAATTTGCAATATTACTTGCATGGGCTGATGCGAGAAGACGCATGAAAGTGCGCGCGAACGCAGAGACGCCGTCAGACGCGCGTACGGCTCGTCGTTTTGGCGCTGAAGGAATTGGCCTGGCCCGCACAGAACATATGTTTTTCGAAGGCGAGCGCATTGTTGCCGTTAGAGAAATGATTCTTGCTGATGATGCCGACGGCCGTCGCATGGCTCTTGAAAAGCTCTTGCCAATTCAACGTGAAGATTTCAAAAATCTTTTCCTCATTATGGCCGGGGCTCCAGTCACCATTAGACTTCTAGATCCGCCATTGCATGAATTTCTTCCGCACTCTGATGCAGAAATCGCCACGGTAGCAAAAGCAATGGGAGCTGACCCCATAAAATTACGCCGTCGCGCAATACAACTCTCGGAATTTAATCCAATGCTTGGGTTCAGAGGCGCGCGGCTTGCGGTGGTGTTTCCTGAAATCGTTGACATGCAAGCACGCGCAATTTTTGAAGCTGCAATTGAAGCGAGCCTTGAAACTGGTGCGCCAGTAAAACTTGAGATTATGGTTCCTCTAGTCTTCGCACGCGCTGAATTGGATGCTGTGAAAGCTCGGGTCGAGGCTATCGCCGCGCGCGTTGAAAATGAAACAGGAATCTGCCCGAGCTATCATGTTGGCACAATGATTGAATTACCGCGAGCTGCTTTGAGAGCCGGTGATATTGCGTTATCGGCTGATTTCTTCTCATTCGGCACCAACGACCTTACGCAAACCACGCTTGGCATCTCTCGAGATGATTCAGGCTCCTTCCTAGGCGCTTATGTCGAGGCCGGCATTTTACCTGCTGATCCCTTTATTAAATTAGACCAAGAGGGCGTTGGCGAATTGATTGCGCTGGGATGCCAACGCGCTAGAAAGGCAAAGCCAGAGGTAACTGTTGGCGTTTGTGGTGAACACGCCGGCAATCCAGAGTCGGTCGCCTTCTTTGAAAAAATAGGCATCGACTATATCTCTTGTTCGCCATTTCGCGTACCAATTGCGCGACTTGCGGCCGCGCAAGCTGTGCTTGGAAAAGCGGTTGTCACGACAATTTAGAGAAAGTTACGCTTGCATCAACATAGTAAAGTATTGACTGTTAAGACGCATGGACGCGGCCTTTATCAAATCACCGCATCCCTCAAAGAATTTTTACGAGTTTTAGACATCCAACACGGCCTGCTTACGCTTTTTTGTCGACACACATCTGCATCTTTATTGATAACTGAAAACGCAGATCAATCGGTGCTATTGGATCTAGAAAGCGCCTTCTCGCGATTAGCGCCTCAAGGACCACATTATCGTCATTCCAGCGAAGGGCCAGATGATATGCCTGCGCATATTCGTGCGGCGCTCACACAAACGCATCTCACAATTCCTGTTGACGATGGCCTGCTAGCCCTTGGCCAATGGCAAGGCGTTTTTCTCTTTGAACACCGTAACCATGCCCATTCTCGAGAGGTCAGAATACATTTGATGGGCGAATGATGGCTCTCTATCCCTGGATGCCCCATTTTGGCACATGCGCAAATAGGGTCATGAAAGAGATCTTAAAGCTTAACCTGCCATAAACTTACGCTGTGGTACTTCGGTCGCACCAAGGTTGTTTAGCGATCACTCTGCGCGTGTTTAGTGAGTAAACGAGCCCGTTCATGCGTCCCCGCTCCAAAAAGCCAAAATTCTCTCGTGTGAAAGGCTCATGGGCTTTCACCATCATGGCTCCTTGGGCGCTGGGCGTTGGTGTTCTCGTGTCCTTTACTGCGGACGCAGGACAAGACTCAGCCAGTGATTGGAATGTGGCGCCATTGACAGCGCGTCTACGGGCAACCGGCGACAACAACCTCGATCAGCCATTTAATTTTGCGCAGGCTGTGAGTGGCAATCTCGGTCATGCTCCACCACAAGACCACATCCTTACAAGCGCCAGCCTCGCTCCAAGCGTCAGCGATGATGAAGCCTTGCAAGAGACGCAGCCCCACCGTGATCTGAAGTCAGAGTTGTTAGATTTCCCACAAGTTGATCGTAGTCATAAGAGTGACCCCTTCTTCGGCGTGGAGCCGAAATTGGAAACCGCATCAACCTCACTGCAAGGCCATGATGAGGCTTCTGAACTATCGTTTACTTTAGGTGGTCAACAGAACCGCCCAACGGCGACAGCCCTACCGCCTCGGATGTCCTTGCCGGGTGACGACCTACTCGAATTGTCAGAGCCAGAGGTCTTGCCAGCAACCACTCAAAAATCAACAACGGCGTCCTCCCCCGTTCAAAGCAGCGCCAAGACGACCTGGTCAACAGAGCCTGTCAAAGAAATCAAAGCGTCTGCACCAAAATCAGTTCCACAAAAACAGGAAGCCTCAACACTAGCAGTGAGCGACCGCGCCTTACATGGCGCTACGCCGCAAGTCGCACGCGCGAACGCGCTAAGTTCATCCACGCCAGCTCAGCCTGATGCGACGCCTATAGAAGTTTCATCTTTCGCAGGCCCTACCCTGGCGCTGATCAAGCCAGAGAAGGATGCCAAATTCAGCTATTCTGCATGGCTCAAACCAGAAAAATTAGACCGAGAAAAGCGTTGTTTAGCGGAAGCTGTCTATTTTGAATCACGCAGCGAGCCAGAGCCTGGACAGGCAGCAGTTGCGCAAGTTGTTTTAAATCGCGTGCAAAGCGGTCTTTACCCTGCAAGCATTTGCGGCGTTGTTTATCAAAACCGCCATCATTATAAGGCGTGTCAGTTTTCATTTGCCTGCGAGGGGCGCTCTTTAAAAATTACAGAGCCTCTCGCTTGGACAACAGCCGTAAGGGTTGCAAATGAAGTTATGGAAGGGAGAACCTATATTTCAGACGTCGGCCGTTCCACACACTATCACACAAATTATGTCAGGCCGCGTTGGGCTCGCGCCTTGACGAAGATGGACGTCATTGGTCGTCATATTTTCTATAAGCTGAAACCAGGTCAAACCTAAAATTTTAGGTTAACATTTTCGCACGTACCAACCCGCGCACGGAATTACCTAAAAAAAACTCATCCTGTAAGTCATCACGCCTGATCAAGGCCTCACGCGCCTGCCCCCCTGTTAGGAGATGCGACCTCAACGTTCCTGGCAACAATCCGCAACTTAGCGCAGGCGTCAGCAAAAACCGATCGTTGGGCACAAAAAGATTACAGCGGGCGCTCTCACAAATTTCATCGCGTTCATTAAGAAAAAGAACTTCATCCGCGCCATATTTGAGCTGCGCTTCCGCGAGCGTATTTTCGTAGAGCGACCGACGCGACGTTTTGTGTCGCAAGAGTGGATCTGTTGAACAAAACCTAGTTGGCGCCAGAACGACCCGCCAACAGCAATCTGGCGAGATAGGGGTTATTGGCGTGACGCTTATTTCAATATCGCCATGACGTGAAAGCAATAGCCTTACACGCAACATTTCACCGCAGGAGGGCTGGATAGAGTCTTCAAGACTCTGCTTAATTTGCGCAGCATCATAAAAAAAACCAAGAGCGGCGCAAGATGTCGATAGCCGCGAGAGATGCTCCTCAAATAAGAAAAAGCCATCTTCCGGCGACCATAACAAGGTCTCTATTAAGCCGAATTCATCGACCTTTCTGTCAAAAACCGGGCCTTTATTAAACATTCTTCATACTCTTCACGCGCCCGTGAGTCAGCGACAATTGCTGAGCCAACATTACAAATCAATGCGCCATCTGGAAGAATCGTCAAAGTGCGTATTGCAACATTGAAACGAATTGCGCCATCAGGAGCAATAACCCCAAGAGAACCGCAATAAACGCCTCTTGGCGCACATTCGAGATCATTGATAATTTCCATTGATCTGATTTTTGGCGCGCCCGTTACTGAACCACACGGAAAAAGGCCTGTAAATAACTCATAAAGACTAACATCCTCACGAAGGCGCGCTTCAATGCCAGACGTCATCTGATGTAGCGTTGGATAGGTCTGAATCGTGAAAAGATCCGTGACCTTAACCGAACCGATTTCCGCTAATCTTGATAAATCATTGCGCAGTAGATCTACGATCATAAGATTTTCGGCGCGAGATTTTTCGTCCTCAACGAGATACTTCGCTCTTGCCATATCCTCGGGGGGCATGATTCCGCGCTGCGCCGTCCCCTTCATTGGACGCGCGCGTATATGCCGACCTTGCGCTTCAAAAAACACCTCAGGAGACAAAGAAACGATCGTCTCATCCCCCAAAGCGATCACGCCGCCATAGGCAACAGGCTGGCGTTTTCGTAATCCTTGATATAAATTTAGAGCGTCTCCATCATAACGCCCACGCAGGGGAAAAGTTAGATTAATCTGATAAATATCGCCGGCAAAGATATAGTCGCGACAGCGTAAAAAGCGCTCAGTATATTCGTCTTCCGTCCAGGCTGGCATTAAAAACATTGATGGCACACACGCGTCATCAGTTGAGAAGCTCCAATCACTTTGGGCTTTAAAAACTCCAAACTGAAGAAGAGGCACCCGCTGCTGATCAATCAGACGCTCAACGAGTCTTGGTTCAAGCGCGTAGCCAAGCTCATAGCTTGCATAGCCAGCCAAATAATAACCTCGCGCTTTGGCCTTCTCCATCCGACTAAATGCTGCGCCGACATCCGCATAGCGATATGCGGTAATAATTTCCTCTGGCCGTTCAAAAAGCTGGGCCACCCCATTCCCACGCCCATCCTCAAATAGGACATAAGGTCTTGAGGGTTTGTGAGCTGGCGTCACGAAAGCTGATGTTTCGGTGAGGTCTTGCATCTAGGTGGCGCTACTTTCGAGCCAAGGATTAAATGAAGCCCCTGACCTATTAAAGCTTTCTTGCATCCGCAACTTTTACAACAAGGCCTGATGATTCATCTAGGAAATTAAACAATTTTGCGCTTCTACCCCACAGCGGCTAATAAAGCACATGGCCAGCCCTGTCACACCGAACCCTAATGTGCGGATTCTCTTCATCGGCGACGTTGTCGGACGCGCTGGTAGAGCCGCGATAACCCGCTTTATCCCTCACCTACGAAAAAAATGGTTGCTGGACTTCGTCATCGTCAATGCTGAAAATGCTGCTGCGGGCTTTGGCATAACTGAAGCAATATGTGAAGATATACTTGCAACAGGCGTCGATTGCATCACTCTCGGCAATCACGCCTTTGATCAGCGTGAGGCGCTTGTTTTTATTGAGCGTCAGCCTCGCCTCCTACGTCCTGTAAACTATCCTCGCGGCACCCCCGGTAGAGGGGCCAATCTCTTTACTGCCGCCAACGGGCAGCAGATCCTCGTTATAAATCCGATGGGCCGCGTATTCATGGACGCGCTTGACGACCCCTTTGCCGCAATCGAGACTGAGTTAGCCGCATGCCCACTCTCTGTCGGCTGCGACGTTGCCATTATTGACATGCATGCTGAGACATCAAGCGAGAAAATGGCCTTAGCTCACTTTGTTGACGGACGCGCATCGCTCGTTGTTGGAACACACACACATATTCCAACTGCTGACGCTCAAATCTTGCCAAATGGCACAGCCTATCAGACTGATGCAGGAATGACGGGAGACTATGACTCCGTAATCGGCATGGAAAAAGAAGAACCACTTCGCCGTTTTCTTCGCAAAACGCCTGGCGCACGTTACGAGCCTGCCAATGGCGAAGCCACACTTTGTGGCGTTGCCGCGGAAATCGCGAGCAATGGCCTGGCGTCAATGATTTGTCCTGTCAGGCTTGGCGGAAGATTAAAGCAAGAATGGCCTGAAAGCTGGGGTGATCCAAATTAGATGATTATTGCTTGTCGCTCGATTGCAGTGTTCTGACAACGGCCAAAGCGTTTTCAATATGTTTATGTGCGCCAGAATCTTTCACGCTTGAAACGATCTTTCCATCCATTCCAATCACATAAGAAATTCGATCCGCGAAGACGCGCCCGACTACAGGAATGTCGAAAGCTGCATCATAAGCTTTGATCACATTAAAGCTTTCATCTGCTCCAACAGGGAATTTATTGCGACATTCCTTGATTGAAAATTCTTTTTGCGTATCGATTGAGTCTCCTGAAATGCCGATCACGCTGGCTTTCATCTCTGTGAATTGATCCATTGCCTCTGCAAATTCGTGCGCCTCCACGGTGCATACGCTGGTGAAAGACTTAGGATAAAAATAGATCACAACCGGACCTTTGATTAAAGCCTCACGCAGAGAAAACTCGAACTCCTTACCAGCTTGAGCCGCCTTAATTGTGAAATCCGGCGCTTTTACGCCTGGTTTCATCATGGCGTAAGACGGCGTTGTGATAAGAGCCAAGAACAAAAAAGCGATTAAGCGGTGCATGTATTGGCCTCCAAGAGATAGCTCAATACTTAATCCCGAACGCTTAATCGACAAGAGGTCTCAAATATGGATTGCGCGTCCATAGGCGTCATAGACACTCTCCTGCATCGCCTCAGACAGCGTTGGATGCGCAAAGACTGTGCGCATCAAATCTTCTTCAGTTGTTTCTAAATTCATTGCAATCGCAAACCCTTGAATTAGTTCTGTTGCTTCAGCGCCAAATATATGAGCGCCGAGCAGCCGGCCTGATTTTGCATCAAAAATTGTTTTCACCAGCCCCACCGTTTCATCGATCGCCGTCGCTTTTCCATTCGCAATGAAAGGAAAACGTCCGACGCGAATATCAAAACCCAAAGATTGGGACGCTGATTCAGTTAAGCCCACTGACGCAATTTGTGGGTAGCAATAGGTGCAGCCAGGCACTCGTGATTTATCGAGCGCATGCGTTTTTTGACCAGCGATTGCCTCAACGCAGACAATGCCTTCATGTTCAGCTTTATGCGCCAGCATAGGACCGCCAGCCACATCGCCAATTGCGTAGAGGCCAGGGACATTTGTTCGACAGAATTCGTCAGTTTTAATGACCCCTTTTTGCAAGGCGACGCCTAATGTCTCTAACCCAATGTTTTCAGTATTCGCCATAACGCCTATCGCCAATAGCACGCGATCGGTTTTAATGGTTTCGATTAAATTATTTACGCCTTTTAAATCGACAACAACATGATCGCCCTTCTTTTCAACTGATAAAACGCTTGTCTCTGTTTTAATGATGATACCCTGTTTTTCGAATGATTGCCGGGCAAGAGCAGCAATCTCGCGGTCTTCATTTGGCAGGATTTGCGCTGCGGCTTCTATCAAGCTGACCTCAACGCCAAAAGCATTATAGAAAGAGGCGAATTCGACCCCTATCGCACCAGCGCCAATAATCAGCAGAGATTTTGGAAAAAACTCTGGCTTTAGCGCCTCGAAATAAGTCCAAATAAGCTGACCATCTGGCATAGCGGCAGCAATGGTTCGTGGACGGGCGCCAGTTGCTATGACAATATGCTTGGCGTGATAAGCCCCATGTCCCAATCTCTCTTTTGGCGCAGGGAATTGTGGCGTCATCACCGCCTTAGAGGACTCCTTAACGATCACCTCTCCAGGCGCAGACAAAAACGCCTCACCCCAGATTAAATCGACTTTGTTTTTTTTAAGTAGATATGACACTCCTTGATTGAGGCGCCGGGCAGCCTCACGTGAGTGCGTCACAATCTTTTGCAGATTGAATTCTGCTGAGGCGCCCACGCCAAGGCTCTCCCCAACTTTAATCAAACGATAAACCTCGGCCGACCGCAGTAACGCTTTCGTGGGAATACATCCCCAATTCAGACAAATGCCGCCGAGGTGTTCACGCTCGACAACCGCCGTCCTTAAGCCAAGCTGCGCGCCACGAATAGCTGCGACATAACCGCCCGGACCACCACCAATGATAATGAGATCATAGGCTTCATTCATCAGCAACACGCCCTCCTTCCCGACGTTAAAATAAAAAAAGCGCCCAAGCGAGAGCCGGGCGCTAATTTGAAGGATAGAATGAGAATCTTACGCTGCTGCTGGTAGGGCCTTTTTGGCCTGACTGACAATTGCGGCAAAGGCCTCTGGCTGCTCGATCGCAAGCTGAGAGAGAACCTTACGGTCAACCATAATACCAGCCTTGCTCAAGCCGTCGATAAAACGAGAATATGTTAAGCCATGCTCTCGCACGGCCGCGTTCAGACGCTGTATCCACAGCGCGCGAAAAACGCGCTTTCTGGCCTTACGATCCCGTGTTGCATATTGCATCGAACGATCAACCGCCGCCTTTGCGGTTCGTATCGTATTTTTTCGACGACCATAAAAACCCTTAGCGGCTTTAAATGTCTTTTTATGTTTGGCGTGCGAGGTGACGCCGCGTTTAACGCGAGCCATGACGAAACTCCTAGATCTGAATCTGCGGTTAAAATTGGGACGTCTCAGCCGTTAGGCAGAAAGTACTTCTTTATGTTGTCGCCGTCTGTCTTGAACAGAACGCTCGTCCCTCGCAGATTACGGATCTGCTTCCTGGTGCGCTTAATCATGCCATGGCGCTTGCCTTGCTGACCGTAAACGACCTTACCTGTACCTGTAATTTTGAAACGCTTTTTCGCGCCGGATTTAGTCTTCAATTTGGGCATTTTGCTCTCCTGGGCATTAAGCCCGTTTTTCTGTGCGTTTCCAATGATCTATGGAGACGGTTTCGCGCGAGCGAAAGAACCGCCACGGCAGCCCATCACTGGCCGGGCGGTTCTTGAGAGAGGCCTTATACGCGTATGGCCTGACCAAAAGCAAGGGAAAATGAACCTAAGAAAAACTGGACGACATGAGCCTGCAGGATTAATAAGCCGAAAAAATAAGCAGTCGAACAATCGGTGTAGACAATAGAGCCTATCCTAGGACCGGACTGATGAACATGCACACAACCCCAAATAGCCTATCTGCTTCGAACGCTTGCCCTGTTAACTCACATAATGAATGGGATCCGTTGGAAGAGATTATTGTCGGCCGGCTTGAAGGGTCCACGATTCCCTCTGATCACCCTGTTGTGACCTGTAACATCCCTGGCATGGCGGCCCGCGCACAAGCCCTGGCGGCAGGCTTCCGTTTCCCTAAATTCATGATTGAACCTGCTCAAGCGGAATTGGATAATTTCATAAAAGTACTCGAGCAACTGGGCATTACGGTCACAAGGCCCGAAGCTTATAATCACAAGCAGAAGTTTTCGACACCAGATTGGTCATCTCGCGGCTTTTGCAACTCCTGCCCCCGCGACAGCATGCTGGTGATTGCCGATGAAATTCTCGAAACGCCAATGGCATGGCCGTGTCGTTATTTCGAAACCCACTCCTATCGCCCAATCCTTAAAGACTATTTTAAACGCGGTGCGCGCTGGACTTCCGCACCTAAACCACAACTTACAGACGAATTATTCGACCCCGAATTCAAGCTCCCAGAAAAGGGGGCGCCGATGAGATATATATTGACAGAATTTGAACCAGTTTTTGATGCTGCTGATTTCTTTCGCTGTGGACGGGATATTTTCGTCACCCGCTCTAATGTCACAAATGCAATGGGCATTAACTGGCTGCGTCGCCATTTGGGCGAAGGCTATCGAATTCACGAAATTAAAAGTCGTTGCCCAAACCCCATGCATATTGACACGACAATCTTGCCTTTAGGCCCAGGAAAACTTCTGATTAATCCCGAATACATCAATCCTGAAGAACTACCAGATATACTGAAAAAATGGGACATTCTCGTCACGCCTGAACCTGACCCCATCAATGATCGCATTCTTGCGATTACTTCAATGTGCGGCAAGTGGTTGAGCATGAATATTCTCATGATCGATGAGAAGCGCGTAATTGTAGATCCTCACCATACAGGAATGATGCGCGCCATGGAGAAGTGGGGATTTGAGCCCATTCCAGTGCCGTTCCTCCATTATGCAGCATTTGGGGGCGCCTTTCATTGCGCAACGCTGGATATTCGCCGACGCGGCGGTTTGGAGAGCTATTTCGATTAATTTGTTCTCGTCTCGTAGACTATGGCTCAACGCCGCTCAGACGAAGACCCACCATCCCCAGTATGATGAACATAATCGAGCCAATGCGCATAAGTGTCATTGGCTCGCCGAAGAAGTAGGCGCCAACGATCGTTACCGCTGCGACACTCCCCCCTGTCCAAACGGCATATGCTGTCGCAGCTGGAATTTCTCTAACAGCCAGACCCAAACAGCCAACGCTGCTCGCCATAAAAAACACCATGACGACAGATGGCCAGAAACGCGTAAATCCTTCCCCATACTTCATGCCGATTAGCCAACCAACCTCACACAAACTTCCAATCAATAAAATGACCCATGCCATCAAATTATTCCTTGACTTAATCGCTCGTGATCAATCGATCATCCCATCGATGGATGCACATATAAAAAAAAATTCAAGAGATAAAGCGATCTGCCTCAAGTCAAAAATTGACTTGGGAAATAAAGCCAGAGCATCTTGATAAGACCCATGGTGACGATCAACAGCAATAAAGCAGATTAAAAGTGTAACCAAGAGAATGAATGACACTTCCCTGTCGCATCAGTTAATTACGCAGCAATAAATCCATTATCGCAAACTTGATAACTAAGAAAAAAAAGCTAGCGGTCTTCCATAGCAACAATCTTAGGCCACCAGTCTCAAAAGTTAAAAAAAACGATACCGTAGAAAACAATTTATATTGTTTTGCCTGCTCGAAACCATAGTGATGGACTGTTTAGCCTGTAAAAAAGCCAGGACAATAATCTATCCATCAGTTAGAAATTTATTGAGGCTGAAGATTTTTCATATTGCCATCATTCCGCAGGCGTTGGCGCATGCCCGGGGTCTGCGGAATCAGATCCTGAGCCGCCTGGGGGCACATCGTTATCTGGCGTTTCAAGTTTAGTCTTTTTGGGCGGCGTACGCCGACGATGGACAATGTAGATTGCGTAGGAGGCCAGCACGCCGATAGCGAGCAATATGTAAATAGGCAAATCTCTCATAAATGTCTTGGCCACAGAAAACGGGAAACGCGACACCCACTGCTCTCCGTGGCTACCGAGAACAGTGACAATACCGACAAAATATCCCGGCTCATCAAAAGTGTGTTCGAAATTAATCGTGCCAGAGGGATAAATTGCTGGAGCGCGGTAGGCGACAGTAACAGCTTCAAGGTTTTGGTTTTCTTTTTCCTCCCCGCCGACGTCTTTCACAATCCTGATTTCAACTTTCATGTCACGGAGTTCTGCTTGCTCTGCATCCAGGACCATGATCACAGGGCCGGTTGACGGGATATCTTCACAAAACTCGTTTTTAGACGCCTCTGGGAGATACCCCGTAAATTTCATAACGTCAGGGCCAATAAAAAGCCTACAGCGTCCCTCGGCTGCCCCTAATCGCCCATGGGCGTGGGCGGACGGCAACCCAAATGAAAAAGTTAATAGAAGGCAGATGAAATAAATAAGGGAGGTAATTGATTTTTTTTGGCTATGAACATCTCTAGATTCAGAGCTCTTCATGGTGCGAAAACTTGCAAGTGAAAAATAATTCATAGCTTCCCCCTGGTTTTCGTGTGGCAAATACACGCAACGCGGGTAATCAAATGGACTCTACCCAAACGACCGTAGGAGGTGGGTTTAGATGAAACTACCTTAATATTGATAATGAGCAAGAAGAGGTGAGGGATTGCGCTGCAAATTGGCGAGAATTGAATGGAAAAATCAAAACAGGGACATCCCCTTCATTTATTCGCCATTTGTTACCAAGAGTTCATGTCGCGCGTGCTTGTCACCTGAACTCCATCAATACATATTATGGTTATCGATGCTAAGGTGGCAGAGGGCCTGTGGTCCCTAGCACCTTGCTTCCGCAAGTTTGAGAGGATCAAATGTCTAAATATGATGGTAAATCGAGCTTTGGCTATGGCCGTGGGATTGCCCGCCCAACCACAGCTGAAATTGACCAAGGACTTCGCGCCTACATGCTAGGCGTATACAATTATATGGCCATAGGCCTTGCTGTCACTGGAGCCGTCGCTCTGGGTGTTTACATGCTTGCCGTCGTGAAAATTGGTGGTGGCGCACTGGCGCTCACGCCATTTGGTCAGGCAATTTTTACCTCCCCACTTCGCTGGGTCATCATGCTGTCCCCGCTCGCCTTCATTTTTTTAATGGGTTCTCGCGCCCAAACGATGTCCGCAGCCTCAGCACGGAACATGTTCTTCGCCTTTTCGGCGATCATGGGGCTTTCCATGTCGTCGATACTCCTCGTTTTTACGGGCGTATCTGTCGCGCGGGTCTTTTTCATTACCGCGGCAGCCTTTGGCGGTCTGAGCCTTTATGGCTACACCACGGGACGTGACCTATCAGCCTTCGGATCTTTTTTGGTCATGGGAGTTTGGGGGCTGATTATTGCTGGGCTCGTAAATCTTTTTCTTCAGTCAACGGGCCTTCAGTTCGCTCTTTCAATCCTCTCTGTGCTTCTCTTTGCTGGCCTTACGGCCTGGGATACGCAAACGATCCGCAACATGTATTACGAGGGCGATGGTTATGAGCTTGTGCAGAAAAAGAGCGTCTTTGGCGCTTTGTCTCTCTATCTAGACTTCATTAACATGTTCCAATCCCTTCTGTTCCTCTTTGGCGACCGGAACGATTGATAATTATCAAAATAGCAAGCCCCGCTCACGCGGGGCTTGATTCAGTCTGACTTCACCAATTTCAAATTATCATCGAGCACGCGCAGAACACGACATAGGTCCTGACCACGGCGAAGAATTCGTCCGTTTGTAGCCAGAACTGAAAAAGCTCCTTGGCGTCTTGCTAATTCTGGCGTTTTCTCAATCCGATAAAGCGCATATTCGCTCGAACGTCGATAGACGGAAAAAATTGCTTTTGTTGAGGTAAAATCCAGAGCGTAATCGCGCCACTCACCCGCCGCGACTTTTCTTCCGTAGAGATTAAATAAGACGCTTAATTCTCGACGATCGAAAACGATCCTCGGGGTAATGCGCCTGACATCATTGATTACGTGCACTGAAACTGGGGCCTCAAAGGCATCAGCGCCATGAACCAGCTTTAACACGCTGACCTCGGGCTTTGATGAAGAAGAGATATGCTCTGCCATGTTGCCGATTCCCGTTTGAGATATGGTTGCGCGCCAAAACGTTTTGGACAAGCCCCTCGACTAAGACTGAATTACTACCGAGGGGGTTGAAAAAAGTGGGATTAATAGCGAATTGACAGGCAGTTCCTGGATAATGACGGAATTCTCTAGCGTTTCTTTCCCGCTCATGACTCGCTTTGAATAAATGGAGAAAAGATGACCGAACAAGCCACTTCCGCCTACGCTAACAACGGCAATACGTCAGAAGCCGCGGATTTTGGGTTCGAGGCAAATGTCGAGCAATTACTCGAGATGATGACCCATTCCGTTTATACGGAACGCAGTGTTTTCCTGCGAGAGCTGATATCCAACGCAGCCGACGCCTGCGAAAAGCTACGCTTTGAAACGCTTTCGAATGATCGGCTGGCAACTGTCGCTAACGCACCGCTCATCACAATATCAGTCAACAAGGATGAACGCTGTCTCACGATTGAAGATAATGGCGTTGGTATGTCGCGTAATGACCTCATAAGCGCATTAGGATCAATCGCGAGTTCTGGAACGCGGGCCTATCTAGATCAAATCAAAAACGAAAGTGGCGCTGAAAACAAAGAGCCGGCGGCAAATTTTATCGGACGTTTTGGCGTTGGCTTTTATTCTGCCTTCATGGTTGCAGATCGGGTTGATGTTTTCACGCGACGGGCTGGCGAAGAAAAAGCATGGGTTTGGAGCTCGCACGGCAAGGGGCATTACACAATAACGCCTTTGGAGCTTTGCGATGCGCCGATAACCGGATCTCGCATCGTTCTGCACATGAACAGCGAAAGTGATGAATTTCTTGATCCCTGGCGCATAGAGTCAATTGTGAAAGAGCATTCAAGCGCTATCGCAACGCCAATAGATCTCACGCCAGCGCCAAGCGAAGAAACCAAACGCATCGCCAATGGCTCAGCTCTTTGGACAAGACAGAAGTCGGAAATTACAGAGAAAGAATATCAGGATTTCTATCAGCAAATTTCTGGGCAATTTGATGAAGCTGCCCTAACAATCCATTGGCGAGCAGAAGGTCGAAGTGAATATACTGTCTTGGCTTTCGTCCCTGGGACAAAACCATTTGACCTCTTCGACCCAGCAAGGAAAAGCCGATCCAAGCTTTATGTTCGTCGCGTTCTTATTTCCAATGAGACGGAACTATTACCGTCATGGCTTCGCTTTATACGCCTTGTTGTCGACAGCGCAGACGTGCCGCTCAACGTCTCTCGTGAAACAGCGCAAAAAAGTCCTGTGATTAGCTCGATGAGCAAGGCCATTTCAACAAAAATATTGCAAGAACTGACCAAACTATCGGAAAATACCCCAGAGAAATTTACCCAAATATGGAATAATTTTGGTTCGGTAATAAAAGAAGGCCTTCATGAAGACCCTAATCGCAGAGACGCTATTTTCGCGATCGCTAGATTCGCCACATCAAAAAGCGATAATAAAACACGCACATTAAAAGACTATATTGCGGAATTACGTGAAAACCAGACTGCGATCTACTATATCACCGGCGATGATACAAAACGCTTAGCTTCTAGCCCTCACATTGAGGGATTTAACGCCCGTGGAATTGAAGTTTTGCTACTGGATGATCCTGTCGACGCCTTTTGGGTAACGAGCGCGCTTGGTTATGACGGCAAACCTTTTAAATCTATTACTCAAGGCCTCGCGGAAATTGATTCTATCGCGCTTCTTGATCCTTCGGCTAATCCGCCAGAGACAGTATCAGAAGTAGCAGAACTCGTTGGCGCTTTGAAAGAGACGCTGGCGGATCATCTCGGCGACGTTCGTATTTCAACACGTCTTACCGAAAGTCCCGCATGTTTGGTTGCGGCTGACACAGGGCTTGATCGGCAGCTGTCTCGACTACTGGCCGACAAGGGCCAACAAGGGGGG
Organism: Methylocystis sp.; assembly: GCA_036795145.1. Lineage (GTDB taxonomy): Bacteria > Pseudomonadota > Alphaproteobacteria > Rhizobiales > Beijerinckiaceae > Methylocystis. The sequence goes on along the minus strand of DAIRFH010000009.1, from coordinate 20,009 downwards.
TATAACAAACCAATTCTTGAAATAAATCCAACGCACGAGGCAGTTACTGCGCTTGCAATGAAATTTGCTAATAAAGGTCTTAAAGACACGCAAGAAGATATGCATCTCCTCTTGGATCTTGCGCGAATAGCTGATGGCGACTTACCAATTGATACAGTCTCCTTTACAAAATGCCTCGCGTCTTTAATTGCTAAAAACTCCTAAGTCTCCCTTCTTGATAGAAGCGACGCTAACACGTGCGCAGGCTCTTGCAGCCTTAACAAAGAGGCTCGATGCCGTCGGCATTGATACGGCGGCGGATGACGCGCGTCTTTTATTTCAAGCGGCAACGGGTTTGTCACGGCTGGAGTTCGTGACATGTCCTGAGGCTTTAATGGCGCCTGATCATCTCGAGACATTAGAAGCATATGCCATACGACGCATGCGGGATGAACCAACCTCACGTATCATAGGTCATCGGGGATTCTGGAGCATTGATCTTCTCGTGGCCAAAGAAGTGCTGGATCCGCGACCCGACACGGAAGTGGTGATTGAAGCAACGCTTGCCGTGGCGCGCAACAGGCGCTCAGAAACATTGTCGATTCTTGATCTTGGCTCTGGCTCTGGCGCTATAAGCTGTGCGCTGCTCAGTGAATTGCCAAATGCTCAGGTCCTTGCTGTGGACCTCTCTCATGCAGCATGTTTGGCGACTGCTGCAAACCTTTCACGTTGTGGTTATCTTCATCGCGCCAAAGTCATCCGAGGAAACTGGGCGGATGCAATTAATGGGCGTTTTGATATTATTGTTTCTAACCCTCCCTATATCCGCTCAAATGACATAGAGGGGCTTGACCCAGCTGTGCGGAATTACGATCCGGCTCTGGCGCTCGATGGCGGATGCGACGGCCTTTCCAGCTATAGGGAAATCATCTTGGCTCTGCCGAGCCTTGCTGGACAGGGCTGTGTCGTCGTTTTTGAGGTTGGCGTCGATCAGGCTATGGCCGTCGCTGGACTTCTTGACACGCAAAATTTCAAGCTGCTTGAAATTCGACATGATTTAGGCGGACATCCACGCGCGGTCGCCGCCACACGGATAACGTCAAACTAACTCTTGAAAGAATTGAGATTTACAAACAGCAAAAAAACACCGCCCCTTGGCGTCGGGGTCAATCTAGATTATAGTCTAGGGAATTTCCCGATTTTCGTCGAGGTCAGCACAAGTCTTTTGTTGACAAAAGGCGTTCTGCACGAGAAGAAAAAGCGGCAAGCGGATGAGCGCCATCGCAACCGACGAAAGTATCTTCACCGCATAAGTCCAAACTCTAAAGTAATTTTCTACACGAAATGGTCGACTAAGCGTGCGGCGATAAAGATCTGAACATCTCCATCTGATGACTGACGGACGATGCACAATTTTGGAGCGCCATGCTTGAAGAGCATGACAAAAGAGCAAATTGGTTTGGCTCTTGTTTGTAACAAACATTTGAAAGACCGGGCGCTTTGATCACGCTCATGAGAATTGTTTCATTTTAACTAAACGCGCAGCTCACAGCCGCGTGTTGTCTAACGGCGCAATGTGCGCAGATTTCTTTGGGGTGCTTGATGAGACCTGGTCAGAATAAAAGAATGCGTAGCCGCAACAACGGGCGCAGAGGACCAAACCCACTGACGCGTTCCTATGAGTCTAACGGACCTGACGTAAAAATTAGAGGAACCGCACAACATATCGCGGAAAAATATTTACAATTAGCGCGGGACGCTCAATCGTCAGGCGACACGATTATGGCTGAGAGCTTGTTACAACATGCCGAGCATTACTTCCGCCTCATCGCCGCCGCTCAACAACAGCAGACAGCCTCTGGTTTTCCGCGCCAACAAAATGATCAGGAATTGGACCTGATCGACGATGATGACGATTTCTCAGGATTACCTGACCGCTTCGCTCCACTCTCAGAGCGACTGCCTGCCGCTTATCAAACACCTCAACAACAGCCCCAGCCTTATGCGCAACAACCGCATTTTACACCTCAACAACCCCAACCGTTTGAAGAACGCCCGATAACGGATATGCGAACAGACGCACGCCAAGAGCGTGACCCGCGTCAACAACGCAGCAGCTATAACGACCGCAACCGTAATCGACATAATGAAAATGGTGAGCGACAACGCTTCAATCAACAAACGGGCTATGAAAGAAACAACTCCGAGCCCCGGCGTTATCAACAACGCAGCGAAGCCCCGATTGAAAATAGCGGACCGAGCCTCCCATCATTTATTACGGCGCCAACGACGCCATTACGCGGCCCAACCAATGACAGCGATACGGACAGCACCTTTGGCGATGATCGTGGTGTTTCGCGAGAAAATGAAGGCGTGAACTACCACTTAAGCTCCCGCCGCAGACGACGCCCGCGCAGCGCCGATGAACTTAGCTCAGAAACACGTCGAGATGACGCCGCGGAGCCAAATGGCCAGCCTCTTGAGCCAGACCACATTTAAAAACTTACGACATCAAAGAACACTCAGCGTATCGCCCCTGGCGATACGCCCAGTGGAGATGACGCGGGCATAGACGCCACAATCGATATGACCAAAAGCCCCCCGGATTGTTTGCACAAGATCCATATCCCTTATGCCCGAGCCGGGCTCAACGCCCGTCGCCGCGCATCGATCGGTCATCTTTAAAACTTCCAACATTGCCTCACCGATCATAAGCCGAGATCCTAGCCACGCCGTCTCATCCCATGGCGCGGCGCTATCAATATAAATATTTGCTCGAAATCTTAATGGATCAATAGGCGCGCCGGCCGCTGCCTCGATCGCCCGCACACTTGCAAGATTAACTAAAGACACAAAACCAGATTTTGAGTCGGTAAAACGAAAACCCTCTGGCGCCTTGAGAAGGCGCACGGGGCCGCGAATTTCCTGCCCTAAATAGTGAGTTAAAAAATTTTCTATCTCCCGCCTCCCAGGCGCACTCGCCAAGCTCTCCTTCACCATAATCTTTCCCTGATGTAGGATACTTAAAATACTTTCTCTTTCCTCATATTGAGTTTTGAGTCCGGCAAGGGATGCATTTTTCATGAGCATTAGAAATTTGATTTTTGGCTGATGCTCTGGCGCGTCAGAATTAAAACCTGACGGACCATTTTCCAGCGCATAGAGCCGATCATATGGGAAGAAATCACCCTGAGTAAGCTCTACCCAGTCAATTGGCTCGGCAGACAATCCCTTAACAGGATAACGGTAAAGAGATGATACACGCACTCAATATCTCCAAGATTACCATGATGATGCCACGACGAATTAAAAAAAACAAAAAGGGTACACTCTCATGAAATCTCCTCTTTTATCAGCTCGAAAGCCTTCCCATATCATGAAAGTGGGTCGCCTTATGGGGCCAGGAGTTGTTCGATGCTGGACTTGCCGCCGCGGTGGGGGTCCCGCGTCTGAAAGGAAGTCGATATGAATTTTGATAAATATACAGAACGCGCGCGCGGATTTATTCAGTCAGCGCAGTCTCTTGCTGTCAGGGATGAGAACCAGCAATTTACCCCAGAGCATCTTTTGAAGGTTCTGCTTGACGATGAGCAAGGTCTCTCAGCCGGTCTCATTGAGCGTGCTGGCGGTCGATCTCGCGACGCGCTCACAAGAGTCGAAGCCACTCTCGCCAAACTACCAAGGGTCGGGGGTTCTGGCGCCGGCCAGATCTATCTTGCGCCTGCCTTGGCGCGCGTCTTCAGCACAGCTGAAAAAATCGCCCAGAAGTCCGGCGACTCTTATGTTACGGTCGAACGCTTGCTTCTCGCGCTTGCAATGGAAAATGATACCGAAGCTTCACGCATCCTTAAGGAAGCTGGCATTACGCCGCAGTCGCTCAATGCTGCAATTGAAGAGCTTCGCAAAGGACGAACGGCTGACTCCGCTTCAGCCGAGAATGCCTATGACGCCTTGAAAAAATACGCTCGGGATCTAACAGAGGCTGCTCGTGAAGGTAAGCTTGATCCCGTGATTGGTCGTGACGAAGAAATCCGCAGAACGATCCAAGTCCTCTCCCGTCGCACAAAAAATAATCCTGTTTTGATTGGGGAACCAGGCGTCGGCAAAACAGCCATTGTTGAAGGCTTGGCGTTACGAATCGTAAACGGCGATGTACCAGAATCTCTTGAAAACAAAAAACTACTCGCCCTCGACATGGGCTCTCTTATCGCTGGGGCAAAATACCGCGGAGAGTTTGAAGAGCGTCTGAAGGCTGTGCTGAACGAAGTGACGGCGGCAGACGGGGAAATTATCTTATTTATTGACGAGATGCATACGCTTGTGGGCGCAGGTAAATCTGATGGCGCCATGGATGCCTCAAATCTCCTTAAGCCAGCATTAGCGCGGGGAGAACTCCACTGCGTCGGTGCGACAACCCTCGATGAGTATCGTAAACATGTTGAGAAAGACGCAGCTCTCGCCAGACGTTTCCAGCCAGTATTTGTTAATGAGCCAACTGTGGAAGACACAATCTCAATTTTGAGAGGACTTAAAGAAAAGTACGAATTGCATCATGGGGTTCGCGTTTCAGACGCTGCAATTGTTGCCGCAGCAACCTTATCAAACAGATATATTGCTGACCGGTTTCTTCCTGATAAAGCGATCGATCTGGTTGATGAAGCATCATCTCGCTTACGGATGCAAATTGACTCGAAACCCGAAGAGCTTGACGAGTTTGATCGTCGCATCATGCAACTCAAGATTGAACAAGAAGCTCTGAAGAGAGAACACGACGTCGCATCAAAAGACCGCCTTAAAAAATTAGAGGAAGAACTTGCTGAGCTAGAAGAGAAATCTGCTGCGCTCACGGCTCGCTGGCGAGCGGAAAAAGACAAACTTGGTAGCGCTCAAAAACTAAAAGAACAACTTGAAATCGCGAGAAATGAACTTGCCCAAGCACAGCGACGCGGCGAGTATCAGCGCGCTGGCGAACTTACCTATAGTGTTATACCTGACTTAGAGAAAAAACTTGCCTCCACAGAAGATAAAGCAGGCGTCCTCGTCGAAGAAGTTGTGACGGCGGATCATATTGCGCAGGTTATTTCCCGTTGGACAGGCGTGCCTGTTGATAAAATGCTTGAAGGTGAGCGCGAGAAACTCCTGAACATGGAGGTTGAGCTTGCTAAACGCGTTGTCGGCCAAAGAGAGGCTGTAACAGCTGTTTCCACAGCCGTTCGTCGCGCTCGCGCTGGATTACAAGACCCTAATCGTCCGATCGGAAGTTTCATCTTTCTTGGTCCAACTGGTGTTGGAAAAACGGAATTAACGAAGGCTCTGGCAAACTTTTTGTTCGATGATGAAACCGCAATGGTTCGTCTCGACATGTCGGAATATATGGAAAAGCACTCTGTTTCACGACTTATCGGCGCCCCTCCTGGCTATGTTGGATATGAAGAAGGCGGTGCGCTAACAGAAGCTGTACGCAGGAGACCCTATCAAGTTGTGCTCTTTGACGAAATCGAAAAGGCGCATCCAGATGTCTTTAATATCTTATTGCAAGTTCTTGATGATGGCCGCCTAACCGACGGACAAGGGCGCACTGTCGACTTCAAGAATACGCTGATCATTATGACGTCAAATCTTGGCGCTGAATTGCTTGTTATGCAGCAAGAGGGCGAAGACTCAAGCGCTGTCTATGCTGAAGTAATGAATGTCGTGCGTAGTCATTTTCGTCCTGAATTTCTCAATCGTATTGATGAGGTCATCCTGTTTCACAGACTTAGACGCATCGATATGGGCTCAATTGTAGAAATTCAGTTCAATAGACTGACAAAACTGCTCGATGATCGTAAGATTAAATTGCATCCTGACGCCAAGGCCCGCGATTGGCTGGCTGATAGAGGCTATGATCCTGCGTATGGCGCGCGCCCCCTTAAACGCGTTATGCAAAAAGAATTGCAAGACGCTCTCGCTGAAAAAATACTCGCTGGCGACATATTAGATGGCGCCACTGTTACTGTTTCGGCGGATGACAAGGGACTAATTATTGATGGCAAGCAGAGCAAAAGCACGCAGGGGGCAGAGCGACTCTTGCATCAAAAAGCCGCTGGCGCCGCGTAAATCAAGCGCCCCCTTCGTCTAACACGAAGGGGGTAGCTATAATTTGCGTAAAGCAACTTCCTCAATACGGTGATCTACCCCTTTTGTGAGTATCAAGCTCGCACGGGGTCGTGTAGGGCCAATATTGTTGCGTAGATTTTCAAGATTAATCCTTGTCCAGATGTCTTTAGCGATATTAACAGCGTCATGATCCGATAACTCTGCATATTTAGCAAAATAGGAACGCGGATCGCGAAAGGCTGTCTCTCGAAGATTGAGGAAACGATCAACATACCACTGCTCGAGAACCATCTCTGGGGCATCAAGATAAACAGAAAAATCAAAAAAATCAGAAACAAATGGTATGTCGCGCGGCTGACGCGACGGACGCGCAGCCAATACGTTAACGCCTTCTACAATGAGGATATCAGGTCGATCAATGGTAATTGTCTCGTTCTCAATCACATCATAAACAAGATGAGAATAAACTGGCGCTGTTACCTGGCGCTGACCCGCTTTCATGTCAGACAGGAAGCGTAGCAACCTTTTGTTATCATAACTTTCAGGAAAGCCCTTTCTTTCCATTAACCCTTCACGCTCCAACACAATATTGGGAAGCAAAAAACCGTCAGTTGTTATCAGATCAACTTTTGGCGTATTTGGCCATCGCGAAAGCAGCGCCCGCAACACACGCGCCGTGGTTGATTTGCCAACAGCAACAGAACCCGCGACGCCAATAATATATGGAACCTTCCCATCCTCGGCTCCAAGAAATCGCTGCGTAGCTTTAAATAAGCCCTGCGTCGCAGCAACATAGAGCGCTAATAAGCGCGAAAGCGGCAAATAAATCTCGATTACTTCTTCAAGAGAGATTGGATCGCCAAGCGACTTTAAGCGGGTGAGATCTTCAATCGTAAGCGTTAGAGGCGTATCGGCGCGCAATTGCGCCCACTCCGAGCGTGTAAATCGACGATATGGAGAGAATGCAACGTCGTTCCTAAAACTCAGGCCGTCTGTCACCTTACATCCTCGCGGGCCGCCTTTTCTGCGTGTCCAGACTGACTTGTGCGTCTCTCAAGCTCAGTGATGACATCTGATAGCGCAATGTTACGCGCCTCTAATAAGACAAGCAAATGATACAACACATCCGCGGCCTCGGATGTCAGCGCCGTTCGATCCCCCTCTATGGCTGCAATGACAGCTTCAACTGCTTCCTCGCCAAATTTTTTAGCGATCCTGGAGACGCCTGCATCAAACAAGCTCTTTGTATAAGATGTCGACGCCTGATCGCTCCGGCGCGATTGAATTAATCCCGATAAGTCATCAAGAGAAAAACTCATACTATCTCCAGTCCGTCCAAACGCATTGGCAAACCTGCTGCCGCCATATAACGTTTTGCTTGTGGGATTGAGTATTCGCCAAAATGAAAAATTGACGCAGCAAGAACCGCTGAAGCATGTCCATCGCAGATGCCGGCAACAAGATGATCAAGCACCCCAACGCCGCCCGATGCAATGACAGGAACAGAGACGAGGTCAGCAACCTGACGCGTTAGTTCAATATCAAACCCACTTTTTGTGCCATCTTGATCCATGGATGTGAGCAGAATTTCGCCAGCTCCGCGCAATGTCATGTCAGCTGCAAATTCAATCGCATCAATTCCTGTGGCCCGTCGCCCCCCATGAGTGAAAATTTCCCATCGATTAGCCGCTATCCGCTTAGCGTCAATCGCGACAACGATACATTGCGACCCAAACTTCTCTGCAGCAGAGCGAACAAACTCCCGATCCGCGACTGCAGCAGAATTAATTGACACTTTGTCCGCCCCAGCCAGCAGAAGTCGGCGAATGTCGTCAAGAGATCTAATGCCACCCCCAACGGTCAGCGGCATAAAACACGCTTCGGCAGTGCGTTTAACGACATCTAATAAAATTCCGCGGTTTTCATGACTTGCCGTTATGTCAAGGAAACAAAGTTCATCCGCTCCAGCTGCGTCATAAGCTACGGCGCACTCAACCGGATCGCCAGCATCACGTAAATCAACAAAATTTACGCCTTTGACAACTCTGCCATCTTTCACGTCAAGGCATGGGATGAGACGCGCTTTAAGCATCAGACCCAACCGATTTTTTTCCTGCATTACGAATGAGGCTCAAGGCCTCAGCTGGATCCAGCCGTCCATCATAAAGGGCGCGCCCTGTGATGGCCCCAGCAAGACGGGCACAATCAGGCAACAACAACCTTTCAACGTCGAGTATGGAGGCAAGCCCGCCGGAAGCAATGACGGGTATGTCTAAACTATGCGCAAGAGCAAGCGTGGCTTCGATATTAAGACCCGTGAGAACGCCATCTCGCGAAATATCCGTATAAATTATCGCTGCAACGCCTGCATCTTCAAAACTTTTTCCTAGATCGGGCGCTGACATTTGCGTTGCTCTCGCCCAGCCATCGACGGCAACCATGCCATCACGCGCGTCGATCCCAACAGCAACACGCCCAGGATACAGCCTTGCAGCCTCACACACAAAAGAAGGATCATTTACAGCTGCTGTTCCGATAATAACCCTGGCGACACCCTTATCCAGCCAACTTGAAAGCACACGCATGTCGCGAATGCCGCCTCCGAGCTGGACAGGGATCTTCAATCCAGAAAGAATAGCCTCAACTGCTTGCGCATTCCTAGGCGCGCCAGCGAAGGCGCCATCCAGATCAACGACATGCAGATACTCAAATCCTTGCGTCTCAAAAGCACGCGCCTGCTCTAACGGATTGTGATTAAATATCGTCGCTCGCGCCATATCTCCTTGCGCAAGCCGAACGCATTGACCTTCTTTGAGGTCGATAGCTGGAAACAATATCACGGACGCCACCTCAAAAAATTCCCAATTAATGCAAGCCCAAACCCTTGGCTTTTTTCTGGGTGAAACTGCACGCCAACGAGATTATCTCGCCCTACTACCGCTGTCAGAGATGCGCCATATTGTGTCTGCGCTAAAACATGTTCAGGATTGGCCGGCGCTAATTGATACGAATGCACGAAATAGGCATGTAATCCTTTATTGCCCATTGCAATATGAGAAAAGATTGGATGAGAATGGACCACGTCCAGCGTGTTCCATCCCATATGCGGAATTTTTAAAAGTGGATTATTAGGCCTGATCGCCACAACATCACCGGCAATCCAATCTAGGCCTGATGTTTCTGTATGCTCAAGCCCACGTGTCGCCATCAATTGCATGCCAACACAAATACCAAGAAAAGGACGACCGCGAACAATCACAGATTCCTGAAGCGCTTCATGGAGACCAGGCAGCGCTAAAAGTCCACGGCGACAGTCAGCAAAAGCTCCAACGCCTGGCAAAACAATTCTATCTGCTTTGCGCACCTCATCAGCATCATTGGATATAAAGACTTCGCCGCCAAGGTCATTATCCTTTAACGCGCGTTCAAAAGCCTTTTGCGCAGAATGCAAGTTACCTGATCCGTAATCAATAATTACCGTCCTCACGCGTCCATTCTCCAGTCATTAGGAGAGGATGGGGACGCATGCCAACGTGCAAAAAACACCTCTTCAGCCTCTTCTTCTGTTTCGCTTACAACGATATCCTCTTCAACAAAACCCTTTCGCAGGAGGGACCAAGCAAGCAGGCGTCGTCCCTCAAACCCCTGCCAGAGGGCCAGGGAGAGAGCGAACCACACCATGAATTCTTCTGGAAGATGCAGCGCCCAAGCTAGCGCTGCGCTCACAATGATCACCCCGCCCCAAAACAAGCCGATTACCCAAGCACCTGACCAAAAAAACCAAAAAGGGCCGAAAACAAACGCAGGAACGCAGAATCCATCACGCAAGAAAACTATTTTCTCAGGCATGTCTGAAATAGGCCTCGCCTTACTATCAGCCATCTGAGGCATATGTACTATATAAGTCGCCATAGCGGCTTGCTCCTTGATCCTGGCTCCTGAGGCTTTGAGAGGCTTAAGCAGTTAACGTGCCTTTTGTGGATGGCGCCTCGCCTTGTAACCGTCGCGGGTCTAATGTGACAGCCTTACCAAAAGCGCGCGCAAACCCCTTGTAAGCGCTTTCTGCTATGTGGTGGCTGTTGACCCCACGCAAACAGTCAATATGTAAACCTATGCGGGCATGAACCGCAAAGGCTTGGAAGAACTCTCGCATAAGTTCAGTGTCAAATTCACCAATTCGCGCTGATGGGAAGTCAACATCATAAACAAGGAACGGTCGTCCTGAGACGTCAACCACGACGCGCGTCAAGGCTTCATCCAACGGCGTGTGAGCATCGCCATATCGCGTGATGCCCTTGCGATCTGCCAACGCGCGATCGACGGCTTGACCGATAGCAATCCCGACATCTTCAACGCAGTGGTGACCATCAATATGCAAGTCGCCCTTCGCTGTGACTGACAGGTCCAGCGGCGCATGACGTGCAATCTGGTCTAACATATGATCGAAAAATCCAATCCCTGTGGAAATTTCAGCCTTCCCCGTCCCATCCAAATTTATGAAGACAGAGATGCTGGTTTCATTAGTATTGCGCTGGATCGTCGCGCTACGCATGGATAAGTCGCTTTCTCAAGTTGTCCGCTCCAAGCCCGGAGCAGGAGCGGCGAAGGTTCTAGCAATTTGATCGCATTCACGCCACTTGCAAGGGACTTTCGGGAAAACAGGATTGTAAATGCGGCTATAAAGCCTAATTAGCCGTGAAAAGACATAAGATTCAGTAAAGTCTCTTGTCCAGCAGGTTATCCGCCACAGCAGGACTTGATGAAAGGCTCAATCAATTCTAATTGCATTTTCAACCTCGACCAGAAAGAGAAAATGTCCAACTCCCCCCCAACATCAATTCAGATGCACGCCACAACGATTATCCTCGTTCGGAAACAAGGACAAACAGTTATCGCCGGCGATGGCCAGGTTAGCCTTGGCCAGACCATCATGAAAGGCAACGCCCGCAAAGTGCGCCGGCTGGGTAAAGGCGACGTGATCGCCGGCTTTGCCGGAGCCACGGCCGACGCTTTCACGCTTTTTGAGAGGCTTGAAACTAAACTCGAGCAATACCCGGGACAGCTAATGCGCGCCTGCGTGGAAATGGCGAAGGATTGGCGCATGGACCGTTATTTGCGACGCCTAGAAGCAATGATGCTTGTGGCCGACAGCGACGTCGGACTCGTTTTGACCGGATCGGGCGATGTTCTTGAACCTGAGGGCGAAAATGGCAATGCCGTTGCAGCGATTGGCTCTGGCGGAAATTATGCGCTAGCGGCGGGCCGCGCCTTACTTGACACGCCAGCAGACGCTGAAACCATCGCCCGGCGCGCCATGACGATAGCCGGAGATATTTGCGTCTATACAAACCACACGATAGTGGTTGAAAAAATCTAACCTACCCCACCACCACTTATACTCTAGTCAAAGGAACAACTCATGGCGGAATTCTCTCCGCGTGAAATCGTATCGGAGCTTGATCGCTTTATTGTCGGGCAGACGGAAGCAAAACGCGCCGTCGCCATCGCGCTGCGTAATCGCTGGCGACGGCTTCAGTTAAAAGGCCCAATGAGAGAAGAAGTATTACCAAAAAATATTTTGATGATCGGCCCAACAGGATGCGGAAAAACTGAGATCGCGCGTCGTCTTGCAAAACTAGCAAACGCGCCTTTCTTGAAAGTTGAAGCAACCAAATTTACAGAAGTGGGCTATGTGGGACGTGATGTCGAACAGATTATCCGCGACTTAACCGAGGTGGCCATTTTAATGGTCAAAGATCGTCGTCGAAAAGATGTCTTGGCGCGTGCTGAACAAGCCACTGAGGAACGCTTACTAGACGCCTTAGTTGGGCCTGCATCATCTCCAACAACGCGCGATGCATTTCGCAAACGTTTGCGCGAGGGAGAATTAAACGACAAGGAAATTGAAATAGAGATTGCCAGCGGCAGTTCAAATATGCCGATGTTTGATCTGCCCAATCTGCCAGGAGCCAATGTTTCGGCTTTCTCGATTGGGGATCTTTTCAATAAAACCTTTCAAAGCAAAGGCAAGCTACGAAAAATAAGATTGGACGACGCCCGGGCGCCGGTGCTCGCAGAAGAAAGCGATAAGCTAATCGATCAAGAAGCAACCATAAGAGAAGCAATAAACGATGTCGAGAATAACGGGATCGTATTTATCGACGAAATGGACAAAATCTGCGCCCGCGAAAGCCGTAGCGGCGCAGATGTATCTCGTGAGGGGGTACAAAGAGATCTGCTGCCGTTAATTGAAGGCACAACTGTCACGACGAAGCATGGTCAAGTTAAAACAGACCATGTGCTGTTTGTGGCCTCAGGCGCTTTTCATGTCTCAAAACCATCAGATCTGCTTCCTGAATTACAGGGCAGACTACCAATTCGCGTAGAACTCGCTTCCTTAAAAGAAGAAGACTTTCGTCGAATTTTAACTGAAACAGAAGCCTGTCTTACAAAACAATATATTGCCCTACTCAATACAGAGGGCGTCACATTAAACTTCACGCCATGCGCGATCTCTGCCATCGCGCGAGTGGCTGTCGCGGTAAACACATCGGTTGAAAATATCGGCGCACGTCGACTCCAAACTGTTATGGAGCGCATTCTTGATGAAATCAGCTTTACAGCCTCCGATCATGCTGGAAAAAGCTATGTCATCGATGGAGAATATGTTGAGAGACATATTGGCGATCTAGCTAAAAATCATGATCTAAGTCGATTTATCCTGTAAGAAACTCGCAAAAAAAATTATTTGCATGTAAGCTTACGCAATATTGATAACAGCGCGGCCTATAGACACGACTTCCCAATTGAATGGCAAACAAATGACTAACTTTCCTCAACGCGTTTTCTCAGGCGTTCAATCCACCGGCAACCTACACTTGGGCAACTACCTAGGAGCGATTGTTAAATTTGTAGAATTGCAAAAAAGCTTTGAATGCCTCTACTGCGTTGTTGATCTGCATGCCATTACAGTTCCGCAAGATCCAACAGAATTGCGCAACAACACTCGAGAAATTGCTGCAGCATTCATCGCCTGCGGCATTGATCCAAACAAAAATATTGTCTTCAACCAAAGCCAAGTACCAGAACACGCTGAACTTGCATGGGTTCTAAACTGTGTCGCAAGAATTGGCTGGCTAAATCGGATGACGCAATTCAAAGATAAAGCCGGCAAGGATCGCGAGAATGCGTCTGTCGGCTTGCTTGATTATCCGGTACTTATGGCTGCAGATATACTCATTTATCGCGCGACACACGTACCAGTCGGCGACGACCAGAAACAACACCTTGAACTTGCCCGTGATATTGCTCAAAAATTTAACAATGACTTCGCGCCCTCTATTGAACGTAATGGCCTTGGAAACAGTTTCTTTCCCTTGCCAGAACCAATAATCTCCGGTCCTGCCACACGGGTGATGAGCCTGAGAGACGGCACAAAAAAAATGTCAAAATCTGACGCGTCAGAATATTCGCGCATAAATCTTTCTGACGACGCAGATCAGATTGCTCAAAAGATCCGAAAAGCTAAAACGGATCCTGAACCCCTGCCTCTTGAAGAAAAAGGCCTAGAGGGGCGTGCAGAAGCAGATAACCTCGTTGGCATTTTCGCAGCGCTCTCAGGCCGAACAAAAACTGACATCTTAAATGAATTTGGCGGCGCAAACTTTTCTACATTCAAAAACGCCTTGGTTGACGTTGCTGTCTCGAGCCTTTCGCCAATCACACAACGGATGAGACAGATAAGAGAAGATGAAGACTATATTGACAGAATCTTACGTGAAGGCTCTGAACGTGCGCGTCTCATCGCACGAGAAAACATGAATGCCGTCAAGGATATTGTTGGTTTTCTGCGTTAGGATTCTAAAGCTGCGGGCTTAGGTCCACCGCTAGCCCAATCGAGCAACTCAACAGTATGAACAACGGGTATTGAGGAGCCCTTAGAAATTTGCAGCATGCATCCCATATTGCCGCAAGCGATGACCTCAGGCTTGATGGTTGCGATATTAGATAGTTTTCTTTTGCGTAGCTGCTCAGACAACTCTACTTGCAATAGATTAAATGTGCCTGCAGATCCGCAGCAAATATGCCCTTCAGGAACGGCAACAACATCAAAACCCGCATTGCTCAACAAAACGATTGGTTCTTCTACAATCTTTTGACCATGCTGCAGAGAGCAAGCCGAATGATAGGCCACCCGCAACATTTGAGGCTCTAAAACTCGAGCAAAGCCAAGCTGACTGACGAGCTCGCTGACGTCGACAGCAAGCTCGGAAATCTTTGCAGCCTTAAGCCGCAACAAAGGATCATCTCGAAACAAAAATCCATAATCCTTGACAGTCGTTCCACATCCAGACGCATTAAAAACGATATGATCAAGACCTGCGCCGTCAATTTCGCGCGACCAGGCTTCAATATTCTGACGCGCAAATCCGTGCGACTGTGCTGTTTTACCCAAATGATGCGCCACCGCCCCGCAACATCCAACACCCTTTACAACGACGACCTCTACCCCAAGCCGCGTTAACAACCGGACAGTCGATTCATTGATCCTTGTATCAAGGACTGTTTGAACACAGCCGCTCAATAGAGCAACGCGCAAACGCTTGAGGCCTTCCGCTGGAAAAATTTGCGGCCGATCTACATGCGACTTTAAGAGCGCCTTGTCAGGTAAATGAGTAAATAATAAGCGAAATTGCTCGGGCAGAAACCTTTTGACCGGTTTTAAGCGGCGCGCGATACTTAAGCTTATACGAAATAGGTTTGGATGTGGCAGCACATAAGCAAGCAAAGCCCTTACAAACATCTCAGGCCATGGCCTGGGCGAGGAGCTTTCAATATAAGCTCTCGCATGATCCACAAGATGCATATAATGCACATTTGATGGACAGGTCGTCATGCAAGAAAGACACGAAAGACACCGATCGATATGCTTTGTGGCGCTTAAACTGGCAGCTGTCTCGTGTTCAAACATTTCTTTTATGAGATATATCCGACCACGAGGAGAGTCGAGCTCATCTCCGGTTAAAAGATAAGTCGGACAGGTCGCAGTACAAAAACCACAGTGCACGCAGGCGCGGATAATTTTTTCTGATTGAAGCATATCAGAATTAGCAAGAGACTGAAGCGAAAAGGAGGTTTGCATATTCTTTAAAATCCTGCTCGCATTCGTCCACGCTCCAGAACATGATCAGGATCAAAAGCCTCTTTAATCCGCTTTGACAAGGCTGCTAAGGGAGCTTCTTGCGGATGAAAGACATCGATCGCAGATCGAACCTCGCGCCCCGCCCGAATAAGAGTTGCGTGACCGCCCTTCTGATTAACTGCCGCACGAATCCGGCTTTCATGTGCGTCACCCGTGGGCTCAATGGCCAACCAAATCAACCCGCCGGCCCAATCATAAAAATAGCCTTGCAAAGGAAGGTCAAAACCTTTCAATAATTGAACAATCTCAAAACCAGCGCTGGGCGCGACCGACAGTCGCCAAATCTGTCCTGAATATTTTGCAATCGGTTGCGCATCTTTTATTTTTTTCCAAAATGACGACGACGACCCCGAGGCAAGAGTCTCGAACTCAGCTCCAGAGTCATCGAGATAGGATAGAAGATCCTTCGTGCGCGACATAACAGAAATTTCAGGGCCTTCAATTCTTAAAGCAGTAATGTGGTCTTTAGAGCTTTGCATCATGCCTGCTGGAATCATTGCATAGGCAGAAACGTCATAGGGAGATGCTGAAGCGCGCCTCAATTGAACTAGCCCTGAATGTTCTGAAAGATTACGCAGGAGGAGCGTCTGCTCTGTTTCTGGCTTCGGCATAACCTTCAAAGTCACATCAGTAATTAATGCGAGTGTGCCATAGGAGCCACATATCAATTTTGAAAGATCAAAGCCAGTAACGTTTTTCATCACGCGACCGCCAGATTTCACACATTCCCCAAGACCATTGATTGCGTAAAAACCAAGAAGATGATCTCTTGCAGCACCTGTCTTTATACGCCTGGGGCCAGATGCATTGACAGCAATAACGCCGCCAATCGTGCAAAGATCCTCATTCACCCCAAGCAAATAATTATAATTTATCGGTTCAAACGCGAGATGTTGATTGTTTCTTTCGAGCAACGCCTCAATCTCTCGAACTGTTGTGCCTGCGCGCGCTGACATGACAAGCTCTTCCGGCTCATACAAAGTTACGCCAGCATAACGTTTTAAGGATAAGGTTTGAGATGCGTGTCGATACCTGCCAAGCTGCTGTTTTGTGCCAGCGCCCTCTATAGCTAGAGATTGATTTAAAGATGCAGCCGTCTTTATCGCATCTATGGCCTCAGATGGATCGCGAATATCGATCGTGTCGTGTGAAATCTCCATAATTAAAACCGTGGAATATCTGAAAAACGACTGCCAGAACTTGACACATGCATCATGCCAAATTCAGCGCACCGATGTAGTGTTGGAAATACTTTTCCAGGATTTAGACGACCGCCTGGATCAAAAGCGCATTTCACGCGCATTTGCTGGTCTAAATCTGATTGGGAAAATACCTCGCCCATGAGATCGCGTTTTTCAACGCCAACGCCATGCTCTCCTGTCAGAACGCCGCCTACAGAAACGCAAAGTCGCAAAATATCAAAACCAAGATTCTCTGCACGCTCAATATCTCCAGGCTTAGACGCATCATAAAGTATTAAAGGGTGCAAATTTCCATCACCTGCATGAAACACATTAGCGACACTTAAGTCATATCTATTTGCAAGCTCATTCATGCTCTCTAGCACATCTGCTAGTCGGCTACGCGGAATAGCGCCATCCATGCAAAGATAATCAGGAGCAATTGAATTAACAGCCGGAAAAGCATTTTTTCGACCCGCCCACAACAAAAGCCTCTCTGTCTCGCTGGTGGATATTTTTGTTGTTGTGGCGCCAAAGTCTTGTCCAAGTTGCCGAACAACTCCGACAAGATAATCAACTTCAATCTGAGCGCCATCAAGCTCGACAATGACGACTGACTCTGCATCAAGAGGATAACCGCAAGACTGGAATCTTTCGACGGCATGGATCGTTTTTCGATCCATCATTTCCATGCCGCCGGGTATAATGCCCCGCGAAATTACTGAACTAACAAATAGCGCGCCCTTCGAAACACTGCTGAACCCAAGCAAAAGACACCGTGCAATCGATGGCTTTTGTAATATTCTGACCGTCACTTCAGTTATTATGCCCAGAAGGCCTTCTGCACCTGTCATCAAGCCCAACAAGTCGTATGCTTCGCTATCTAAATGGCTTCCGCCCAACCTCACAATCTCTCCACCGATCAAGACGACTTCAAGACCAAGAATATTATTGGTCGTTAGGCCATATTTGAGACAATGCACGCCACCAGCATTTTCAGCAACATTTCCGCCAATTGAACAGGCAATTTGCGAAGAGGGATCGGGCGCATAATAAAAGCCCCGAGCGTCTACTGCTTGCGATATAGCTTGGTTTCTGACACCGGGCTGAACACGCATACATCGATTTTCATAATCAATTTCAAGAATTTTATCGAATTTTGCCATCCCAAGTAAGATGCCATCTTCCAGCGGCATTGATCCGCCAGAGAGCGATGTGCCTGCCCCGCGAGGCACAACCTTGACGTTCATGTCTGCAGCAAGCGCCATAATCTCTTGAACCTGCTTGATCGTTTGCGGAAGAGCGACAACAAGCGGCAGCGCACGGTACATCGTAAACGCATCGCATTCATAGGCCCGACGCGCCGTTTCATCTACGATTAGGTTCGCAGACGGCAAGATCTTACTAAGTCGCTCAACAATAAGGTGGCGTTGTGACATAATTTCTGGTTCTGGAGCGGGCATAACCAGCGGCATGTCGTCTTTCCTCTTTTTTAGATACGCGACTTGAGTGATGGCAAAACATATATGAGACTTGCGTGTATTAGTCGAAAACGAAACATCAAGGGGAACTAGCCTCAAACTACCAGCAGCTTAAACCTACCTGAGACCAGATAAAACCTCAGAAATTATTGGAGTTGTCATGAAAATGAAGCCTGTAATTAGCTTATCGGAGGCAAAAATCATCGCGGAGGCTGCAGCCAAAGAAGCAATGGTCAATAATTGGAACGTTGTGATCGCCATCGTCGATGACGCCGGTCTTCTCATTTATTTAGAGCGTCTTGATGGCGCGCAACCAGCCTCTTGCGATATCGCGCAAAGCAAAGCTCGCGCAGCGGCTCTCTTTCGCCGCCCAACAAAAACACTTGAAGAGCTCGTAACGAACGGCCGAAACGCACTCCTAAGTCTTCCGCACAACACTCCTGTTGAAGGCGGCCTACCTCTCTTATATCAAGGTCAAGTTGTTGGCGCGATTGGGATCTCTGGCGTTCAGTCTCATCAAGACGGACTTATCGCCAAGGCAGGCGTTGACGCCCTAGAAAGGCTCCTGTCCTAGTCAAAACATAATCCTCCTAGCGCACGCCGCGCATTGTTGATTATTGTTGGACTAAGGCTTTGGTATTTTGCAAAAGACAAAAGCAAAGCTTCATCGGAGGCAAGATAATCTAGGACGGCCAATCTAAACGCCGTCAGCTCATGCTGACCTGCTACATCCCGTCGATCAAGGCCTGACAAGGTTAGAAAACGATCAAGTCGCTCATCATCTTCTGTCAAAAAACCAAGAACAAGAATCGCAATATCGCCAGCTTCTGCTCTTCCCACCTGTCCCAAACGATGCTCAGCTAAGCGCTTCATGAATGATCCAACATAGATTTATACTAAGGGTAGAATCGACTTATCGCCACTTTAAAAAACATTACTCTCTCAATATTGCGGCCCAAAATGAAAACGGTCCTGATCGTAGAAGACAATGATCTAAATATGAAACTTTTCACTGACCTGTTAGAGGCAGGGGGCTACGCCTATTTGACAGCAAAAAATGGTTTCGATGCGATTGAGGTGGCAGGCCAATATTTACCAGACCTGATTTTAATGGACATTCAACTTCCCGGCATGAGCGGCATTGAAGCGATACGACACCTTCGATCCGACGATCGACTCTCTCACACTCCCATTATTGCTATCACAGCTTTCGCCATGAAAGGCGATGAAGAGAAAATTCGTTTGAGTGGATGCCAAGGCTATATTTCTAAGCCGATCTCTGTTGCAAAGTTTCTTGAGACGATAAATACGCTGTTAAGCTGAACTTTCCATGTCGCTTCTAAAATAGAAAGAATAACGCTTCCTATCTCAAGTTTTTTAGCGATGACGTTCTCCTTGAATGGGACATCCACGCCCCTTTGCCTGCTCGGGGTTGCGACGCCTGGCTGCCTGAACTATACAGCCGTCGGCGAAAGCGTTTCGCCCGCAACCTCCCCCAAGAGGTGGCGCAGAATTTATGGGGCCATAGCTCAGTTGGGAGAGCGCTTCAATGGCATTGAAGAGGTCGTCGGTTCGATTCCGTCTGGCTCCACCAATTAAAATCAGCATAAAATTATAATTCTGACCGACAAAATCCAGTGTGCTAGAAGGCGCCAGCGAATTGTTAAGATGACAAACTCTGATCTCCAGGAAATACAATCAACAATCAGGGAAATTTAGGGAGAACCCCATGCATAAATTAGGGTTGTTAGCGTCAACAAGCTTAGTAGCTCTATTTCTGACGGATGCGTCTATTGCCCAAACATGGACGATGCCGGCATCCCCCACAACGACTGCTCAAGCCGGAAAGTCGGAACAAGAATTACTCCAAGAGGCTGTTCGTCAGTTAGAAAATGCTCAGAAACTAAGCGCCCGACCAGAGATTGAAGCCGCCATTAAGGCTCTTTCTGCGATCGTTCAAAAATCAACCGCCGGCGTGTCTTCTCCGAAGAGCGCGACGGATTCCTTATCGAGCCTGATGAAGGACTCAAAGCAATGGGTGTCGCCGACGGGCGACTACGCCAATGT